>NZ_JAWDIE010000018.1:0-78395 GCF_037688875.1 Amphibiibacter pelophylacis
CTGCCCAGGGCGCGGCTGGCCGCCAGGGTCAGCGACAGGCCTGCACTTTGCTCGCCCAGACCCACGCTCAGGCCGATGGCGGCGCTGCCCGAGCTGTCGCTGCCGCCCTGCTGCATTTCGTCCTGGCTGCCCAGCACGCGCACCCGGTTGTCGGCCTTCAGCGCAATGTCGCCGCCCGACTGGACGCTGCTGCCGCGCACGGTCAGGTCGCCCGACAGACTGAGAGGCGATCACCGCCAGATCAGCGCTTGACCATCCGTTTTACCCTGTCCATGAAACTTTGCTTTGGCGGCTCCCAACCGGGTTTTAAAAACTCGTACTCAATTTCGTAATGGTCTAATGGCCGCACAGGCATCAAGTCCATCGGAACCAAAGGGTGATCAACTTGAACCTCGATACCTTTGATCCAGCAAATTTTTGCGCACACAGATGCCCATGGATTAAGAAACTCGCCATCAATTAAGACGCTGGTTTTTTTGTGAGCTAGCGCCTCGATATGCGCCTCCAGCCCCGCTACATCGCGATTAATGATAAGCGTAAAAAAATCCTTCCCCTCGATTAATTGATTGCGAAAATCTCCTGAGCATCTTTTTTTTCCACTTTCCAAAAAGCCTTGTATTGCTTCGAAATCGTCTTTTAGCAATAACTGCAAAAGATGGCAGTAAAAATGATACCCTTTGTAATCATCCTTGTTAAATAATTCAACTTCAGAAATCGCCTTAACACAGTCGGAGCTGTCAGAGAGCAGGGCGAAAGCGAAATATTTTATTGGGAATCCGAGGTCGCGAAACCCCGGATTAAATCCTTTTTTATTAGCCTCATCCGAGATCAAGTGCGCCAAATAAAAGTTCTGACGAAACTGCTCGTCATTGCCTTTTAGGAATCCCTCTTCCAGCGCTAAATTGGCATGAAACCCAGATAGTCTAGCAAGAATAAATGCCCTATCAACTTTAACCTGCCCGGATACATACAGACTAATATCCCCTGGCAAATTCATTTTAAAAGAATTCAAATTATTAATTAATTTTTCTTCTCGAGAAATAATTTTTATATTCATTTTATCCCCAGCGTTGTGATACCATCAGGCCGAACCCCCGAAACCGTCTTAACCAAATTTTTACTCTTGATTGCATCAAGAATAATATTTGCTGTTTTAATTTTCACCGGATCCCCTGAGCTGAACAGCTCGTCGAGCCTACTGTCGATCCACTCTTTAGTCATCTGGACGCCGATGTCATTTGGCGAAGAGGAATTACCGCTCAAGGAAATAGTATTTTTTGAACCAATCGGCTTCACCTCATTGATGTACACCTGCCCATTTTTCACATAAACCCCATCGAAGCAATTTTTATTCCCCGCGCCACACTTGCCGTCCAGCGCCGTGAATCCATTCCGTCTAAAGTAAGAATCTGTCACCTCTTCACGCAGCGCTCCTGCAGCATTCGAGTCCAAGCTCCCCAATCCCGACAGCTTTGACAGTTCAGCCTCGTTCAAAGCGGCAGGTGTACCAGCCAAGGTTATTTTCTGCGCCGAGATCGTGCCCTTGGCGGACATAGTGACTTGTTCAAGATTACGGATTTTATTGGTTTCGAAAGCAACTGCAGCAGCGTCAAGTACCTTGTTTCCGGCCGTCACAGCAGCCTCTGCCCCATCCACGAGGATTTTCCCCCCAGCCTTAAGCGCAATTTTTCCTGCGGGTGTAGACGGCAGAACCATTGCTGCAGCAGGCAGAGCCCCTGCTGTTGCCGCGATGCCAGGGGCCGCATTGCTGCCGTACAAATCAATCAGCTGCTGGCGCGAAGCGTCATCAAAAGCAATTGCAGCCGAACCACCTAGACTTTGCCCCGCCTGACTGAAGCCATCGACAACGGCGCCCGGCATAGCCTTGGCCGTATCAATTGGATGCAGTATCACTTGGGCAGCTGCACCCGGCAGAGTACTGAGCGCTTCAATCGCTCCATCCTTCACCAATGTCCCGGCGTTCGCTGCTATTTGGCCCGGCGTTGCAGCCGCAGCATCAGGTTGCAGATCACGGCGGTAAAGATCCATCACTTCAGTGCTGCTGCGAGCATACGACGCACCTCGCATCGCGTTTGCAAAATCACCCGCCCCAGCCGTAAACAGAGGTTGCTGGTTCCCTTCGTCATTCGTGAATGTCCGGCCTGCCCCGATTTCCTTCAGAAACAGTTTAGCGGCGGTATCAGTCTCACTCCCCAAAAACACAGACCAGGTGGCATCTGCCTGCCGTGCAGCCTGCTGGGCCAGCTCCTTGATGGCTTCTTCACGACTGATTTTCCGCCTCAGAGCATAACGAGCCGCATTACTGTCAATCAGTTTGACCTCATCCGGATGCAGCTGCCTGTTATTCGCATCCTGGTTCAGCGCCGCCGTGCCCGCCGCAGTGCCACCGGCCACAGCTCCCGTCACGCCCGCTGCCGTCGCCACCGTGGCTCCCGCAAGGGATTGGGCCAGCTTGTCAGACAGGCCTGCACTCGCAAGCCCCGCAGCCAGTTTGGACTGAACGCCCCCAAGAACTGGCGCGGCAAGGCTGGACGCCGATGCGCCCACAGCACCGGCCGTGCCGCCTGTCAGGCCACCCAGTACTGCATGGCCTGCCGCGCGGTAAGTACCGCCTTCACGCCATTTTTCAGCGTCCTCCGTGCGGCCTTCCTTCTGCGCCTCGAGCGCCAAATGGTCGGCCAGAGTGCCCCATTCCTTCGCCGCAACGGGTCCAAACTCCTTCGTAATCACCCCCTGCGCATTCACATCCGCGCGAACTGTGTCCGCATCAAATATCGGCTTGATCCCGCTGCCCACATCCCCGCTGCGCACGGAAGTATCGCCCGCAATACCGCTGATACCCGCCTGGGTCACGCTGCCAGCACTGCCACTGTCGCTGCCCAGGCCCGCACCGTTGAGCGCCGGGCCGGACTTCTGGACCGGTTGGGCGCCGGTGTCCTTTGATGCTGCGCCAGAGATTCCCACCCCAACGCTCACGCTGTCCGCGCTGTACTTGGCCGAATTGGTGATGTCCTTCAGCTCTGTGCGGCCTTCGCTGCGGAAGCGGTTTCTGCCCTGAGCCACCGCAGCATCACTGCTGGCGATCACCGCGCCATCCAGCGTGGTTTTGCCCTTCACCTGCACATCAAACCCGCCGTCGCCCGACTTGATACCGCTGGTGGTCTGCGTGCTGGCGTAGTCGCTGCGGAGGGCTGTTTTGCCTGCGCTGAGGGACGCGCTCGCGGTGCCCGTGGACATGCCCGGAATCGGGATGCTGGCGTTGAAACCGGCGTTTTTGCTGTCCTCCTTGAACTTCGCCGTGTCCTGCAGGCTGGCCAGGTTCAGGTTGCCGCCCACCCGCGCCTTGACGGTTTCGCCGCTGGCCGTGCCGCCCAGGATGTCGGTGTCACCGCCGCTGTCTATCGTCAGGGTTTTGCCCGCTGCGACCGTGCTGTCCTGCTGGGTGGTCGCGCTGCCGTTGCGGTGGCCCAGGGCGCGGCTGGCCGCCAGGGTCAGCGACAGGCCAGCACTTTGCTCGCCCAGACCCACGCTCAGGCCGATGGCGGCGCTGCCCGAGCTGTCGCTGCCGCCCTGCTGCGTTTCGTCCTGGCTGCCCAGCACGCGCACGCGGTTGTCGGCCTTCAGCGCAATGTCGCCGCCCGACTGGATGCTGCTGCCGCGCACGGTCAGGTCGCTGCCCTGGCCCCCGCCCGTCGCCTGGATGGCGATGTTGCCACCCGCCGCCAGCGTGCTGCCCCGGCCGCTTTCGCTGCTGGACGTGCTGCTGCTGCGGCTTTTGCTGCTGCCCAGCGACACGCTCAGGCTGACGCCATCGGGCACTTTGCCGTCGTTCAGCGACTGGGCCGTCGCCTTTGCGGCATCCAGCGCATCGCTGGCCTTGACGGCCGCCATCGCCGTGCCCATGGCCTGCATCCGGGCGCTTCGGGTGTCCTGTACCGCATTGGCCATCTGCGTCACGCCCTGTACGGCTTCGATCACCGGAACGCTCAGCGCCACGGTGATGCCGCTCTGGCTGAACTTCTGTTCGCTGCTGTCGCTGCGCCTCTCGCGGGCTTCGGTGATGTCCACCTTCTTGGCCTGGATGCCGATATCGCCCTTGGGCGCCAGCACGTCGCTGCCGGTCTGCGTGTAGGTCTGACCGGCCTGGATGCTGACGTTGCCGCCCGTGCTGCCGATGACGCTGCCTGCGGCGGTGTCACCGGCCTGCTTCTGGGCGCTGCTCTGGCTGCGCGTGCCGATAGTGAAGCCCAAGCCTCCGCCGCCCAGCAGGCCGCTGCTGCGTTTGCTGTAGTCGCTGCTGGAGGCGTTGTTTTGCGCGGCGGCGGTGATGTCCACGTTGCGCCCGGCCGTGATCCCCGTGCCCGCATCGCTCAGGATGTTGCTGCCCGTCACCGCTACGTCCCGGCTGGCGTTGATGGCTACCGTGCGGCCCGAGAGTTCGCTGGCCACAGCCTTCGTCTGGTCGCTCGTCGTGCGGCTGGCAATGGTTGTGCTGCTCAGGAAGCCGGAGCTGGTGTGGCGCTGCGCCTGGTCGAAGCTGCTGCTGCTTTCCCCGGCGGCCAGCTTCACATCCCGGCCGTCGGCCGTCACCGCCCCGGCGCTGCTGGACACCGTGGCCGCACGGCCACTGATGTCGCCGCCCGCCTTCAGGGCGATGTCGCCTGCGGCCTGGACTGTGGTGCCCACGTCCTGGCTCTGGCTGGCCTTGAGGTGGTTGTCGGCATCCCAGACGATGCTCTGCGACCGGCCGGTCCTGACGGCATCCAGCGTCAGATCGCCCCCGGCCTGCAGCAGCGTGGTGCTGCCTGCACCGCCTGCATGGGCCACCTGCACGGCCGTGAGCTGGATGTCCTGGCCCGCTGTCGCCTGCAGCCGCGTGGCACCGGAGCCCGTCACATACAGGCCCGCAACGCGGTCCAGAGCGGTGTAGCTGTGGCTGCTGGGGCCATCCTGGCTGCTGCCGCCCACGGTGGTGGAGGCCACGGCCAGGTTGCGCCCGGCGTCCAGCTTCAGGCTGTCCTGCGCGTCCACCGTTCCGCCGGTCACGGCGATATCGCGGTCGGCCTTCACGCCCACGTCCTGGCCCGTGATGCGGCCCAGGTTCGTCACGTCCCCCGCGCGGATATCCACCACGCGCCGCCCGGCCAGCGTGCCGGAGTTCACCAGGCCACCCGACACATTCAGCTTCAGCGTATCGCCAGAAATCAGCGCGCCGCTGCCGTCAATGTCGCCGGGCTGAACTCGGGCATACACCTGGGGCACCAGCGCCTGGGTGGTCGTGCCATCGGGCAGCTTCACGTCCTGCGCCACCAGCCAGACGATATCGCTGGTGAGCTGGGCAATCTGCGCTGCCGTCAGGGCAATGCCGGGCCGAAGCTGCTGGGCTTTGGCAAAAGTGGCGCCGTTGTCCATCAGGGCACGGTACTGCCCATCGTCTGTCGTGTAGTCACCCAAGTAGCGCCGCCCGGTGAGCTGGGCTACCTGCTCGTTGATCAGGCGCTGCTCGTAAAAGCCATCGCCCAAGCGTTTTTGCGTGGTCGCAGGGTCAATCGCAAGCGCCTTGAGCATGTAGTCCGACGACAGCCACTGGCTGTACTGCGTGAACGCCGGGTTGGTTTCCACCAGAGGTTTGTTGTCGGCCGCCGGATTGATAGCAAACAGGCTGGAAGCAGGCAGCGTGGCTGCAGTGGTTACGGTGCGGATGAAGGCGCCGCTGGGGGGTACAGTACTGGTTGCGGAGGCACCAGCCTGCAAGGGTGCTACAGCGGACGTCACGCCGGGCAGCGAAGTGCCTACCGTCTGTCCTACAGCTATAACCGCTGCACTCACTGCTTTGTCCGTAGTTTTTCCGGCATGCACACTAGCTGCTATAGACGTCACACCGACGACCGGGGCTAAATCCTTGACCGGAATCGATTCTCCCGGAGCTGGAAAATTTGGGCTTACAGGAATGCCGCCCCCATCCCCGTTCAGTGGAATAACACCAACTTCAGTTTCTTTGTAAACAGCGGGCGGCGAGTAAGCTTGGCTTTTCCATCCGTAGACATCATCACAAAACGGATCACAAGACTTAAATAAAAAAGCCCACTCATAAGTAAATCCATTGATAACTTTCGTAGCCAAAGAAACGGTAGGCCCCGAGTTATCCAAGCTAGAACCTGCAATTGATATATCTTTTGCAAGAATTTTACTGGCATAGTTCTCAAGACGACTTGAAGCAGACAGCATTAGATTAGCTCCGCTCGAAATGACCGCAGCCTTTTTCTCGGAATCAGGGTCAATGGTTAGAACATCCTGCTGAACATCAAACTGATTGTAAGGCGTTTGACCAGATAAAAGATCGACTTGAACTTCTTTTCTAAACTGATTAATCCTGTTTTGCAAATCCAGCCACGGCTGAACTTCCTTCAACCATGTGGCTATGGCCAGATCTGAGGCAGGTGTGAAGGTAGTGCCGTTATCTTCTCCGGTCGGCATGTTTGGCGCCAAACCATCTGTCTTTGGTCGTTTAACACCCAAATCCGACCATATCGGGGAGTCACCACGATAGCTAAATCGTGCAGGCAAATTTGTATCATGATCACCCACACTTAAATAAGGGGGCGTGTACGCATCCGGACCAAAGTAATACCCCTTGAATCTTATATCCGCATAAGCCCCGGATGCAGGATATATTCCACCATTTGCTCCAAAGCCACACTGGCCAAAAAAACACTCACTCGGATCATACCGTTTCGACCAAGCAACATCTTTTGCTTGAAGAATTTTTCCGGATGACAATATGTACTCTTGAGCGCCCTTCGAAACAGTCTTAGATATACTATATTTAAAGTGAATATTCTTGTTTTCAATTGATTCCGCAGTCAAGCTCAGATTATTTTGAGCCAAGATCCTGGCACTTTGATTCGAGACCGTACCAGCCTTGCCTGTAGATCGACCTGCATCGCCCAGCGCCCCACCCACCGTCAGATCGTTCAGCGCCAGAAGCTCGGCCCCATCCCGGTTGCGCAGGGTTGCTGCCCCAATGTCCAGATCGCCCCGCGAGGCGATCGTCGCGGCCTTGCCCCCTTCCGCCGAGTTGTCCACCGTCCCGGCCGCCACCGCCACCCGGTTGCCCATGATCAGGCCCGTGCCGGTGTTGGCCAGCGTTCCGGCCTCGATGTGCGTCAGGCCGCCGTCGATCTGGCCCCGGTTGGTCAGCGTACCCGCAACGGCCAGGTGGGTGGTCCGCCCGGAGGACAGGACGCCGCCAGCCTGGTTGTCCACGTCCTGCGCCGTCACCGTCAGATCGCGCCCCGGCTGCAGCAGCCCACCATTGGTCAGCCGGCCGGTGGTCGTCAGGCTCAGGCTGCCGTTGGCCTGCAGCGGCGTGCTGCCCGAAGCGAAGGTCTGGTCGCCCAGCAGGCTCACGTCCATGTCGCCCAGGCTCAGCACCTGGCCGTCCAGGCCCAGCTTCGCGGCCTGCAGCTTCAGCAGGCCCGTGGGCTCGCCCCCGGCATCCTGGCCTGCAATCAGCGTGCCGCCGGTGTTGGTCACCACCAGCGTGCGGCTGGCCTGCGCCTGCGGGTCCACCACCGACACCGTGCCTTGGCTGGAGATCAGCCCCCGCGTGTTGTCCAGCACGCCCGTGGCCGTGACCGCTGTGGTGGCGCTGGACAGCAGACGTCCGTCCGTGTTGTTCACGTCGCGCGCCGCCACCGACAGCGTGCCCGCCGCCTGCAGCGTGCCGCCCTGGCTGTCCAGCGACTGCGCCGACACACTCACGTCCTGGCCCGAGACACTGGCCCCGGCCGTGCGGACCGTGCCTGCGGCCTGCAGGCTCACGCCCTGCGCTGCGCTGATGCGGCTGCCCGACGCATCGGCATCCCCCGCACTGGCCTGGACGCGGGCCGACTGGCCCGTCAGGCTCGCTCCGGCCAGATCGACGCTGGCCCCGCTGTGCTGCTGACCTGCGCCGCTGGCCAGCGTGCCGTTCAGGTGGCTGTCCTGCATGGCCGCAGTGGCCAGCGTACCCCGGCCCGCCTGGATACTGCCGTCTCCCGCCAGCCCCGCTGCCAGCGTGCTGCCCGCGTCCTGGGCGATGCGCCCGGCCGTCAGGCTCACATCCCCAGCCGCCGCCGTCAGGCTGCCCGCCGCACCGTGCAGCGTGCCACCGGCACTGGCCTGCACGCGGCCCGTGTCCGACACCATCTGGCCGGACTGCGACAGGTCGCCCGCGCTGGTCACGGTCACGTCACCGCCCGCGCTGATGCTGCCCGCGCTGGCCAGCTGGCCCGCCTTCACGTCCAGGGAGCCCGCAGCGCGCAACGTACCGCCCGCGCCGTTGTCCAGCAGGTCGCGGGTGGTGATGTCCACCGCTGCGCCGCGCACCGCGCCGCCCGCATTGCTCAGGCCCTGCGCCGTCACCGACAGGCGCGAGCCGTTGCTGGCGATCACGCCGCCGCTGTTGTCCAGCCGCCCCGGCAGGCTGATCGTGGTCGCTGCGCTTCCCGACTGCTGCAGACGCCCCCCGGCGTTGCTGATGTCGTGCGCGGCCAGCTCAAGCTGGCCCGCTGTCGCGGTAGCGCCCTGCGTGTCCAGCCGGGTTGCGGCCTGGAGGGCCAGCGTGCCTGTCGCCGTCAGGCTGGCGCCCGCCGCGCTGACGGCGCCCGTGCGCGCCTGCAGGCGGATGTCCCGCGCCTGCAGCGTGTTGCCGCCGACATCCAGGGCCGCCGCGCTGTGCTCCTGCGTGCCCGTGGCCAGCACCGCGCCGGCCAGCACGGTGTCTGCGCTGGCCCGGGTGCGCAGCGTCGCGCTGCTGTCTGCGGGCACGCGGCCATCGGCCTGCAGGCCCGCCGCCAGGGTGCTGCCTGCCGTGCTGGTGATACGGGCTGCAGTCACCGTGGTGTCACCCGCCGATCCGGCCAGGCCTGTATTCGTCACGGCCCCCGTGCTGGTGATGGCCAGGTTGCCCCCGGCGTACACCTGCCCGGCATTGCTGACCGGGCCGCTGGCCTGGATGGCCGTGTCGCCGCCCGAGCGCAGCGTGCCGCCGCTGTCCACCTGGCCCGCATCGATCTGCAGGCCCTTCACCGCCGAGACCTGCGCGCTGCCGCCCAGCGTCAGGGCCTGGCTGGCGCCCAGCCGGATGCTGTCGCCCTGCAGCGTACCGCCACTGGCGTCCAGCGTCTGGCTGCCGATATCCAGCGCGCCCACGGCCGTGGTCGTGGCCCCGCCAAGGCGCGCAAGCCGTGCCTGGAGGCTGACGCCGCCATTGCCCTGGATCGTGGCACCTGCACCGTCCAGCGACTGCGTGGTGATGGCCAGCTGCCCGCTGGCATCCGCCGTGCTGTGCGTGATCCGGCCTGCTGTGCTGTCCAGCGCCGCGGCCTTCAGCGTCAGGTTGCGGCCGCTGCTCTCCAGCACCCCCTGGCGGTTGGACAGCGTTCCGGCCAGGTCCAGCGTCATGTCGCCGCTGCCGCTCTGGCTGAGGCGTCCGCCATCGTTGTCCAGAGCCTGCGCGGCCAGGTCCAGCTGCGCCGCGCTGACGCTGGCGCCCCGCGTGTCCAGCAGCCCCGGCGTCGTGGCCTTGAGGGTCTGCGCGGCCGTCACCGTGGCTGCGGACGCATCCAGGCCGCCCGACTTCGCCTCCAGCGTCACGCTGCGCCCGGACACCTGGCTGTCACCGCCGGACACATCCAGCGCCGCGGCGCTGTGCGACTGGTCGCCCGCACTCAGCGTGCTGCCCTGCAGCGTGGTCTGACCCGTGGCGCTGGTCTGCAGACGCCCGTTACCCGCCAGGCGGCCATCGGCCTGCAGGCCCGCCGCCAGCGTGCTGCCTGCATGGCTGGTCAGACGGGCTGCTGTCACCGTGGTGTCGCCCGCTGCACCGGCCACGCCCGTATTCGTCACCGTGCCCAGGCTGGTGATGGCCAGGTTGCCCCCGGCATACACCTGCCCGCTGCTGTTCACCGGACCGTCCGCCCGGATGGCCGTGTCGCCGCCCGAGCGCAGCGTGCCGCTGCTGTCCACCTGCGCGGCATCCACCGACAGCGTCTGGCGGGCCGCAAGCTGCGCGCTGCCGCCCAGGCTCACGCCCTGGCGGGCCGACAGGCGAATGTTCTGTGCCTGGATGCTGCCATCGTGGCTGTCCACCGACTGGCCCGCCACCGTCACATCGCCCGCCGCCGTGATCTGGCCGGCGCTGTTGTCCAGCGTGCCGCCACTCACCTGCAGGCTGTCCAGGCGCATCTGTCCCTGGCGGTTGTCCAGCGCCTGCGTCTGCAGGCTGACCGCACCGCCCGATTCAACTTTGCCCCCCTGGTTGACCAGCGCGCCTGCGGCCTGGATCACGCCCGGGGGCAGGGGAGCGGCCACCGCCGTCCCACCCGCTGCCGTGCCACTGCCTGTTGCGCTTCCTGTTGCGCTGCCGCTACCGCTTGCGGTTGTGCCGCCCTCCGTGCCCGACCCGCTGCCGCCGGAAGGCCTCGAAGGCGTTACCGCCCCGCCCGTGTCAGTGGCCTGCTGCGGCGTGCCGAACTGGCCCTGGCTGTTGTCCACCGTGCGCGCCGTTACCGACAGCCCCGCCGTGGTCTGGGCCAGGGTGCCGCCCGTGTTGTCGATGCCGCCGCCGCTGGCCAGCTCCAGGCGCTGCGCCTGCATGCTGCCGCCCGCATTGCCCAGGTCTGCCGCCGTCTGCACCTTCACCTGCTGCGGGCTGAGGATCTGGCCGCCGTTGGCCAGACTGCCCGTGGCGATGTCCACCCCGCCCTGGCCCTGCAACGTGCCGGTGTTCTCCAGACGGCCGTCCGCCCGCACCACCAGCTCGCCCGCGCTGGCGCCGATCTGGCCCGCGTTGCGCATGCCCAGGCCCGCCTGCGTGCCCAGCAGGGTGATTTTGCCGGCATACATGCCGCCCAGGCTGGAGACATCCAGCGCAAAGGCCGGGCCGTCAGCAGAGCTGGCACTGGCGGCGGGCGTGGCCTGGACCAAAGACGTGTCCGCGCTGATCTGGTTGTGCCCCGTCACCACCTGGAGCTGCTTGGCCCAAACCCCCGCATTGGCTTTCACCGCCTGTGCCAGCAGGCCGGTGTAATCCGTCAGGCTGGCATCCAGCCCCCTGCCATCGATGGTGATGGTGCCGCCGCTGACGGTATAGCCCTGCAGGCCACTCTCGCCCGTCTGGACCTGCCCGGTCACCAGCGTGGCCCGGCTGGCGTTGATGAAGCCCCCGCCATCCACCTGGATGCCTGCCGGGTTGGCCACGATGACCTCGGCGCGCTGGCCACCGACCTCGATATAGCCCCTGATCTGGCTGGGATTGCTGCTGTTGACCTCGTTGAGGATGATTTTTGCCTCGCCCCGCGCCAGCCAGGGGTTGCCCTGGACCCAGCCCCCCTGCTGCGTCTGCACATTCCCCCGGCTGTTGTTCAGGATGACGCCATTGCCCTGCACATCGAACTGCTGGTAGGTGTTGCGCGAGACACCGGCACTGCTGGGCGTCTGGATGTTGACCAGGGGCACGCCATTGGGCGCAGCCAGCACTGTGGCCTGCTGCGTTTTGGGCGCAGAGGGGTCCGCAACCACCTGGGCCAGAGCCTGGGCCAGGGGGGCCAAAGCCAGCACGCTGGCCAGCGCCAGGCGGGCAACGGCGGACCCGGCGGAGGTCCGTCCAGACGTCTGTCCGGCCGATTTGCCCTGGGCGGTGGCGGATTCGGCCACAGCCACAAGCTGGCCATGACGGCGGCTGAAAACAAGGCGGTGAAGATGGCGGTTCATGCGGAGGCTTTCGTCAGAAATTCAGGTTCAGGCTCACCCCCAGGGTGGCCGATGCGGTGCGGAATCCTTGCGGACGCGACACGGGGCGCCCGGCGAAGAGATCCCAGGTGAGCACCCAGGGCATGGGTCGCGCCACGGTCCAGCTGCCGCGCACGCCCAGGGCCAGACCCACCAGCCGGTCGCCCAGCTGCAGGCGGGTCTCCGGCCCCACGGTGCGCCCGCTGTCCAGCGCCAGATAAAGCTGGCTGGGGGACTGGCCCAGGTTCAGCGCCAGCTCGGTGCGGCTGACCCAGCCGCTGCGGGCGGTCAGGCTGGTCTCGCCATCAAAGCCACGCACGCTGTAGCGCCCCCCGATGGAGAAGCGGTCCTGCGGCGTGAGCGGCGTCAGGGCGCGCTGGCCATTCCAGGCGGTGCTGATGCTCCCCGCCTGCAGCCCCCAGGGCATGACAAACTGCAGCGGCGCCTGTACCGACAGACGCGCACGGACCACGCCAAAGCGGGATGTTCCCTCGCCAAAATCCTCTTCCGGCGCGGGCCGGGAACCCAAGGCGCCCGTGCCACGGCGATAGTCCAGCCCCCAGGCCCAGCGCACGCCCTGGCTGTCCAGCGTCTGGTCCAGCCCCAGCCACCAGCCCGCCGTGCTGCGCTGCTGCACGCCGATCTCGGTGTCGTCGATGTAGCTGCGGCTGCTGCGCAGGAAGCCGCCCACGGTCAGCACCGTGCGGCTGTTGCGGTCGCGCAGGAGGGTGCGCGACAGCGACAGGTCGCCCGTCAGGCTGCTGCCGCTGTAGCTGTAGTCCTGGCTGGCCCCGGCCACAGTCTGCTGGTAGCTGCTGCGTCCGCCGGTGAAGGACAGCAGGCTGTAGCCCCAGGGCACCGAGTAGTGCAGGCTGTAGCCCGCCGTGCCGTAGCCGCGCCGCCCGTCCGCCGCCCGGGGCGGGGCATCGGCCCCGTCCAGCAGGCCCGCATTGCGGGTGACCGACACGTAAAACAGGTCGCTGAGCGTCAGCGGGTTATCCATGGAAAACGTCGCCGTGGACTGCCAGCGCCCGGTCGCCAGGCTGCCGCCGTTGTCCAGCCCCAGCGCCACACGCACTGGTGGACGGCTGCTGTACTGCAGCAGCAGATCGCTCGCGCCGGGCGCTGGGTCACCAGCCGCCGGGGCAATCTGGATATCCACGTCGGCCGTGGGCACACGCTTGAGGTTTTCCAGACCCTGCTCGATGTCACGCAGGTTCAGAAGCTGCCCTGGGCCGGTCGGCAGGCTGTTCCACAGGGCGGCTGGCCGCTGCGGCGCCCCCTGCAGCCGGACCTGGCTGACCCGCCCAGGGACCAGCGTGACCTGCAGCACACCGCTGCGCAGATCCTGCGGCGCAGCGACAGCGCGGCTGGTGACGTACCCCCCAGACACCAGCGCATCCTGCACCGCCGACAGCACGCGGTTGACGCCGGCCGTCCCGAGGCACCGCCCGGCCGGATCGGCAGGCCCTCCCGGGCCGGCCGCCGCCAGCGCGATGCGCGCCAGTTCAGGCGGTACCGGCTGACCGTCCGGGCTTTGCAGCGTCACGCTGCGGATGGCAAAGCAGGGCTGCTCGTCCGGCCATGGCGCGGATGGCGCAGTGGCCGCACCGGGCTGGATAAAAACCGGCGCATCGCCCTGAAGCTGTCTGCGCGCCTCTTCGCTGCGCTGCTGCTGCAGCCTGAGCTGGGCATCCGGGTCAGGGCTCTGGGCCAGCGCCAGGCCAGAATGCATGGAAAAGCCATACACAAGCAGGGCGGAAAGCAGGCAGCGAGACGCTGCGCGATACGGTTTTTTTATCCTGATCATATTTGTCAGGATAGGATGCCGGATCACAAAAAAACGAAATGACCAGGCACTGCAGTCAGGTTGTTGACAGGCCTCGAAAAACGTGAATTTGCACCTGCTCCGTCCACTCTCCCCCGGAAACCCGTTCAACAGGAGCAGCTAAAACGTTCAAGCAACACCGAGAGCCTGTTCTCCCCCAGCCAGCAGTCTGTTCTGGCCCGGCACGAAAATTCATCCGACCGTGTCTTTCTGGCAACGTCCGCAAGGGCTGCGCAAAGCCGGCCTGCTCAGCACGACGGCGCCGGAAAAGAGAACTGCCCAGAGAAAGGGGCCATCACCGGATTCTCCTGAACACGCATCCGGCAGCCGTTTTCATATTTGACAACGCAGTCGCCATTGACGCACCAGGATTGGCACCGGATGCTCTGTGTCCGGGGGCGACAGTTCTGGCTGGTGCCTTGTCGCTGCAAAGCGGGCGCTGACTCCGGGGGGTTCCGGCCTGCTTCTGGGCGCTGCTTTGGCTGCGTGTGCCGAGGGTGATGTCCACGTTGCGCCCGGCCGTGATGGCCGTACCCGCATCGCTCAGGACGTTGCTGCCCTTCACGGCCACGTCACGGCTGGCGTTGATGGTCACAGTGCGGCCCGAGAGTTCGCTGGCCACAGCCTTCGTCTGGTCGCTCGTCGTGCGGCTGGCAATGGTTGTGCTGCTCAGGAAGCCGGAGCTGGTGTGGCGCTGCGCCTGGTCGAAGCTGCTGCTGCTTTCCCCGGCGGCCAGCTTCACATCCCGGCCGTCGGCCGTCACCGCCCCGGCGCTGCTGGACACCGTGGCCGCACGGCCACTGATGTCGCCGCCCGCCTTCAGGGCGATGTCGCCTGCGGCCTGGACTGTGGTGCCCACGTCCTGGCTCTGGCTGGCCTTGAGGTGGTTGTCCGCGTCCCAGACGATGCTCTGCGACCGGCCGGTCCTGACGGCATCCAGCGTCAGATCACCCCCGGCCTGCAGCAGCGTGGTGCTGCCTGCACCGCCTGCATGGGCCACCTGCATGGGCCACCTGCGCGGCCGTGAGCTGGATGCCCTGGCCCGCTGTCGCCTGCAGCACCGTGGCACCGCTTCCGGTCACATACAGGCCCGCCACCCGGTCCAGATCGGTGTAGCTGTGGCTGCTGGGGCCATCCTGGCTGCTGCCGCCCACGGTGGTGGAGGCCACGGCCAGGTTGCGCCCGGCGTCCAGCTTCAGGCTGTCACCAGAGATCAGCGCGCCGCTGCCGTCAATTTCGCCGGGCTGACACACTGTCTTCTGGAATATACGATTTAGTTATTGCCCATAATAGCCTTCACGGGGACGCTGCGGTGCATTTTGGCATGCTGGCAACTTCGCGCGATAGTCTGGATAGGAGCAATTTCCACCCCAGCCCGATTTAAAATAAAACCCTTTTGCGAACATGCACTCAATTACTCTGGCATTCGCATTCTCTTGTCTTTCATTCGGTGCTTTGGGCTTGTTATCGCCGCATGCCACCAATGCTTGGCGAACATCAAAAATGCTTGGACGCTTTTTACTTGTAAAGGCCTCATCATCATCAGGTGGCGGACTAAAGCCACGAAGAGTGCACGAAATCAAAAAAACCGCACCAGTCAGCAGGATGTAGATATTTTTCATTTAAATTTTCGCTTTAAGCCCAAGGGTGACCCTGTGTTTTTATTTAAAATATCTATCACCGAGCCTTTCGCCGGCACTCCAGAAATCAAAGACTCAAGCATTTTATTGATCAGCTGAAAATCAGGTCGTAGGTGTGATTCATATCTTCTTCTTTCCGAAGAGACGTGCCAGCCAACCATCTTTGGGCTCCTCACGCACCGGGTGAATACTCGGCCCATCCGGCCGCAACAGATCACCCGGGTAGTACTCGTGTCCTAGGCACTGGCTGTCGTCCAGCCCAAAGGCTTTGACAGCCGCCACCGCCTCAATGCACCAACGGCCAAAATAGCTGCCCATCTCCAGCGGGTGTTTTTCGGGATCGCCGTAGATGTACCAAAACGGCTCTACCGCAGGCGCTTTGCGGTTCTTGGGCGCAGGCCGCTTGAGTTCGGCATACCAGTGATCGACAAACTCGCGCAGCGCCGCCGCTTGGTGGGGCTGCGGTGCATTCACCGCCTCAAGCAAACGGCCATAGGGCTTGGCGTGCAGCAATGCACTGCCAATGCGTCGACCCGGCTGTCGGCTGGCGATCACACGATCCAGCAATTCGTCCTCGCCTTCGCCACCCACCAAGGCCAACAGGCGCTGCCACTGCTCTTCGGGAATGTCCAGTGCCAAGGCCAAGCCGATGAGCCAGAAACACCAGTTGTAGTGGTTCAGGCAGGTCAGTGAGAAATCCCAATCCCGGCAGGTTGGCAAGTGGTGTGCTTTACAGACCTCGTCACTCTGGCGGTTGGATAGCTCCCAAGCGTCGAGCAGGCCCGGGAAGGGCTGGGCCAGCTCGTGGATGGGAGATCCAGATGAGTAGAGGAGAAGTATCAATCGAACATGATATACACTCAGGTTAAATTGAAACTGCGGCTCGTATTTTGGATTTTCAGATGGCGTTTGACATAGATCACCGTGCTCTTGCACAGCATCTCGGAATTTCTTCACTCTGCCAACCCAATACTCATCACTCCCCAGTGATGCGCGAATCATTTCCGCGCACCCGACAAGTTGCGATCAGGAAGGATGATCTTCGACGTGTCTATTGATTTCGGCTTCCCAAGTGCGTCTAGGACTTCAATCGCTGCGGCGTCATCTGGACGAACAGTCACAACCCAACTTTCCACTCTTCCCCTCCTTAAAGCCTTGCCCACATCAATCGCATTGTCTGCACCTACCGCCTCCGCTGTGACTTCAGCACTCGGGTTTCTGAGGGTGAGCCTCGCGATCACCGGCATCTTGACTTTGGCTCCACTGCAGAAAGCGCTCTTGAATTATCGGAGCGAGCTTGTCATACGTCTCCCATGTGTCTGGCACCAAATAAGTGCTGGATAAGCCTGCAGCAACGCTGGACTCGTAGTCAGCGATATAATCCCCCTGCTTCATATCGTAATAAAATGCCGAAAATTTATTACCAACAGCACTGATGTCATCGCTGACAAACTTTCCATCACAAAAGCGCAAGAAATAAGCGCCTGGAGTGAAATTTCTTTGCCTCAATTCATCAATATTTGTGCCGAATGCACCCTTGTAATCATTGCTGGCCATATTATTCAACACCAGCCAAGAAAAAAACATTCCTATATGTGTTCCAGCCGCATCAGGTGGAATGTCAGAAGGAAAATCGCCTTCACTGTGCCAGCTTGCATCATCGTACTTCACAAGGGGAATGAATTCGTCCGCCTCTACGGATTCAGACGCCGATGATTTCGATCTTTTTACAGGCGAAGGGGTCGGGTTTTTTGCCATGGCTACCTTGGCCCGCATCTCTGCCAAAGCCTTCTCCATGATTCTGACGTCCGATGGATCTGCATTCGTATTACGGTTTATATGGTCAAGCCATTTTTTATAACCAGTACGATAGAAGCCCAATCCCTCCGGGGTTATATCACGCAGATAGACGAAAAAGTTATCAGGGATATCCGGCGCTGTAGCGCACAAAACATGACGAGTCAGGCCATGATCCTGAATAAACTTAACAACGTTACCTATCTCCTTTATCCGAAATACTCGATTTGCCTCTGTTGCCTCTGGAGTCGACTCTTGATAATATGAATCAGTCTCCCAAAGGATCCAATCGGGGAATTTTTCCAGCATCTCGTCGTAACTTAGAATTTTTCCTGACCGCGCCATTTAAGGCCTCCTTCCAATTTCCAGCACAGAGGGAACATTGGGCCGAGTATATTGCCGACGAGCTGCCAACAGGGCAGGGGCAGGCCCTGTAAGACAAGCGGAGAGCGTCTGCCGTAGCTTGGGCTGCCCCTGGCCGTCACACAGACCAAAGATCATTTCCCGGCTTGGGCCACAGCGGTCTGTCACAGAACCCGTCACAATCCCGTCACAAAATCCGTCACAGACCCACCAAAATAAAAAGCCCGCATCACTGCAGGCTTTCAAGTCTTTGACTCTTAACGATAAATGTGGCGCGGCTGGCGGGGATCGAACCCACGACCCTTGGCTTCGGAGGCCAATACTCTATCCACTGAGCTACAGCCGCGCAGGACCGGCAGGGCGCCGGTCAGACAAGCGCGCATTGTAAGGCCAGACGCGACACGGCGGCGCTCAAGCAGCGTCCTGATCGGTGTCCAGATGCACCCAGGCGTCAGCGCGGTGCGCCTGCGCAGCGATCAGCGCGGCGTTGAGCTCGTCGTTGCCCGCCATCCAGTCCAGCGCCTGCTGGCGCGTGCGGCCGTGGTGCATGTGGCGCGACAGCAGGCGCTCGCGGCGCAGCCCGTCGTCTACGGCCAGATACCAGCAGGCGTCCAGCAGGGGGCGCACGCCCGCCCAGCCGCCCTCTTCCAGCAGCAGGTAGTTGCCTTCGACGATCAGCAGCCGGTGCTGCGGCGCCACCAGCAGGGCGCCGGCGATGGATTCTTCCAGTTCGCGGCGGAACTCCGGCGCGTACACCGGCCCGCCGTCGCGGCGCAGGCGCTCCAGCAGCGCGACGAAACCCGGCGCATCAAAACTGGGCGGCGAGCCCTTGCGCTGCGCCAGGCCCAGGCGGGCCAGCTCGGAATTGGCCAGATGAAAGCCGTCCATGGGCACGATGGCGACGGCGTCGCCCAGCTCATCCAGCAGCCGGGCGGCCAGGGTCGATTTGCCCGCGCCCGGGCAGGCGGCCACGCCCAGCATCTGGCGCCGTCCCGTCGCCAGGGCCTGATCGAGCAGGTGACGCGCGGCAGCGCAGGTGGCGTCCCAGCCGCGCAGCGCGGGCACAGCGGGCTGGCGAGAAAACGGGCGGGACGAGGGATCAGCGGGGTGGCTCATGGCGGCGGGTGCGGGACACGATGCAGGACATGTCCGCCATCATAGGCGCGGCCCGGCAGCGGGGGCCTGTGGCATGATGCGCGCGCATGAACCCGCCCGCTTCAACCGCCCTGTCCGTGCCGCCCGAAATGGCCGGTGATCCCGCCTGGGCCGACACCGAAATCGACGACAGCCGCGAGCGCCACGCCCTGGCGCCGGGCGAGGACGACCTGACCGCTGACGCCCCTGCCGTACGGGTCGCGGATGCCGCAGCAGCCCAACCCACCGCCATCGCGGTGCCGCCGCGCCAGCTTCCGCCACGCCGGGCCTTGCCCCAGCGGCTGCCCCTGCACCTGCTGCGCGATGGCGTTCACCTGCTGCTGGCCGGTCTGTCCGGCATGGGCGCTGCCTGGCTGGGCCAGGCGCATTACGGCAGCCGCGTGCTGGGCGCCTCGATGGGCTTTGTCACCGGCGCGCTGGTGCTGTGGGGCGTTCCGGCGCTGGTGCGCGCCCGGCGCCGCGCGAACGCATCAGGCGCCCGCAAATCCAGCCATAAACCCCGGCCATAAAAAAACCCGGCGCAGCGTCGTCAGACGCAGGCCGGGTGGGCGGAACTGCCGAAGCAGCACCGGGGCGCAAGGCCCCGGCTGGCAGCGCTTAGCGCTTGCTCAGCGAATCGCGGATCTCGCGCAGCAGCACGATGTCTTCCGGCGTCGGTGCGGGAGCAGCCGGGGCGGCCGGCGCTTCCTTCTTCAGGCGGTTGACCTGTTTGACCATCATGAAAATCACGAAAGCCAGGATCAGGAAGTTGATGACCACGGTGACAAAGTTGCCATAGGCCAGCACGTTGGCCACGGCCTGGGCGTCGGCCAGCTTCATGCCTTCGGTGACCTTGTCACCACCGCGCAGCACAACGTACAGGTTGGAAAAATCCACCTGGCCGCCCGTGATGAAGTTGACGATGGGCATGATCACATCCTTGACCAGCGAATCGACGATCTTGCCAAAGGCCGCACCGATGATCACGCCAACGGCCAGATCCATCACATTGCCCTTGGCAATAAAGTCCTTGAATTCGGATGCCATGCTCATGAAAAACTCCTTGGGGGTATAGGGGTTGGGGTAAAAGAGTGGCGCAAGTATGACAGCGTATTGCACCCCATCCGACTCACAGCGGCAGCCGTGCCGCGGCGGCGTTAAAACCGTGGCCGGGCTGTCGCCCCGGCGGTGCGCAGGCGTGAACAAATCATCACAAGAAGCAGGCGGCTAGAATCAGTCCTGCATGAAACCTGCCACACCGCCCCCGCCCACCGATCCCGCCCGCCGCCGCTGGATGGCGCTGAGCTGCGGCCTGGGCGCCGTGGGCGGCGTCGCGGCCACGATTCCGCTGGCGGGCAGCCTGCTGCCGCCCGAGCACCTGCGCCATCCGCCGCCACTGCGTGTGGATCTGGCCGCCCTGGCGCCCGGGCAGAAGCTGTCGCTGACCTGGCTGGGCCAGCCGCTGTGGGTGGTGCACCGCACGCCGCAGCAGGTGGCGGCGCTGTCCAACCCGGCGCTGCTGGCGCGTCTGGCCGATCCGCAGTCGCAGCGGCCGGGCAGCATCACGCCAACGGGCGCGCGCAACGCCACGCGCTCGCTGCTGCCGCAGTGGCTGGTCGTGGTCGGCGTGTGCACCCATCTGGGCTGCACGCCGCTGGACCGCCTGACGCCCGGCGCGGGCACTGGCCTGCCGCCTGACTGGCCGGGCGGCTTTCTGTGCCCCTGCCACGGATCGACCTTTGACCTGGCCGGGCGAGTCTTCCGCGACCAGCCTGCGCCGGACAATCTGGCCGTGCCAGCGCACCGCTTTGCCTCGGCCACCGAGCTGATCCTGGGCGAAGACACCCCGGCCCAGGCCGCCTGAGCATGGACTGGCTGGAATCCCGCCTGCCGCTGCGCGCCTTCTGGGCGAAGCACATCAGCGGCTACCGCGTGCCCGCCACGCTCAACGTCTGGTACGTCTTTGGCCTGCTGGCGCTGGCGGCGCTGGCGATTCTTGGCGTCAGCGGGGTTTTCCTGGCCATGCACTATGTGCCGTCGGGCGACGAGGCGCATGCCTCGGTGCAGCGCATGGCGCGCGAAGTGCCCTGGGGCTGGCTGCTGCTGCAGGCGCACCGCGTGGGCGCTTCGGCGATCTTCGTGGTCCTGGCGCTGCATTTGTGGCGCGGGCTGATGTATGGATCCTACCGGCGCCCGCGTGAGCTGGTCTGGCTGACGGGCCTGGCGCTGATGGCGCTGATGGCCGCACAGGCCTTCACCGGGCAGACGCTGCCCTGGGGCCAGGTGTCTTACTGGGCCGCGCAGGTGGTGACCGGGCTGCTGGGCGGCCTGCCTGGCGTCGGGCCCGATCTGCTGCTGTGGGTGCGCGGCGACCACACCGCCTCGGGCGTGACGCTGACGCGCTTTTACGCCCTGCACGTCATTGTGCTGCCGCTGCTGATCGGGGGGATGGTGGTGCTGCACATCGTCTGCCTGCGCGTGGCCGGGCCCAGCAACCCGGACGGGATAGACCCGGCGCAGCAGCCCCTGCCCACCGTGCCCTTTCACCCCCACCACACGGCGCACGGCCTGCGCGCGCTGGCCATCGCCCTGCTGCTGGGCGCCGCGCTGGTGTTCTTCGGGCCGGACCTGGGCGGAGCGCTGGGTGCGCTGCTGCACGACCCGCAGAACGATCTCCCCGCCAATCCCATGCTGACGCCCGACCACATCGCGCCCGCCTGGTATTTTTCGCCGCTGTTTGCCCTGCTGCGCGCTACCACGCCCACACTGCTGATCGTGTTCAGCGTGGCGGTGGCCCTGGGTGCCGTCTGGGCGCTGTGGCGCGGCGGGCTGAGCGACATGGGCCGCGCCCGCGTGCTGCCGGTGACCGCCGTGAGCATCGTCCTGCTGCTGGTTCTGGACGCGCGCTTCTGGGGCCTGGCGGTGCTGGTGGGCGCGGTGGCACTGCTGGCCGCCCTGCCCTGGCTGGACCGCAGCCCGCAGCGCTCGCTGCGCCACCGTCCGCGCTGGCACAGCGCGCTTTACGCCCTGCTGGTGCTGGATGTGCTGCTGCTGGGCCTGTGCGGGCAATGGCCTCCGTCAGACACGACACTGCGCCTGGCGCAGGCCGGCACGCTGTACTACTACGGCTTTTTCGCGCTGATGCCGCTGTGGAGCGCGCGCGGCCGCGCGCCGGGAGGGCGGCCATGAAGCGCCTGGCCACGGCTCTGCTGCTGGTGGCGCTCGCCGCTCTGGTGGCCGCCGCCGGGCCAGTCACGACAGCCCCTACACCCACGCCTGTGCACAGCGCAAGTGCGCCCGCCGCCCAGCCCGTGCGCGGCACGCTGGCCACGGCGCCCACCCCGGGCCAGCGCCGGGCACTGGGGGCGGGCGTATTGCTGGGGCTGGCGCTGTGGACGTTTGCGGTCTGGGGGTGGACCCGACACTGGACCCTCCGTCCCAGCGACACCGACTAGAATGCGGGCATGACGTCCGAGCCCATCAACCTCACCAACCACTTCCTGATCGCCATGCCGGGGCTGAAAGACACCCTGTTCTCGGGCGCGGTGGTGTACCTGTGCGAGCACAACGACAAGGGCGCGCTGGGTCTGGTCATCAACAAACCCATCGACATCACGCTGAAAAGCCTGTTCGAGCGCATCGACCTGTCGCTGACCCGGGACGAAATCTCCACCCTGCCCGTCTATTACGGCGGCCCGGTCCAGAGCGAGCGCGGCTTTGTGCTGCACGAACGCATCGGCGACGAACCCACGGGCTACGGCTCGACGCTGTCCATCCCCGGCGGCCTGGAAGTGACGACCAGCCGCGACGTGCTGGAAGCACTGTCCAGTGGCGCAGGACCGCACCGCGTGCTGGTCACGCTGGGCTACAGCGGCTGGGACGCCGGACAGCTCGAGGCCGAAATCGGCCGCAACGGCTGGCTGACGGTGCAGGCCAAACCAGAAATCATTTTTGATACGCCCATCGAGCAGCGCTACGAAAAAGCGTTCACGCTGCTGGGCTTTGATCCGGCGCAGCTCAGCAGCGTCAGCGGCCACGCCTGACGCGCCGGATGACGCCAGTGCAGAATCTTCCCGACCCGGCGCCGCGCAGCGGCCCGGACCAGACGCTGCTGGCGCTGGATTACGGCACGCGCCACATCGGCGTGGCCGTGGGCAACACCCTGATGCGGCGCGCCCAGGCGCTCAAAACCCTGAGCGTGCGCGGCCAGGAGCACTGGCAGGCGCTGGACGCCCTGATCGCCGAATGGCAGCCGACCGCGCTGGTCGTCGGCCTGCCTTTTCACCCGGACGGCGCCGAGCACATCAACACCGCCCGCGCCCGGCGGTTTGCGCGCCAGCTGCGCGGCCGCTGCCGCCTGGACATCCACCTGGAAGACGAGCGCTACAGCACCTGCGAGGCCGCAGGTGCCGAGGCCGGCAGCGGCTCGCGCGCCAGCCATAGCATCGACGCGCGCGCCGCCGCCGTCATCCTGCAGCAATATCTGGACCGACTATGACCCCGCCGACCTCTTTCGATCCGGGCCGCGACCTGCCCGCGCCCGACCAGGCCTACCAGCAGCTACTGGCCCAGTGCCGCGACTGGCTGGCCCAGCGCGCGGGCCAGGCCGTGCACGTGACCGGCGTGTGGGCGGGCGGTGTGTGGCTGGCGGCGCGCCTGCATGCCGATCTGGGCCTGGCGGGCGAGCCGGGCTGCATTTCCAGCACCCTGCACCGCGACGATTTCGCGCAGCGCGGACTGAGCGCCAGCACCGACGCCACGCGCCTGCCTTTTGAGGTCGATGGCGCGCACATCCTGCTGGTCGACGACGTGCTGCAGACCGGCCGCACCGTGCGCGCCGTCATGAACGAGCTGCACGATTTCGGCCGCCCCGCCAGCATCGCGCTGGCCGTGCTGCTGGACCGCAGCAACGGGCGCGAGCTGCCCATCGCCGCCACCTGCGCCGGACAGCGCCTGGCGGTGCCGACCGACTGCCGCCTCTCCTTGGAGCCTCTGGGCGAGCGCCGCGCCGCGCCCCAGGATTACCGCTGGGAGCTGGTGCGCAGCGCCTGACCCGAACTGATCTGGATTCTGACGACATGCCCGCCCCACACCCCCAGCTCAACCGCCACGGCGAGCTGATCCACCTGCTGAGCACCGAAGGCCTGCCCAAGGCCATCATGACCCAGCTGCTGGACACCGCCGAAGCCTTCCTGTCCATCCACCAGCGCGAAATCAAGAAAGTGCCGCTGCTGCGCGGCAAGAGCGTGTTCAACCTCTTCTTCGAGAACAGCACGCGCACGCGCACCACGTTCGAGATCGCCGCCAAGCGCCTCTCGGCCGACGTGATCAACCTGGACATCGCCCGATCCAGCACCGCCAAGGGCGAATCCCTGCTGGACACCATCGCCAACCTGTCGGCCATGCAGGCCGACATGTTCGTGGTGCGGCACAGCCAGAGCGGCGCGCCCTTCCTGATCGCGCAGCACTGTGCGCCGCACGTTCACGTGATCAACGCAGGCGACGGCCAGCACGCGCACCCCACCCAGGGCCTGCTGGACATGCTGACCATCCGGCACTACAAGAAAGAATTCCACAACCTCAGCGTCGCCATCGTCGGCGACGTGGCGCATTCGCGCGTGGCGCGCTCGGACATCCACGCGCTCAGCACCCTGGGTGTGCCCGACATCCGCGTTGTCGGCCCCAAGACGCTGGTGCCCGACAGCCTGCGCCCGCTGGGTGTGCGCGTCTGCCACGACCTGCGCGAAGGCCTGAAAGACGTCGATGTCATCATCACCCTGCGCCTGCAGAGCGAGCGCATGAGCGGCGCCCTGCTGCCCAGCAGCGGCGAATACTTCCGCACCTACGGCATCACGCCCGAGCGCCTGCAGTGGGCCAAAGACGACGCCATCGTCATGCACCCGGGCCCCATCAACCGGGGCGTGGAGATCGCGTCCAGCGTCGCCGATGGCGAGCGCAGCGTGATCCTGCCGCAGGTCACTTTCGGCATCGCCGTGCGCATGGCGGTGATGGGCACCATCGCAGGGAATATGGCATGAACACGCTGATCCACAACGGCCGCCTGATCGATCCGGCCAGCGGCCTGGACCGCATCGGCGACCTGGCCATCAGCCACGGCCGCATCGTGGCGCTGGGCGAAGTCCCCGCCGGTTTCGAGGTGCAGAACCGCGTCGATGCCACCGGGCTGTGGGTGCTGCCGGGCCTGGTCGACCTGTGCGCGCGTCTGGGCGCTCCGGGCCACGGCCAGTCCAGCCTGCTGGAGAGCGAACTCGGCGCAGCCGCCGTCGGCGGCGTGACCAGCCTGGTCTGCCCACCCGACACCGACCCGGTGCTGGACGAGACGGCGCTGGTCGAGATGCTCAAGCTGCGCGCGCGCAAGCTCAGCAAATGCCGCCTCTTCCCGCTGGGCGCGCTGACGCAGGGCCTGGCCGGGCAGAAACTGACCGAAATGGCCGCGCTGACCGAGGCCGGCTGCGTCGGTTTCTCGCAGGCTCAGGTGCCCATCACCGACACGCAGGTGCTGATGCGCAGCTTCCAGTACGCCGCCACCTTTGGCTACACGCTGTGGCTGCGTCCGCAGGACCCGTGGCTGGGCCGGGGCGTGGCCGCCAGTGGCGCGCTGGCCACGCGCATGGGGCTGCCGGGCTTCCCTGAAGCGGCAGAAACCATCGCGCTGCACACGATTTTCGAGCTGATGCAGGCCACCGGGGCGCGCGTGCACCTGTGCCAGATCTCCAGCGCAGCGGGCGTGGCGCTGGTGCGCCAGGCCAAGTCGCGCGGCTTGCCCGTGACCGCCGACACCAGCGTCAACCACCTGCATCTGACCGAAATCGACATCGGCTATTTCGACACGCGCAAGCGCATCCACCCGCCGCTGCGCCAGCAGCGCGACCGCGACGCCCTGCAGCAGGGCCTGCTGGACGGCACGCTGGACGCGCTGGTCAGCCAGCACACGCCGACGCAGGCCGAAGACAAGCAGCAGGCTTTCGACGGCGCCAGCCCGGGCGCCACGGGCCTTGAGCTGCTGCTGCCGCTGGCGCTGCGCTGGGGTGAACTGGCGGGCCTGACGCCCGCGCAGGCGCTGGCCCCAGTGACGCACCGCGCTGCCGCCTGCCTGGGCCAAAGCACGCTGGCCGCCAGCCTGGGGCGCCTGGTGCAGGGCGGTGTGGCCGACCTGTGCCTGGTCGATCCGGCCGTGCGCCAGACCGTCACGCCCGAGCGGCTGGTCAGCCAGAGCCGGTCCACCCCTTTCGAAGGCTGGGAACTGCCCGGCCAGGTGCGCGCCACCTGGGTCGCCGGTCATGCGGCCTACACCGCCAGCACACTGAACTGAAGCATGAACGACACGAATGATCTGGCGCCCGCGCCCTGGCCGCCCGCGCGCCAGCCTGTGACCCCGGCCCGCGCCCTGCGCGCCGTCTGGCGCGGGGTGCGCCTGCTCACGGTCTTCGCGCAGGGGCGGCTGGCGCTGACGCGCTTTCCCGAACTGACGCCCGCCCAGCGCGACGCGGTGCTGATGAACTGGTCGCGCGACGTGCTGCGCGCCCTGGGCGTACAGCTGGACGTGGCGGGCGAGCCTGCGCCCGGCCCGGTGCTGGTGGTGGCCAACCACCTCTCCTGGCTGGACATCATGGCCATCAACGCCCGCACACCTGCGCGCTTTGTCGCCAAATCGGAGATCCGCTCCTGGCCGCTGGTCGGCACGCTGTGCGCCCTGAGCGGCACGCTCTTCATCAGCCGCGAGAAGCGCAGCGACGCGCGGCGCATGGTCAGCGATCTGACGCAGCGCCTGCAGCAGGGCGAAGTGATGGGCTTCTTCCCCGAAGGCACCACGGGCGAAGGCAACACCGTGCTGCGCTTTTACGGCAACCTCTTCCAGTCGGCGCTGCAGTCGGGCGCGCCCATCCAGCCGCTGGCGCTGCGCTACGCCAACGCCAGTGGCGGCTACTGTCCTGACACCTATTTCGGTGGCGATGTCAGCTTCGCCCAGTCGGTCTGGCGGGTGCTGTGCGCACCGCACGTCACCTGCCAGCTGCGCTTCCTGCCTGCGCTGGACACGACCCCGGCCAGCCCCGACACCTCCGCCCCCGACCGCAACCAGCTGGCGCGCGACGCCCACGCGCAGATCAGCGCGACGCTGGCCACGCTGGATGCGGCCCGCAGCACTGCCCCGCTGGCTTCCTGAGACGGCCACCATGAGTCCCCTGGCTTTTCTGCACACGGCGCTGCGCCATTTCCAGACCACCGGATCGGTGGCGCCCAGCTCGCGCTACCTGTGCCGCCACATCGTGGCCTCGGCGCAGCTCACGCCAGACAGCCGCGTGCTGGAAGTCGGTCCGGGCAACGGCGTCATCACCCGCCACTACCTGCCGCACCTGAGCGATCCGGCGCAGGCCACGCTGGTCGAGATCAACCCCGTGTTCTGCGGCATCCTTCGCCGCGATCCGGCACTGCGCGGCGCGCACGTCATCGGCGCCGGGGTGGAAACCCTGCCCGCCGACAGCCTGGAACCGGCGGCCGACGTGATCATCTCCAGCGTGCCTTTTTACAGCCTGCCGCCGTCCGTTCGCGAGGATATCTCGCAGCAGTACGCGCGCCTGCTGCGCCCCGGCCAGCTCTGGGTGCAGTACACCTACAGCCCCAACCCGGGCTTTTTCCGCCGCCAGCCCGGCTTTCACCTGGTCAGCAGCCACCTGGTGCTGCGCAACGTGCCGCCCGCGCGGGTGCTGGTGCTGCGGCGCACGTGAATCGCAGCAGAAATCAGTCCACCGTTTCACCTGTCGAAACGAAATCCTGCGGGTTGCGCAGGATGGGAGCACAAGCCCCGCGCTGACATACTCGGACCGTGTCATTGAGTGGTCTGTGTATGTCTTCGAAAATCCTGCGGGCCCAGCCCGCCCCCGCCGAGCCCTTCGTCATCCATGCCCCGCTGGGCGATGCCCTGCCGCTGGTGTTTGATTCGCCGCACAGCGGCTTCGCCCTGCCGGACGATTTCGGCACCGTCGCCACCGAGGCCGAACTGGCCAGCTCCTGCGACGCCTTCGTCGACGAGCTGTGGCTGCCCGCCGTCGGGCGCGGTGCCACGCTGCTGGCGGCCTGTTTTCCGCGCGCTTACATCGATCCCAACCGGGCGGCTGACGACATCGACGCCCAGCTTCTGGCCCAGCCCTGGCCCGAGCCGCTGCAGCCGCGCGCCTACACGCTGCGCGGCATGGGCCTGATCCGGCGCGACATCCTGCCCGGCCGCCCCATGTACCAGCGCCTGCTGGACGTGACCGAGGTGCAGTCGCGGCTGGATCGCTACTACCGCCCCTACCGCCAGGCGCTGGCGCGGCTGCTGCACGAGCGCCAGCAGGCGGGCGGCCGCGTCTGGCACATCGACTGCCACTCAATGAAGGCGCAGGGCAACGCCATGAACGTGGACCGCGGCGCGCAGCGCCCGGATATCGTGGTCAGCGACGGTCTGGGCCGCACGGCCGACCCGGCCTTCACCGCCTGGGTGGCCGATGCGCTGCGCGAGCGCGGCTTCTCGGTCCAGGTCAACGACCCCTACCAGGGCGGCGATCTGGTGCTGGCCCACGGCGCGCCCGCGCAGGGGGTGAACAGCGTGCAGATCGAGCTGAACCGCGCGCTGTACCTGGACGAAAGCCGCCACGCCACGCACGCGGGCTTTGAGGCACTCCAGCGCCGCCTGGACGATTTTTCGCGCGCGCTGATCGACCATGTCACCCGCAGCCTCTGACACGACGCCCCCCGGCTACCGCATCGATGCGGTCGAGCGCGCGCTGCAGCTGCTGGATCTGGTCGCCGAAGCGCCCGGCCTGGGCGTGGCCGAACTGGCGCGCCGCGCCGGGCTGACCAAATCGCGCACCTTCCGGCTGCTGGGCACGCTGCAGCACGGCCGCTACCTGAGCGCCGGTCCCGGCGGCTATCGCCTGGGGCCGCAGGCTTTCGTGCTGGGCGTGGCCGCCGTGCAGGACAGCGCGCTGGTGCGCTGCGCGCAGTGGCACATGCAGGCGCTGCACGCGCAGCTGGGGGTGACGGTGGTGCTGCGCGTGCGGGAGCGGCTGGAATCGGTCTGCATCGCCCGCGCCGACCGCGAGCAGGAACTGGCGCTGTCCCGGCTGGTCGGCAACCGGCGGCCGCTGTTTTCCGGCGCTTCGGGCAAGGTGCTGCTGGCGTATGCGCCGGACGAGATCCGCGAGCGCTTCATCGCGCAGCAGGCTGCGCTGCAGGGCCGCGACGCCGCCTGGTGGGAGCGCGAAACGCGCGCCGAACTGCAGCGCGTGCAGCAGCAGGAGCTGGCCATCAGCCAGGGCGAACGCGCCCACGGCCGTCTGGCCATCGCCGTGCCGGTGCGCGACGCCAGTGGCGCGGTCGTGGCCTCGCTGAGCCTGTCCACCGACGGCGCCAGCGTGGCGCCGGACGTTCTGGCGCAGTGGAGCGGCCAGCTGCAGCGCAGCAGCCGCCATCTTTCTTCCGATCTGGGTTTCTGACAGGAGCTTTTCATGGACACCGCCCTTCCGACAACGACGCCCGCCGCCGCGCACGGCCACAAACGCCTGCTGCATCCCGTGGTGGTGATGCTGTGGGTGCTGGGCATGGCCCTGGCGCTGACCTGGTGGCTGGACGCCGGGCACTTCCAGCGCGAGGGCAAGCTGGTCGTACCGGGCACCTACCAGGTGGTGGCCAAGCCCGAATCGCTGGGACAGCTGCTGGCCGTCCACCTGCCGGGCAAAGAGGACAACGCGGCCGTGGCCCAGCCCGCCAGCCTGCTGACGGTGGTCCATGCCGTGCCCCAGGGTCTGGCCAAGCAGGCTGAACTGATCGTGATGGTGATGTTTGTCGGCGGCATGTTTGGCGTCATGCGCCGCACCGGCGTGGTCGATGCGGGGCTGGACCGGCTGCTGGCCGTGACCGGCGGCAACGTTCGGGTGCTGGTCCCGGTGCTCATGCTGGTGCTGGGCCTGGGCAGCACCTTCATGGGCTTCATCTCGGAGTATCTGGTGCTGATCCCGGTGATGGTGCTGCTGGCCGAGCGCCTGGGGCTGCCGCCGCTGTTCGGCCTGGCCGTGGTGGCGGTGGCCGCCAAGATCGGCTATGTCGCGTCGGTCACCAACCCCTTTGCGCTGGCGGTGGCCCAGCCCATGGCCGGGGTGCCGCTGTTCAGCGGCATGGGGCTGCGCATCGCTCTTTTCGTGATTTTCATGGCGGTGGGCATCCTGTACGTGCTGCGCCTGGCGCGCCAGGTTCGGGGAGCGCCGCCTGAGCG
This sequence comes from Amphibiibacter pelophylacis, assembly GCF_037688875.1. Taxonomy (NCBI): domain Bacteria; kingdom Pseudomonadati; phylum Pseudomonadota; class Betaproteobacteria; order Burkholderiales; family Sphaerotilaceae; genus Amphibiibacter; species Amphibiibacter pelophylacis. Next base: position 29,831 of record NZ_JAWDIE010000018.1, read on the forward strand.
GGCACAGGATGCGGCAGCCCGTCTCTCCTGGCGGCACAGTGCCATTCTGCTGGTGCTGCTGGGCGCCTGCGTGGCGCTGGTTGTGGGGGTGAAAAACGCCCACTGGGGCAACCTGGATCTGGCCGCTTTCTACCTGCTGCTGGGTGCCCTGATCGCTGCCCTGGGCGCGCTGGCCCCGCGCGATGCCTGCGACGCTTTTGTGGACGGCATGAAAAGCATGATGCTGGCCGCGCTGCTGATCGGTCTGGCCTCCTCGGTGGAGATCATCCTGCATGGCAGCCAGGTGATGGACACCCTGGTCCACCTGGCCACCAGCGCCGTCAGCCAGCACGCGCCGGTCTGGGTCGCGCAGGGGCTGATGGGCGTGCAGATGTTTCTGGACGTGTTCATCCCCTCGGTGTCCGGCAAAGCGCAGGTGACCATGCCCATCATTGCGCCAATCGCTCAGCTGTCGGGCGTGAGCGGGCAGACGGCGGTGCTGGCCTTTCTGCTGGGCGGCGGTCTGACCAATATGATCACGCCGACCTCGGGCATGCTGCTGGCCTATCTGGCCGCCGCGCGCGTGGGCTACGGCCAGTGGCTGCGTTTTGTGCTGCCGCTGTTCCTCATCCTGCTGGTGATGTCGGGCCTGGCGCTGGCTTTTGCCGTGACCACGGGCTACTGACGGGCGGCGCAGGCGCCCAAGGCAGCGCGGATGAGGGTGGCGGACGCGGGTTAACCCCGATGGCCTTGGGCCACTGGCGGGCCGCACCATCGCGGGCTATTCTGTCTGGACCCGCCAGCCCACCGCCCCCATGAACCAGTACCACAGCACCGCGACGGTTCCACGCCGCCAGGCCTCGGCCTACTGGCGGGAGGTGATTGCGCAAACCTACTTCCAGCTGCAGCTGGATTTTGGCGTGCAGCAGCAGGAATTCCGGGGCGAGCTGCAGGCCTGGTCGCTGGGCCAGGTCTCGCTGTCGCGGCTGGCCAGCAGCCCGCTGCGCTACCGCCGTGCGCGTCTGGCGCAGCAGGGACCGACGGGCGAGATCCTGGTCACGCTGCCGCGCCTGACGCCGGTGCAGTTCGCGCAGATGGGCCGCGAGACGCTGTGCCAGCCCGGCCAGTTCATCCTGGAGCATGGCGACGAACCTTACCGCTTCGATTACGGCCAGGACAACAGCATGCTGGTGCTCAAGCTGCCCGAAGCGGCGCTGCGCAGCCGGGCCGGGCCGGTGGACCGCTTCTGTGCGCGCCACTTCGACACCACCCAGGGTGCCGGGCAGCTGTTTTCCGATTACCTGATGCTCATCACCCGGCACTGCACGCAGCAGGGTCCGGAAACGCGCGCGCTGATGGGCCAGCAACTGATCGACCTGTTAGCCACCGCGCTGCTGGACGAGCCTTCGGCGCTGCAGTCGGGGCTGTCCTCGGTGCGGGCCGCGCACCTGGCGCGCATCGAAACCCATGTTCGCCAGCGCATGACCGACCCCGATCTGACGCCCGAGCGCATCGCTGCCGCCTGCGGCATTTCGCTGCGCTACCTGCACGACCTGTTCCGCGACACGGGGCAATCGGTCTCGCAGTGGGTGCGCAGCCTGCGCCTGCAGGCCGCGTGGGAGCAGCTGGCCCGCGCCAGCAGCGGGCGCAGCGTCGCGCAGGTGGCTTACGCCTGCGGTTTTGGCGACCCGGCGCAGTTCTCCACGGCTTTCCGGCGCCATTTTGGTCTGCCGCCCAGCCAGGTCCAGCCCGGCCAGACGCCGCCTGTCCTGAAAAGCTGAACCGGCCACCCCAGGTCACGAAGGGCCTGGGGAAAATCCTCCCCGCACTGCACCCACGCACAAGCCGTGGTGCACGCCCGCACAAGTCCGAACCGGCCTCGCTGCCCACAATTCCTGACATCGCGCCGCCTGTTGCGGCCTGTGCAAGGAGGAGCATCCATGGCAACGAACCGGTCCGTCGACCCCATCACTCTCGCCGTCGTGCGCGGCACCCTGGAAACCACCCAGCGCGAAATGACGCTGACGCTGGAGAAAACCGCCCGCTCCAGCGTGTTCAACGTGGCCCACGACTACAGCAACGCGCTGTTCAATCACCGCGCCGAAATGATCCTGCAGGGCCAGGACATTCCCATCCACCTGGGCGGCCTGATGCCAGCCATGAAAGCCGTGGCCGCCTACTTTGGCGACGACATCCACGAAGGCGATGTCATCTACCACAACGACCCGGCCATGATGGGCAGCCACATCCTGGACTGCACCATGTACAAGCCCGTGTTTTACAAGGGCAAGCTGGTGTTCTGGAGCGTGTGCAAAGGCCACGTCACCGACATCGGCGGGCCGGTCCCGGCGGGCTACAACCCCGATGCGAAGGAAATCTTCGCCGAAGGCTTGCGCATTCCGCCCGTCAAGCTGTGGAGCAAAGGCGAGCCGCGCCAGGACGTGATCCAGTTCATTCTGTCGAATGTGCGTTCGCGCCGGGACTGGGAGGGCGATCTGAAGGCGCAGTACGGCGCCGTGACCATCGGCGAGCGCAACCTGATCGCGCTGGTCGAAAAATACGGGCTGGAAGAAGTCCAGGCCTGCAGCGACGAGCTGCTGGCCATGGCCGACCGCTCGATGCGCCAGCTCTTTGCCAGCGTGAAAGACGGCCGCTACACCGCCACCGCCGTGCTGGAAGACGCGGGCCACGGGCTGGGCGAGCTGCCCATCACCGCCACGGTGGACATCCGGGGCGACAACTGCCACATCCGCATCGACAGCCCGCCGCAGGTGCCCTACTTCATCAACAGCTACGAGGGCAATTCCTACTCGGGCGTTTACCTGGGCCTGATGATGTTCGCCAAGGTGGCGCCGCCCTACAACGAGGGCCTGTACCGCTGCGTGACGCTGGACCTCGGCCCCAAGGGCACGCTGTGCAACGCCCGCGAACCCGCGCCGCACGTCAACTGCACGACCACGCCGATGGAGACCCTGGCCGACGCCGTGCGTCTGGCGCTGGAACAGGCCGCGCCCGAGCGCGCCGTGGGGTCCTGGGGACACAGCAGCGGCATCAACATCGCGGGCTTTGACACGCGCAACAGCGAGGAGTACGTGACCATGGTGCTGGCCTCGCTGATCAGCGGCGCCGGGGCCACGGCCAGCATGGACGGCTGGAATTCGGTCGGGCCGCAGTGCTGCTTTGGCGCGCTCAGTTCGGGCGACATCGAAATCCTCGAATACTCCTACCCGGTGCAGATCCACCGCTACGGCCTCGTGGGCGACAGCGGCGGCGCGGGCTATCACCGGGGCGGCTGCGCCACGGTGTGGGAGGTCGAACCGCTGGCGCACGAAATGACCGCGATCAGCTTCGGCGAAGGCCGCCACTACCCGGCCATTGGCGCCCAGGGCGCACGCAGCGCGCGGCCTGAGCTGAAGGTCGGCCGCGTCGAGCTGAAGGACGGCGAAGCGGTGAAGGAAGTCATGCGCACCAACGCCATCATGACCCTGCAGCCGGGCCAGCGCGTGGCCACCATCAACCCGGGCGGCGGCGGCTGGGGCGAACCGCTGCAGCGCGAGATCGAGCGCGTGGTCGCTGACGTGCGCAACGGCTATGTCTCGGTCGCCGCCGCGCGCGACGAGTACGGCGTCGAGGTCGATACCGCCACCTGGACCGCCCGCCCCTGCGGCGCGCGCCTGACGGCCTCAGCCTGAGCCGCAGCCTCCATCGCCTGAACGGGCTCCCGGGCCCCTTCCCCCTTCTGAAGAAAGAAACACACCATGAGCTATCGACTGGGCGTAGACGCCGGCGGCACTTTCACCGATTTCGTTCTGGCCGATGACCAGGGCCAGGTTCACCTGTTCAAAGCCACTTCCACCCCCGAGGACGGCACGCAGGCCATCGCGGCGGGCCTGGCGCAGATCAGCGAGAAGCTGGGGCGGCCGGTGGCCGACATCCTGGCCGACACCACGCTGTGCGTGAACGGCACCACGGTGGCGCTGAACGCGCTGATCCAGCACAAGGGCGTCAAGACCGGGCTGATCTGCACCGCCGGGCACGAGGATTCGCTGGAGATCCGTCTGGGTCACAAGGAAGAAGGCTACCGCTACGACGCCGACTACCCGCCCGCGCGCCAGCTGGTCGAGCGCCACCTGCGCCTGCCGGTGCGCGAGCGCGTGCTGGCCGATGGCAGCATACGCACGCCGCTGAACGAGGACGACGTGCGCGCCGCCTGCGAGACCTTCCGCCGCGAGGGCGTGCAGGCCGTGGCCGTGTCGCTGCTGTGGAGCGTCGCCAACGGCCAGCACGAGCGCCGCGTCACCGAGCTGGTGCGCGAGCTGCTGCCGGAGGTCTACGTGTCGTCGGGTCTGGAGGTCTTTCCGCAGATGCGCGAGTACACGCGCACCTCGACCGCCGTGGTCAATGCCTATCTGGGCCCGGTGCTGAAAGCCTATGTGGACCGCATCGACCAGTTCTACCGCGATCAGGGCGTGCGCGTGCCGGTGCGCTACTTCCAGAGCAACGGCGGCATGGCGGCCCGCGACGTGATGGTCTCGCGCGCGGTCAACGCCATCAACTCGGGGCCTGCCTCGGCGCCGCGCGCGGGCGCCTGGGTGTGCGAGCCGCTGGGCCTGGCCAACTACATCACCGTGGACATGGGCGGAACGTCCTTCGACATCACGCTGACCCACCAGGGCCGCACCAACATCAGCAAGGACATCGATTTCCTGCGCTACCGCATCGGCTCGCCCATGATCCAGGTCGAAACGCTGGGCGCGGGCGGAGGCTCCATCGCCTGGATCGACGCGCTGGGCGTGCTCAATGTGGGGCCGCAGTCGGCGGGCGCGCAGCCTGGCCCGGCCTGCTACCAGCGCGGCGGCACGCTGCCCACCGTGACGGATGCGAATGTGGTGCTGGGCTACCTCAACCCCACGCACCTGCTGGGCGGGCGCCTGGAGATCGACGCCAGCGCCGCCGCTGACGCCATCACCCGCGAAGTGGCGCAGCCGCTGGGCATCAGCCTGGAGCGCGCCGCGCACGGCATGTACAGCATCGTCAACAACAGCATGGTCAACGGCATCCGGCGCGTGTCCATCGAGCGCGGCTACGACCCCCGCGATTTCGCCCTGATCGGCGCGGGCGGCGCCACCGGCCTGCACCTGACCGCGCTGGCGCAGGAGATCGGCTGCCGCACCGTGCTGGTGCCCAAGCTGGCTTCGGGGCTGTGCGCTTTCGGCCAGCTGCTGTCCGACATCCGCTACAACCGCATGGCCGCCACGCCCATGCGTCTGGACGAACGCGCCGACCTGGCCGGGCTGGAGCAGCGCTTCACCGAACTCGAAGCCGACGCCGTGCAGGCGCTGGAGAGCGAAGGCCTGGCGCGCAAGGACATCCACGTCCAGCGCAGCATGGACATGCGTTACGTCGGCCAGGTGCACGAGTGCACGGTCGATCTGGGCGATCTGCGCATCAGCGCGGACACGCTGGGCGAGATTCGCCAGCGCTTCAACGACCTGCACCGCCAGCTTTTCACCTACGACGAGCCCGACAGCCTGATCGAAATCGTGAACATCGAAGCCACCGTTTCCGGCCGCACCGGCGCCGTGCAGCCCGGACAGATCGCGGCGGGCGGCCAGGCCCAGAGCGCCCGCTCGGGCGAGCGCGACATGGTCTTTGCCGGCGACGGCAGCCGCACGCGCACGCCAGTCTATGACGGCCAGCGCCTGGGCGCCGGTGACCTGCTTGACGGCCCGGTGGTGATCGAAGAGCCCACCACCACCATCGTCGTCCAGCCGGGCTGGCGCGTGCGCCTGCACGCCAGCGGCACCTACGTCATCACCCGTCAGGACGCCTGAGCGCCCGGGCGCCGCTGCAGCAAAGGCCACCGCCATGACCTCCTTCGCGACCTCATCGGACAGCGCCAGCGGCCTGCAGGCGCATGCCGTCGGCGTCCACTTTCAGGGCCTGAAAGCGCTCAGCGGCGTGGATCTGACGCTGCAGCGCGGGCGCATCACCGGCCTGATCGGCCCCAACGGCGCGGGCAAAACCACGCTGGTCAACGTGCTGTCGGGCTTTCAGGTGCCCCACGAGGGCGAGGTGCGGCTGGACGGGCAGAGCCTGCGCAGCCTCAGCGCCGACGCGCTGCGCCGCTGGGGGGTGGCGCGCACCTTCCAGGGCGGGCGCCTGTTCGCCAACCTGACGGTGCAGGAGAACCTGGAAGCCGCCGGTGTCGGCCTGGGCCAGAACCGTGCGCAGGCGCGGCGCGAGGCGCAGGCCCTGCTGGACGAGATGCAGGTCGGCGCGCTGGCCCCGCTGCGCGCGGCCGATCTGCCCTACACCGACGAGCGCCGCGTCAGCATCGCCCGCGCGCTGATGGGCCGCCCGCGCTACCTGCTGCTGGACGAGCCCGCCGCCGGCATGAGCGACCCGGAAGCGCACGAGCTGGACGCGCTGGTGCGCCACCTGGTCGAGCGCGTGGGCTGCGGCGTGCTGCTGATCGAGCACAACATCCGCCTGGTGCTGGGCTTGTGCGACGAGGTGGTGGTGCTGGACAGCGGCTGCGTCATCGCCCAAGGGTTGCCTGACGAGATCCACCGCAACGAGCGCGTGCGCGAAGCCTATATGGGCAGCATGGCCGCCGCCGTGGACGAAGACCGCGCCAGCAGCGCGGCCTCGCCCCGCTCTGCCGGAGCGGCCGCATGAGCGCCGCTGATCTGAGCGTCCAGGATCTCACGGTGCGCTACGGCAGCACTGTGGCGCTGCGCGGTCTCTCGCTGGACGTGGCGCAAGGCAGCACGCTGATGCTGACCGGCCCCAACGGCGCGGGCAAATCCACGCTGTGCAAATCGCTGATCGGCTGGGTGCGCCCGGCCAGCGGCGCGCTGCTGTGGCAGGGCCAGAGCCTGGCCGGGCTCAGCCCGGAGGACATCGCTGCGCGCGGCATCGCCATGATCCCCGAAGGCCGCCACGTCTTTGGCAGCCTGAGCGTGATCGACAACCTGCGCGTGGCCGCCACTCGGCGGCGCGACCGCGCGGGCATCGCCGCTGATCTGGATCGGCTGCTGGCGGTCTTTCCCATGCTGCAGCCGCGCCTGCAGCAGGCGGCCGGAATGCTGTCGGGCGGCCAGCAGCAGATGCTGGTCATTGCCCGCGCGCTGATGGGCCGCCCGCGCCTGCTGGTCATCGACGAGCCCTCGCTGGGCCTGGCGCCACAGGTGACCGACCAGGTCTACGCCACGCTGCGCCAGCTTCAGGCCGAGCAGGGGCTGTCGCTGCTGATCGTGGAACAGAGCTCGCGCCGCGCCGCCGCCATGTCCAGCCCGCTGGTGCTGCTGCGCGAAGGCCAGGCCGTGCTGCGCGGCCCGGCCAGCCAGATCGACGCCGACACGCTGGAACGCGCCTATTTCGGCGACGACAGCCCCGCCCTGGAGAGCCCGCCATGAACCTGCTGCAGCTGCTGTTTGACGCCCTCTCGCTGGGCAGCCTTTACGCCCTCGGGGCGCTGGGCATCGCGCTGATTTTTGGTGTGATGCGCCTCGTGAACTTCGCCCACGGCGATGTCATGACCTTCTCGGTCTTTGGCCTGATCGCGCCCACCACGGCCGCCGCTGCGCCGCTGCTGATCGGCGCCTGGAGCACGCCGCTGCTGGTGACCGCCACACTGGCGCTGGGCGCGGGCCTGGCCATGCTGTCCGAGGCGCTGATTTTCCGGCGACTGCGCCGCGCCTCGCCCACCGCGACCATGATCGCCTCGTTTGCGCTGGGCTTCGTCATCCAGAACGCGCTGCTGATGCTGCACAGCTCGCGGCCCAAATCAATCAACCTGTGGCCTGCGCTGAGCCAGCCGGTGCCCATCGGCAGCGCCAGCGTGCCGGGGCTGCAGCTGCTGATCATCGCGGTGACGCTGGCGCTGCTGGTGGGCCTCGTGATGCTGCTGCGTCACAGCCGCGTCGGGCTGGAGATGCGCGCCGCCGCCGAAGATTTCGCCATGGCACGGGCCCTGGGCGTGCGCGCCAACCGCGTCATCCTGCTGGCTTTTGGCCTGAGCGGCGCGCTGGCCGCACTGATCGGGCTTTTTCTGACCAGCCAGTCGGGCGTGCTGGACCTGCGCATGGGCGGGCCGATGATGCTGGTGGCTTTCGTCGCCACGGTGATCGGCGGCCTGGGCAGCCTGGCCGGAGCGGTGCTGGGCGGCTTTCTGCTGGGCGCGGTCAGCACCGCGCTGCAGATGGTGCTGCCGCTGGATGCCCGCCCTTTCCGCGATGCCCTGGTTTATCTGGGCGTGATCGCCCTGCTGCTGTGGCGACCCCAGGGCCTGTTTGTCACTTCTGCGGTGCGCCAGCGCATCTGACCCCGAGGAAGATTCCGCCATGAACCCATCCTCCCTGGCCGCGCGCCACCGCGATGCGCTGCTCCTGGCCGCCGTGCTGCTGGCTCTGGCCGCGCTGGCCAGTGTGGCCGCGCCCGGCCTGCAGCGCACGCTGACCGAAGGGCTGATCCGCGTCGTCACCGTTCTGGGCCTGTTTGTTTTTGTCGGGCAGTCGGGTGTGATCAGCTTTGGCCACATCGCTTTCATGGGCGTGGGCGCTTACGCCGCCGCCTGGCTGACGATGGATCCGGCCATCAAACCCTTTGTGCTGGGCGGTCTGCCCGAGTGGCTGCAGGCGCTGTCGCTGCCCTGGTGGCAGGCCACGCTGGCGGGCGGCGCGCTGGCCGCCGTGGCCGCCGCAGTGACCGGCATCGCCATCCTGCGGCTGACGGGCATCGCGGCGTCGATCGCCACTTTTTCGCTGCTGGCGATTTTCAACGTGGTCTATTCCAGCTGGGACAGCGTCACGGCGGGGACCAGTTCCATCGTCGGCGTCCCCACCACCGTGGGCATTCCGCAGGCGCTGGGCGTGGCGCTGCTGGCGCTGCTGCTGGCTGAAATCCACCGCCATTCGCGCTGGGGACTGGCGCTGCAGGCGGTGCGCGAAGAGCCCGTGGCGGCGCAGTCCTGCGGCATCCGCGCGCTGCGCATGAAGCTGATCGCCTTCGTGCTCAGCGCCCTGGTCTGCGGCGCCGCCGGAGCGCTCAACGCCCAGTACCTGGGCGTGGTCAGCCCGGACGAGTACTACCTGCCGCGCACCTTCATCACGCTGGCGATGCTGGTCATCGGCGGCATGTCCAGCCTGCGCGGCGCGGTGGGCGGCACGGTGCTGATCTCGCTGCTCATGGAGCTTCTGACCCGCCTGGAGGCGGGCGTGACCCTGGGCAGCACCACGTTGGCGCTGCCGCACGGCGCGCAGGAGATCGCCATCGGCCTGCTGATGATCGTGATGCTGATCGTGCGCCCGCACGGGCTGTGGACGCGCTGACGTCTTCCCGCCTTCCCTGCTTCCCGCCCTCCCTCTTTTCCTGCTGACCTGACCCCCGTTCCATCCCGAAAACACTAGGAGACCCTGCCATGCGCCCCTTGTTCACCCGCACCGCTCTGGCCGCGCTCGCGCTGGCCGCCTGCACCGCCGCCCAGGCCCAGCCCAAAGACCTGGTCATCGGCTTTGCCACCGCCCGCTCCGGCTGGCTGGAGGCCTACGACACCCCGGCGCGCAACGCCGCCATGATCCGCATCAACGAGATCAACGCCGCCGGTGGCCTGCTGGGCCGCAAGCTGCGCGTGGTCGAATCCGACAGCAAGACCGACCGCGCCCAGAGCGCCAAAGCCGGGCTGGACGTGCTGGACCAGGGCGCTGATCTGGTCGTGACCAGCTGCGATTACGATTTCGGCGCCCCCGCCGCCATCGAGGCGCAGAAGAAGGGCAAAGTCGCCTTCTTCCTGTGCGCCGAAGACATCAAGGCCGGGCTGCAGGGCGTGGGCAAAATGGCCTTCACCGGCTCGCTGCTCAACGCCGTTCAGGGCGCCACCGTCATCGACTGGGCCTACAACAGGCGCAAGGTGCGCAGCGCCTACGTGCTGGAAGACACGGCCATCGAGTACAACAAAGGCATCTGCAAGGGCTTTGCCGCGCAGGCCAAAACCCTGCCTGAGCTGAAAATCGTCGGCCAGGACACCTTCAAGGGCGGCGACGCCAGCATCGCGGCGCAGGTCTCGCGCATCAAGGCGCTGCCCACGCCGCCCGACGCCATCATGCTGTGCTCGGTCATTCCGGCTGCGGCCAGCGCGGTCAAGCAGCTGCGCGCGGCCGGGATCAACTCGCTGATCCTGAACGGCTCGGCGGTCGATGGCAGCTACTGGCTGGATTCGGTGCCCGGCCTGTCCAACTTTGTCGTGCCCGTGCAGGGCTCGATCTACGGCGACGACCCCAACCCCAAAGTCGAGGCCTTCAACAAGACCTACGCCACCCAGTACGGCGGGCGCCCGTCCAGCACCTACGTCTACCCGGGCTACATCCTGATCGACCTGTGGGCCAAAGCGGTCGAGCGCGCCAAATCGGCCGATGGCGCACCCGTGGTCGCGCAACTGGAGAAAATGAACGCCGAACCCACCATTTTTGGCCCGCGCAGCTTCAGCCCGGCGCTGCACATCCAGAACAACATCCCGCTGCTGATCAGCGAAGTCAAAAACGGCAAGCCCGGCATCGTCGACAAATGGCAGCTCGCCAAGCCCTTCCCGGTGGCGGAGCTGGCGAAGCGGTGATACGGCGGGGGCCAACACCGGCCCTCCGTCAGAGGGTCTGGAGCCAGTAGCAGGTCTGCTGCCGGTAATGCTGTCCCGGGCGCAGAACTACGGCTTCAGCCTGCACCGGGTCCGGGCTGTTGATCTGGTTCGGGAAGGCCTGAGCCTCCAGACAGAAACCCGCGTGGGCCTGATACAGGCCGTGTCGACCAGGCACAAGGCGCAAGTGGTTCCCGCTATAAAACTGCAGCCCCGGCTCGGTGGTCAGAACGGTCAATGAACGCCCTGACGAGGGCTCATGCACATGGGCCACTTCGCGCAGATCACCACGCCCACCGGGCAGCACATAGCAGTGATCAAAGCCCCCTGCCAGTGTCAGCTGGGGCTCCAGCCAGGACAGCCTGGCACCAATCGGCGCGGGGCTGCGAAAATCAAAAGCACTGCCCGCGACAGGGGCCTGATGCGTGGGGATCAATGCCTTGTCTGTATGCAGGACCTGTTCGGCATCGATGCGTAACTGGTGATCGCGGATGTCCCGGCCATCGCCACCGAGGTTGAAATAGGGATGCGCGGTGAGGTTGATGGGGGTTGGCGCATCGCTGCTGGCCTGGTAGTCCAGCAGCAGGCGCCCTTCGTCGTCCAGCCGGTAGGCCAACTGGACGTTAACAGCCCCCGGGAACCCGCCATCCCCGTCCGGTGAAGTCAAGCCCAGCACCAGCGTATCGTCCTGAATCCGGGCGGACCACAGGCGGCGGTGAAACCCGGTATATCCGCCATGGAGCAGGTGATTGCCCTCATTGCGATCCACCTGAAACAGGCGGCCATCCAGAGAAAAACGGGCGTTCGACATGCGATTGGCCCAGCGGCCCACCGTCGCCCCCATGAAGTGAAGGTTCTCCTGCCAGCCCTTTTCCGAGGGGTACCCCAGAAGAATATCCGCAACCCGGCCGTACCGGTCTGGCACACGCCAGGAGCGCAGGGTCGCACCCCACGGGCTGATCACCACAGACATATCCAAAGAATTGCTCAACATGAAAAGCGGACCAGCGCCTTCGTCCGTGAGACGCCGGACACGGGATAAAACCATCGTCATTGATCCTGCTCCTTTTCTTTGGCCGGATGAGACCCAAGCCACTGAGTCTGGTACTCACGGGGCGTGCAGTTCAGCTCCCGGCGAAATACGGTATTCATGTACTGCACGGACGAAAATCCGGCACGCCGGGCAATCTCGGCAATCTGTCCGGTTCCCTGGCGAAGCAGGCCGCAAGCCACCTCAATCCGCTGGCGCAGGATGTCGTCGTGCACACTGCACTGGCGTTCACGGCGGAAATGACTCTCCAGCGTTGACCTGGACACCCCGACATAGTCGGCCACCTGTTCTGTGCGTATGCCCTGACAGGCGTACTGCCGGATGAACATCAGGGCACGCATGACGCGTGGATGACCGGCGCGCGACGGCTGGCTGGATGCCAGAACGTGAATCCCCGCCGGAGGCACCACGACACGCAGATTTCCCAGCCGGGCGCCCCCCAGCATCTGATGCAGCAGATGGGCCGCCGTACGCCCCATCTCGGCCGTGCCCTGCATGACGGAGCTCAAAGGAATCCGCGCCAGAACACGGGTCAAAGGATCGTTGTCTATCCCGATCAAAGCCACCTGCTCAGGCACGGCAATGCCCGCCATCGTGCAGGCCTGGAGCAGTTGCCGGGCGCGGGCATCTGTCACGGCAACAATGCCCACCGGCTTGGGCAGCGACTGCAGCCACTGGGTCAGCCCGTTCATGGCCTCACCCCAGTCGGTGGCGCGTGTGGTCAGGCCCTGATAGACCGCCAGGGGGAGCCCCACGGCCGCAGCCGCATCACGGCAGGCCTGTTCTCTTTCGCGAGCCCAGCGACGGCCGGGATCAGCCGGCAGCCCAAAAAAAGCCAGGTGCCGTAAGCCTGCTGCAATCAGATGTTCACAGGCCAGCCCCACCAGCTTGCGGTTGTCCGTGGCAACGTAGGGCACATCCAGCGGGTACTCACGCTCGTCGGCGTAGGAGCCTCCCACCGCCACAACCGGCATGCGGCAGCCCCCCAGGGCCCGCGCGACTTCGGGATCGTCGAAGTCGGCAATGATCCCGTCGCCTTCCCACTGATCAATGCCGTTCAGGCGGTAGACGAAATCCTCTTCCAAAAAAAGGTCCCATGCCGCGCGCGTGCTGTTGATGTAGTCAGCAATCCCCGTCATGACCTCACGGTCATACACCTTGCTGGCATTGAACAGCAGCGCAACCCGGTGAACCGGGGGTCCGGTGGTAGCAGAAGGTGGATTCATCGGTGTTCAGCGACAGGTCTGCAGCTTTGTTCCTTGGCGATCAGTTTAAAGGACAGATAACTTTTCACAGGGTTTTCCCTCGCTTTGTGCAGCGCATCAAAAAAAATTGACATCCCTGCTGACGATTTTCGTAATTTCATCACATTTTTACCCGTTAGCATCATTTTCAAGCTGGCATGAATGTCATGCGATTTTTCACAAACAGGCGACGTTGATTCGTTCGCCCCCTTTCCAAAACGAATATGTCAGACACCACAAAGCAAAGCACCGAATACTTTCCCGGCATAGCACCTGTCCGCTTTCAAGGAACGAGCCACTGCGGGGACCTGTCGTACCGGCACTATGATCCGGATCGCCTGATCTTGGGTAAATCAATGCGAGATCATCTGAGGCTGGCCGCATGCTACTGGCACACCTTTGTCTGGCCGGGCAATGATGTGTTCGGTAGCGGGACATTTCAGCGTCCTTGGCATGCGCAGGCCCATCCACGGGCCACAGCAATGGAATTGGCACGCAAGAAAGCAGATGCTGCGTTCGAGTTTTTCACGAAACTGGGCGTTGATTTCTATACCTTTCACGATGTGGACGTTTCTCCTGAAGGAGATAACCTGAAAGACTATCAGCGCAATTTCGCTGAAATGGTCGATGTGCTTGAAAAAAAGCAGGGTGAAACAGGCGTTCGCCTGCTTTGGGGAACGGCCAACTGCTTTTCTCACCCCCGCTATGCGGCCGGAGCCGCAACCAACCCCAACCCCGAGGTTTTCGCTTACGCAGCAACCCAGGTTTTCAATGCACTGAATGCCACGCATCGCTTGGGCGGTGCAAACTATGTGCTGTGGGGTGGCCGCGAAGGCTATGAAACCCTGCTGAACACCGATTTGCGCCGTGAGCGTGAACAGCTGGGTCGTTTTCTGAATCTGGTGACCGAACACAAGCACAAGATAGGCTTCGAAGGACCTTTACTGATTGAGCCCAAACCGCAGGAACCGACCAAACACCAATACGATTACGACAGTGCAACCGTTTTTGGCTTTTTGCAGCAGTATGGTCTTGAGAAAGAAATCAAGGTTAATATTGAAACCAATCACGCCACTCTCGCAGGGCACAGCCTGCATCATGAAGTCGCCACCGCCATTTTTTTAGGCATTTTCGGCAGCATCGATGCCAACCGGGGGGACCCTCAAAATGGCTGGGACACAGACCAGTTTCCGAACAGCGTTGAAGAAATGACACTGGCAATGTATGAAATCCTGCAGGGAGGAGGGCTGGTTCATGGCGGCTTCAATTTTGATACGAAAGTCAGGCGCCAGAGCATGGACGAGGTCGATCTGTTCCACGGTCATGTCGGCGCCATTGATGTTCTGGCACTGGCACTGGAGCGGGCAGCACGGCTGATTGAAAATGAAACCATCGAAAACTTCAAACAAAACCGCTATGCCGGCTGGAGCAGCACTTATGGGCAGCAACTGCTGTCGGGCCAGGTCAGCCTGGAGAGTATTGCCCATAACGCACTCACTGATCTCATTGATCCTAAGCCAGTCAGCGGCCGTCAGGAGCATCTGGAAAACGTCATTAATCGCGCCATTTTCGGCTGAGAACAGCATCTTCATAGGGCAGGAGCCCGACCTTCTCGCTTTTTAAAACCCACGGAGACAATCATGAAAAAAAACATCAAACCCATCATCATGGCACTGAGTGCTGTTTTTGCCATGGGCATCGCTGGCCAGGCCCGAGCTGATGCACAACACCCCAAAATCGGCTTTTCAATCGATGATCTGCGGGTTGAGCGCTGGGCCCGGGACCGCGATTACTTCACCGCAGCCGCCAAAGCGCTGGGGGCGACCGTCTATGTGCAATCTGCTGATGCCAGTGAGCAACGCCAGATTGCACAGATTGAAAACCTGATCTCACGGGGAGTTGACGTCATTGCCATTGTGCCGTTCAATGCCACGGTCATGACCAACGCAGTGAAGGAAGCCAAAAAAGCGGGCATTAAAGTCATTTCATACGATCGACTTATTTTGAATGCGGATGTCGACGCCTATATTTCTTTTGATAATGAAAAAGTCGGTGAACTGCAAGCAACCGAGGTCGTGAAGCATCAGCCCAAAGGCAATTACTTCCTGCTCGGCGGATCACCCACTGATAACAATGCCAAGCTGCTTCGCGCAGGCCAGCTCAAGGTCCTGCAGCCGCTGATTGACAAAGGGGATATCAAAGTTGTAGGCCAGCAATGGGTCAAGGAGTGGAGTCCGACTGAAGCCTTGTCCATCGTTGAAAACGCCCTGACCGCGAACGCAAACAAGATTGACGCCATTGTTGCGTCCAACGATGGCACTGCAGGGGGAGCGATTCAGGCGCTGGCCGCGCAAAAGCTGGCGGGCAAAGTGCCTGTTTCCGGACAGGATGCCGATCTGGCGGCTGTCAGGCGCGTTGTGGCCGGGACACAAACCATGACGGTGTACAAACCCATCAAGCTGATTGCAACTGAGGCCGCCAAGCTGTCGATTGATCTGGTGAGAGGCAAGCAGATCAACTACAACACGCAGTATGACAATGGTTTCAAAAAGGTTAACACCATTCTGCTCAAACCGATTGTGATGACCAAGGACAACGTCGGCATGCTGGTCAAAGATGGTTTTTACACCCAAGCCCAGATTGACGGGCGGTGATAAGACTTTCCCTATACCCTCGTGCGAGCGAGTGATTTGAACAAGGGATGGCCTGCTCATGACAACGTCATCGGCAGGTCATCTTTGACACTGGACATGCAATGACATCTGAACTGCTGCTTGAAATGGAAGGCATCACCAAGTCATTTGGTGCCATGAAAGCACTGTCTGATATTTACCTGAGGGTGCATGCCGGAGAGTGCGTGGGCTTGTGCGGCGAGAATGGCGCAGGAAAATCAACACTGATGAAAGTGCTGTCAGCGGTTTACCCGCATGGCACTTGGGAAGGCTCGATACGCTGGAAGGGACAGCCGCTTGAAGCCCAGTCGGTACGTGAAACTGAGGCGGCAGGCATTGTCATCATTCACCAGGAACTGATGCTGGTCCCCGATTTATCTGTCACAGAAAATATTTTTCTGGGCCACGAAATCACCCGCAGCGGAGGACGCATGGATTATGAAACCATGCACCGACGCGCGGATGAGTTGGTCCGGCGTCTGCGCATACCCGACATCAACGTCAGGCAGCCCATTTCCGCTTATGGTGGCGGGCATCAGCAATTGATCGAAATTGCAAAAGCACTCAATAAAAATGCAAAACTACTGATACTCGATGAGCCTTCCTCGTCGTTGACATCGTCAGAAATCGCGGTGCTGCTGGATATTGTTCGAGACCTGAAATCGCAGGGCGTTGGCTGCGTTTACATCTCGCATAAACTGGACGAAGTGGCTGCAGTCTGCGACACCATTGCCGTGATACGGGATGGTCACCACGTCGCGACAACGCCTATGCGTGACATGAACACCACAGCCATTATTACTCAGATGGTCGGACGGGAAATCACGCAGCTTTATCCGCAGATGCCTCACGAGACCGGAGAAGTCATACTGGAAGCCCATCATATCACCTGTCACGACATCGACATGCCCAGCCGACTTTGTGTCTCCGACATCTCTTTTTCGGTGCGTCGTGGCGAAATATTGGGGGTGGCCGGACTCGTCGGCGCGGGACGAACAGAACTGATGCAAGCGATTTTTGGAGCCTATCCGGGCCGATCCGAAGGTGAAGTTCTTATTGACGGGAAACCGCTGAATCATAGAACACCGCAACGATCCATTCAAGCCGGGCTCTGCATGGTACCGGAGGACCGGAAAATGCATGGAATAATTCCCGACTTTAGCGTTGGTAGAAATATCACTTTGGCGATATTGACCCAGCTGGCACGAGCTGGACATATCAATGGCCAGAGCGAACAGCAAGCCGTTGCAGAACAGATCTCCAGACTGCAGATTAAAACCTCCAGCCCGGCACTTTCGATCACTGGTCTATCGGGTGGAAATCAACAGAAAGCCATCCTGGCCAAAATGCTGCTGGCACAACCCCGAATACTGATTCTTGATGAGCCCACACGGGGCGTTGATGTGGGTGCCAAGTACGAGATCTACAAACTCATGCTCGAGCTGGCCCAGCAAGGGGTCGCCATTATCATGGTCTCGTCCGAGCTGCCCGAGGTTCTGGGGCTTTCCGATCGGGTTTTGGTCATCGGTGAAGGGCGATTGCGTGGCAACTTCGAGCGCCAGGGACTGACTCAGGAAAAAATTCTTGCTGCAGCCATCAGCAGCGAAGACACCGCGAGGTACCTTGATCACGTGGTTACGGTCTGAGTGAGACCCGTTATTTTCTGCAATTCCCGGATTTTCACCATGAGCAATTTCAAGCATTACTTTAACCAATACAAGATGCTGGTTTTACTGGCGGCCACAGCACTGATCTGGGTCTTCTTTGCATGGCAAACCGACGGTGGTTATGTCAGTGCCCGAAACCTGTCCAACCTGCTGCGGCAGATGTCCGTCACGGGCATTCTGGCTTGCGGCATGGTTTTGATCATCATCGCGGCAGAAATTGATCTTTCGGTCGGCTCATTGCTGGGTCTGCTAGGCGGCTTCGCTGCGGTACTGGATGTGAACTATCACCTGCCATTGCCGTTGAATCTAGCGCTGGTCATGATTCTCGGCATGCTGATTGGTCTGTTTAATGGGTGGTTAACCGCTTATCTGCGCATCCCTTCCTTTATTGTCGGTCTCGGCGGCATGCTGGCTTTTCGCGGCATTCTGCTGGGCGTGACTGGCGGTCTCACTGTTGCCCCGGTCTCGGACGGGCTGGTCTGGATTGGTCAGGGCTATCTGTCACACGCTGCAGGGCAGATTCTGGGAGGCGTATTGATTGCGCTGTGCCTGATCCTTGTCTGGAATACGCGCCGCCGCAACCTCGCCAATGGCCTGACCGTTCCGCCGGTCTGGCGCGACGCCCTGCGCATCGCACTGGCTGCTGCAGTGATCCTGGCATTTGTTCTTACCTTGAACAGCTATGACGGTATCCCTGTTCCTGTTCTGCTGCTCCTGGCTTTGCTGGGCATCTTCACGTATGTCACCAACTTCACGGTTTTTGGCCGCCGGGTGTATGCGGTGGGCAGCAATATGGAGGCAACACGGCTTTCGGGAGTGAATGTGCAGGCGGTCAAGCTGTGGATTTTCGGTCTGATGGGCTTGATGTGTGCGCTGGCCGGGGTGGTCAATACCGCGCGGCTGGCCGCTGGCTCCCCTTCAGCGGGCACCAATGGAGAGTTGGACGCCATCGCGGCCTGTTTCATCGGCGGAACATCGATGCGCGGGGGCTCTGGCACGGTGTACGGCGCACTGATCGGCGCGCTGGTGATGAGCAGCCTGGATAACGGCATGTCCATGCTGGATGTCGACACCTTCTGGCAGATGATCGTCAAAGGTGGCATCCTGGTGTCAGCGGTATGGGTCGATGTCACGATTCGGGGACAGCGCCGGTGAAACGCCCCAAAGTGATGCCCGCCATCTCCCCCACCCAGACACTTTCCCGCCGCATTCAGTATTTTTCCTGGTCTTTCAATGCAAGAAAGTACAGCTCCGCGCCAGAAAGCGGCATGTCCGAGTAAAACGGGTGGCTAAGGTTGCGGTGTTGAAAATTCCTTTTTCTGGAGACACCATGAAACGCACCCTGACTGCCCTGGCCGCGCTGGCTCTTCTGAGCACCGGCGCACAGGCCGCCACCGAACTGGTCGTGGCCACCGTGAACAACGGTCACATGATCGAGATGCAAAAACTCACCAAAAACTTTGAGGCGGCCAACCCCGACATCAAGGTGAAATGGGTGACGCTGGAAGAAGGCGTGCTGCGCCAGCGCGTCACCACCGACATCGCCACCAAGGGCGGCCAGTTCGATGTGATGACCATCGGCATGTACGAAACACCCATCTGGGGCAAGCGCGGCTGGCTGCAGGAGTTCAAGCCCACTGCCTCCTACGACGTGGACGACCTGCTGCCCGCCATCCGCAGCGGCCTGTCGGTGGACGGCAAGCTGTACGCTGCGCCCTTCTACGGCGAAAGCTCGATGCTGATGTACCGCAAGGACCTGGCCGACAAGGCCGGAGTGAAGGTGCCCGAGCGTCCCACCTGGGCGCAGATCAAAGATCTGGCGGCCAAGATCAACGACCCCAAGAACGGTGTCTACGGCATCTGCCTGCGCGGCAAGCCAGGCTGGGGCGACAACATGGCTTTCCTGTCCACGCTGGTCAACACCTACGGCGGCCAGTGGTTTGACATGAGCTGGAAACCCCAGATCGACAGCAAACCCTGGCACGACGCCATCAGCTTCTACGTGGACCTGCTGAAGAACTACGGCCCTCCGGGCTCGTCGGCCAACAGCTTCAACGAGATCCTGGCGCTGACCAACGCGGGCAAGTGCGGCATGTGGGTGGACGCGACCATCGCAGCCTCGTTTGTCAGCGATCCCAAGCAGTCCAAGGTCGCCAAGGACATGGCTTTTGCGCAGGCGCCCACGCAGGTCACGCCCAAGGGGGCCAACTGGCTGTGGGCCTGGTCGCTGGCGATTCCCGCCGGATCGAAGAAGGTGGACGCGGCCGAGAAGTTCATCAACTGGGCCACCAGCAAGGATTACATCCAGCTCGTGGCCAAGACCGAAGGCTGGCACGCCGTGCCGACCGGCACGCGCAAGAGCACCTACGCTTCCCCGGATTTCGAGAAGGCCGCCCGCTTCGCCTCCGCCGAGAAAACCGCGCTGGACAGCGCCAACCCCAACGACGCCACGCTGCCCAAATCGCCCTATGTGGGCGTGCAGTACGCGGCCATCCCGGAGTTCCAGTCCATCGGCATCGCCGTGGGTCAGCAGATCAGCGCTGCGCTGGCGGGCAAGACCACGGTGGACGCGGCCCTGAAGGCGGGCCAGCTGGCTGCCGAGCGTGAAATGAAGAAGGCCGGCTACTACAAGTAAGCCCACAGCCTGTCCTGCGGCGCCTGCCGCACCCGCGCCACGGCTGCCGCAGTGGCGCGGGGTCTTTCCTGCCCGGAGCAGACCATGAACCGATTCCTCCCCCGCGCGCTGCTGACGCCAGCAGTCGCGACCCTTTTCCTGTGGATGATCGTCCCGCTGGTGATGACGATCTACTTCTCGGTCATCCGTTTTAACCTGATGCAGCCCGAGCAGACCGGCTTCATCGGGCTGGAAAACTTCGAATACTTCGTCACCGACCCGTCCTTCACCACCTCGGTGATCAACACCGTGCTGCTGCTGGGCAGCGTCATTCTCATCACCGTGGTGATGGGCGTGGGCATCGGCCTGCTGATCAACGATCCGTTTCCCGGACGCGGCCTCGTGCGCATCCTGCTGATCTCGCCCTTTTTCGTCATGCCCACGGTCAATGCGCTGCTGTGGAAGCACATGATGATGAACCCCATTTACGGCGTGCTGGCGCAGGTCTGGCACACCTTCGGCCTGACGCCCATCGACTGGCTGACCGACTACCCGCTGCTCAGCGTCATCATCATGGTGTCCTGGCAGTGGCTGCCGTTTGCGACGCTGATTTTCATGACCTCGCTGCAGAGCATGGACCGCGACCAGCTGGAGGCCTCGCGCATGGACGGCGCCACCTACCTGCAGCAGCTGCGCTATCTCTACATCCCGCATCTGGCCCGATCGGTGGCGGTGGTGGTGATGATCGAGCTGATTTTCCTGCTGTCGGTCTTCGCCGAGATCTACACCACCACCGGCGGGGGCCCGGGCGACGCCAGCACCAACGTGGCCTTCCTGATTTTCAAGCAGGCGCTGCTGAACTTCGACGCGGGCGTGGCTTCGGCCGGGGCGCTGTTTGCGGTGGTTCTGGCCAACATCGCGGCCATTTTCCTGATCCGCCTGGTCGGCAAGAACCTGGACAAGTAAGGAGACTTCCATGACCACCCAGACCTTCTTCACGCCCGCCAACGTCATCCGCACGCTGGCCGCCTGGTTCGTGGCGCTGCTGCTCTTCTTCCCGCTGGGCTGGCTGATGCTGACCGCGTTCAAGACCGAGCTGCAGGCCATCCAGGTGCCGCCCGACCTGTTCTTCACGCCCACGCTGGACAACTTCCGCGAAGTGCAGGAGCGCAGCGACTACCTGCTCTACGCCACCAACTCGCTGATCACCAGCGTGGTCTCCACGCTGCTGGGTCTGGCAATCGCAGCCCCGGCCGCCTACTCGATGGCCTTTTTCAAAGGCCCGCGCACCAAGGACATCCTGATGTGGATGCTGTCCACCAAGATGATGCCGGCCGTGGGCGCGCTGGTGCCGATCTATGTGCTGGCCCAGAAAAGCCACCTGCTGGACACGCGCCTGGCGCTGATCATCGTGTTCACGCTCTCCAACCTGCCCATCATGGTCTGGATGCTGTACTCGGCCTTCAAGGACATTCCGCATGAGATCCTGGAAGCCGCGCGCATGGACGGCGCCACGCTGTGGCAGGAGGCCACCAAAGTGCTGCTGCCGCTGGGCATGGGCGGCCTGGCCTCCACCGGCCTGCTGTGCCTGGTGCTGAGCTGGAACGAGGCCTTCTGGTCGCTCAACCTCAGCTCGGCCAACGCGGGCACGCTGGCCACGCTGATCGCCAGCTACTCCAGCCCCGAGGGCCTGTTCTGGGCCAAGCTGTCCGCCGCCTCGCTGATGGCCATCGCGCCCATCGTGGTGTTTGGCTGGTTCAGCCAGAAACAGCTCGTCCAGGGCCTGACTTTCGGCGCCGTCAAGTAACCGTCCAGCCAACGCAGACACGAACGGCCCACCTTAACGGCCCCCACCCTTTTTCCGGAGACATCCCCATGGCATACCTGCAACTCAAGGGCATCGAAAAATTCTTCGGCACCCAACGCGCCATCAAAGGCATCGACCTGTCCATCGACCCGGGCGAATTCATCGTCTTCGTCGGCCCCTCGGGCTGCGGCAAATCAACGCTGCTGCGCCTGATCGCCGGGCTGGAGCACATCGACGGCGGCGAACTGAGCCTGGATGGCAAAGCCATCACCCACCTGCCCTCCAGCAAGCGGGACCTGGCCATGGTGTTCCAGAGCTACGCGCTCTACCCGCACATGAGCGTGGCGGAAAACATGAGCTTCGCGCTCAAGCTGGCCAAGGCCGACCCCAAACTGATCGCCGAGAAGGTCGAGAACGCCGCGCGCATCCTCAACCTGACGCAGTACCTGCAGCGCACGCCCAAAGAGCTGTCGGGCGGCCAGCGCCAGCGCGTGGCGATCGGCCGCGCCATCGTGCGCTCGCCCAAGGTTTTCCTGTTCGACGAGCCGCTCTCCAACCTGGACGCCGCGCTGCGCGGGCAGACGCGGGTGGAGATCGCCAAACTGCACCGCGAGCTGGGCGCGACCACCATTTACGTCACCCACGATCAGGTCGAAGCCATGACGCTGGCCGACCGCGTGGTGGTGCTGCGCGACGGCCAGATCGAGCAGGTCGGCACGCCGCTGGAGCTGTACGACAAGCCGGCCAACCAGTTCGTGGCGCAGTTCATCGGCACGCCTCAGATGAACGTGCTGCCCGCCAGCGACGTGCCCGGCGTGGACGGCGCGCCGCACGACGGCTTTGTCGGCCTGCGCCCGGAATACCTCAGCGTGACGCGCGCAGGCGACAGCCGCGTGCAGGGCAAGGTCGAACTGATCGAATCGCTGGGCGCCGAGACGCTGATTTACGTCAACACCGGCGGCCAGCAGCCCTGGATCGCCCGCCTGAACGAGCGCAGCGCCTGCCAGATCGGCCAGGACGTGGGCCTGAGTTTTGATCCGCAGCGCGCCCACGTTTTCGACGCCCAAGGCCGCGTTGTGCGTGGCGCCCAGGCCCCCGTCACCGCCTGAGGCCTGGAGCACACCCATGAGCACCCTCCCCCCAAACGGACAACCCTTGAGCGGTCAGGTCGCCGCCATCACCGGCGCGGCCTCGGGCATCGGGCTGGCCAGCACCGAAGCGCTACTGGGCGCGGGCGCCCGCGTGGTGCTGGTCGACCGCGACGCCGCTGCGCTGGCCGCGCAGTGCCAGCGCCTGAACGCGCATCACGGCGAGGGACGTGCGCTGGCGCTGGAGATCGATCTGCTGGACCCTGCCGCCTGCGCCACGCTGCTTGAGCGCGTGCTGGCGCTGGCGGGCGGCCTGCACATTTTTCACGCCAACGCGGGCAGCTACGTCGGCGGCGATCTGGTCGATGCCGATCCGGCCGCCATCGACCGCATGCTCCACCTGAACATCAATGTGGTGATGAAAAACGTGCACGACGTGCTGCCGCATTTCAT
Source organism: Amphibiibacter pelophylacis (assembly GCF_037688875.1). Lineage (NCBI taxonomy): Bacteria > Pseudomonadati > Pseudomonadota > Betaproteobacteria > Burkholderiales > Sphaerotilaceae > Amphibiibacter > Amphibiibacter pelophylacis. Next base: position 53,039 of record NZ_JAWDIE010000018.1, read on the forward strand.
TGCCCAAGGTTCGGGCGACGTGCTGGTCACCAGCTCGCTGGCGGCGCATTTCCCGACGCCGTGGGAGCCGGTTTACGCCGCATCCAAGTGGGCCATCGACTGCTTTGTGCAGACCGTGCGCCGCCAGGTGTTCAGGCATGGCGTGCGCGTGGGCGCCATTTCGCCCGGGCCCGTCATCACCGCGCTGCTGGCCGACTGGCCGCCCGAAAAGCTGGCTCAGGCCAAGGCCAACGGCACGCTGCTGGATCCGGCCGAAGTCGGCGAGGTCATCCGCTTCATGCTCACCCGCCCGCGCGGCATGACCATCCGCGATGTGGTCATGCTGCCCTCCCAGTTCGATCTCTGAAAGTCTCCACCATGAACGTCATGCTGCACCTGGGCCTGGGCGCCTTCCACCGTGCCCACCAGGCCGTTTATCTGCACGAACTGATCCAGTCGGGCGACAGCCGCTGGTCGCTGGCCGGGGGCAACACCCGCCCCGACAGCCCGGAGCTGATCCAGGCGCTGGCCGACCAGGGCGGCGCCTACACGCTGGAGACCATTTCCCCGGCGGGCGAGCACCGCTACACGCGCATCACCTCGATCCAGAACATCATCCCCTGGAGCGCCGACCTGGCCGGGCTGATCGCGCAAGGCGCCCGGCCCGAGACAAAAATCATCTCCTTCACCGTGACCGAGGCTGGCTATTACCTGGACGCGGCCAACCGCCTGGACCTGGCCACCTTCGCCGATCTGCGCACCGACCTGGACGCCGCGCGCGCCGGGCAAGCCGGGCCGACGATTTACGCCGCGCTGACCGCCCTGCTGCGCGCGCGGATGCGCTCGGGCGCCGGGCCAGTGACGCTGCTCAACTGCGACAACCTGCGTCACAACGGCGAGCGCTCGCGCGCAGGGCTGCTGCAGTTCATCGGGCTTGTGGGCGATGGCGAGCTGCTGGCCTGGGTGCAGAACAACACCACCAGCCCCAACGCCATGGTGGACCGCATCACGCCCCGCCCGACGCCCGACGTGCGCGAGCGCGTGCAGGCCGCCACGGGCGTGGATGACCCCGCCGCCCTGATGGGCGAGAGCTTCATCCAGTGGGTCATCGAAGACCACTTCGCCGCCGGACGCCCGGCCTGGGAAGCGGTGGGCGTCGAAATGGTCGATTCGGTCGATGCCTACGAAGAGGCCAAAATCCGCCTGCTCAACGCCACGCACAGCGCCATCGCCTGGGCGGGCACGCTGCGCGGCTACACCTACATCCACGAGGGCACGCACGACGCCGACATCCGCAAAATCGCCTTCGATTACGTCACCGACGACGTCATCCCGGTGCTGGACACGCCAGAGCAACCCTGCCCCATCGATCTGCCCGCCTACCGCGACGTGGTGCTGGACCGCTTTGGCAACCCCGCCATCCGCGACACCAACCAGCGCGTGGCCATGGACGGCTTCAGCAAAATTCCCGGCTTCATCGCGCCGACCTTCCGCCAGCGCCTGGCGCGCGGCGAGAGCATCGCCAGCGTCGCCATGCTGCCCGCGCTTTTCCTGGCCTACCTGCAGCGCTGGCACGCCGGACAGATTCCCTACACCTACCAGGATCAGGCCATGGACCCGGCCGTCGCGCACGCCATCTGCGCGAGCAGCGACCCGGTGGCCGCGCTGTGCGCCGACCGGCCGCTGTGGGGCGATCTGGCCGGGGACGCGCGCCTGGTGGCCGCGCTGCGCGACGCCAGCCAGCGCGTGGCGGCCTTCATCGGCTAACCTGCGGTCATGAGTCTGCTGCCGCCTTCCCTGCTCTCCCCGCTGCCGCGCCAGTCGCGCCCGGAGCTGGAACAGCCCCTGACGCGCTCAACGCGCCTGGGCTACGAATCGCTGGACCGGGCGGGCTTCATCCAGTGCCTGCGTCACGGCTTTCCCACGCCGCTGGCGCGCTGGCACTACCACGACGAGTACGAGCTGCACCTGATCACCGCCTCGACCGGCCAGGCCTTTGTCGGCGACTGGATCGGCCCTTTCGAGCCGGGCCACCTCGTGCTGGCCGGGCCGCGCCTGCCGCACAACTGGGTCTCGCAGAATGTGCCGCCCGAGGGCTATCCGCAGCGCGATGTCGTCATCCAGTTTGCGCACGAGCCGCTGGCCGAAGCCGCCGGGCGCATGCCCGAGCTGGCTCCGGTGATGGCGCTGCTGGAGCGTTCGCAGCGCGGCATCGAATTTTTCGGCATCGCCGACCAGGCCGGGCCGCTGCTGGACGCCATCGTCAGCAGCTCCGGGCTGCGCCGCTTCGGCCGCTTCTGCGAGCTGATGGCGCTGCTGGCCGAATGGACGGATGTGCGCCTGCTGTCCAGCGTTTACCTGCAGGGCAGCAGCCGGGACGCCGACGAGCGCATCAGCCGCGTCATCGCGCGCATCTCGCGCGATCTCTCCCACGAACTCTCCCTGAAATCCATGGCCGATGAAATGGACATGAGCGAGAGCCAGTTCTCGCGCTTTTTCCGCAAGGCCACGGGCAATTCCTTCACCGATTTCGTCAGCAGCCTGCGCATCCAGCAGGCCTGCGGACGGCTGATGGAGGGCGACGAATCCATCACCCAGATCGCTTACGGCGTGGGGTTCAACAACATCTCCAATTTCAACCGGCGTTTTCTGGCGCAAAAAGGCATGACGCCGCGCGCCTTCCGTCAGCGCAGCCAGATGCGCTTTGCGGGCCGGAGCTAACTTTCAGGAGCCGCCATGTTTCTGGGCATAGACGCTGGAACCTCCAGCATCAAGGTGCTGGTGCTGGACGACGCGCACCGCGTTGTCGCCAGCGCCGACACGCCGCTTGAGCTGCAGCGCCCCCACCCGCTGTGGAGCGAACAGCATCCCGAAGACTGGTGGACGGCGCTGACGCTGGCGATGCAGCGCCTGCGCGACCAGGGCGTGGACACGCGGGCGATTCAGGCGGTGGGCTATTCCGGCCAGATGCACGGCGCGGTGCTGCTGGACGCGGCCGGTGGCGTGCTGCGCCCGGCCATCCTGTGGAACGACGGGCGCAGCGGCGCGGCCTGCGAGGCGCTGATGCGCCAGCCCAGCTTTCTGGCCGCCAGCGGCAACCTGGCCATGCCCGGCTTCACCGCGCCCAAGCTGATGTGGCTGCGCGAGCAAGAGCCCGACGTGTTCGCGCGCGTGGCCACCGTGCTGCTGCCCAAGGACTGGCTGCGCTGGCGCATGAGCGGCGAGCGCGTCAGCGACATGTCCGACGCCTCGGGCACGCTGTGGCTGGACATCGCCCGGCGCGCGTGGTCGGACGATCTGCTGCAGATGAGCGGCCTGCGCCGCGAGCAGATGCCGCGCCTGGTCGAAGGCAATGCCGTGGCGGGCCAGCTGACGCCGAAGGCCGCGCAGGAGCTGGGCCTGACGGCCGGCATCCCGCTGGCGGGTGGCGCGGGCGACAACGCCGCCAGCGCGGTCGGCGTGGGCGCCAGCCGGGTGGGCGAGGGCTTTGTCTCGCTGGGCACGTCGGGGGTGATTTTCTGCATCAGCGCCGCGCACCAGCCCAATCCGGCGCAAGGGCTGCACGCTTTTGCCCACGCCCTGCCCGGGCTGTGGCACGGCATGTCGGTGATGCTCAGCGCCGCCAGCGCCATCGACTGGGCGCAGCGCACGCTGGGTTTTGCTTCAGTGGCGGCGCTGTTCGCGGCCGTCGAGGCCCTGAGCCCTGCGCAACAGGACGAATCCCCGCTCTTCCTGCCGTATCTCAGCGGCGAGCGCACGCCGCACAACAACCCGCACGCCAGCGCCGTCTGGATGGGCCTGCGCCACGGCCAGAGCAACGCCCAGATGGCCTATGCCGTGGTCGAAGGCGTCAGTTTCGGTCTGATGGATGGCGCCAGCGCCATGGGCGCCACCTTTGACGCTGCGCGCGAGCTGGCGCTGACGGGCGGCGGATCGCGCAGCGCCTTCTGGGCCACGCTGCTGGCCAGCGGGCTGGACCGGCCGCTCTTCCTGCCCGAGCACGGCGATGTCGGCGCCGCACTGGGCGCAGCGCGCCTGGCCTGGATGGCGCTGGGCGCCACACCGCAAGAGGCTTGCGCAGCCCCGGGCGCGGCGGATTCAGCGCGGCGCTTTGCGCCCCAGGCGGCACTGCGCGAGCGCCTGCTGCCGCGCCACCAGCGTCACCAGCGGCTGTATCGCGCGCTGCGCGAGGAGTTCGTGCCCGCCGCAGACTGAACCCGGCTCACCCCGCCGAAAGGTGCTCGCACAGGATCACCGCGCCGATCACGATCAGGATGGCGCCGCCGACCACCTCGGCGCGCTGTCCGGCCATTCGGCCCAGCACGCGCCCCAGCAGGATGCCCAGCGTCACCATCACCAGCGTACACAGACCGATCACCCCGGCCACAGCGGCGATGTTCACATCCAGAAACGCCAGGCCCACGCCCACTGCCATGGCGTCGATGCTGGTCGCCAGACCCGTGGCGGCCAGACCCCAGAAGCCCGGGCGGCGCGCACTGGGCGCGTCCGGGTCATCGGCTGCAGGCGCCAGGCCGTTGCGGATCATGTGCAGGCCCAGGCCCACCAGCAGCGCGAAAGCCACCCAGTGATCCCAGGCGGTGATGTACTGCGCCGCGCCCAGGCCCAGCAGCCAGCCCAGCACGGGCGTCAGCCCCTCGATGGTGCCAAACAGCAGACCGATGCGCAGCGCCTCGGTCAGACGCGGCCGCTGCAGGGTGGCGCCTTTGCCGATGGCGGCGGCAAAGGCATCGGTGGACATGGCCAGGCCCAGCAGGACCATCGACAGGGGATGCATGAGAAAGCGGCTCCGGCGCAGATCAGACAGGGGCGCATTGTCGGCCAGGAATCAGGGGCTGAAACCAGGCCCGCGCATGAATCGCCCCCAGCCTCAGACCAGCACCAGGCGCAGGTCGACCTTGTCAGCGCCGTCGCGGAAGCCCTCGCGCCAGTGCGAGACGATCTCGAAGCCGTGGCGCACATAAAACGGCGCGACCTTGAGCGTGGTGTCAATGATGAGATAGCGCGTCGGCGGCGCGTGCGCTTTCAGGTGATCAATGCGGTGCTGCAGCAGCTTGGCGCCCAGGCCGCGCCCGTGCCAGTCGGCGTGGATCTGGCCAAACACCAGCACGGCGTGGTTGTAGGTGGTGGAGACCTCGTAGGCGCCAAAACCCACCACCTGGCCCTCGCAGACGACGACAAAGCTGGGGCCATCGGGCTCGTCCAGCGCGCTGGCGAACCAGTCTTCGTCCTCGGGGCTGAAGAAATCCGGCACGTTGGAGCGGAAACAGGCCAGCGCCGCCTCGCGGTCGGTGGGCTCGTAAGGGCGGATCAGCATGGTGGATCTTTCAGGGGGCGAGCCGATCAGGCCGGGCCCCAGCCGCTGTCGGCGAAGGCCGTTTCACCCGTCAGGCGCTCGAAGCAGCGCGTGGCCATGCGGTCGGTCATCCCGGCGATGCGGTCGGCGATGCGGCGGCGCGGGTGCAGTGGCTGCCAGGCCTCGGCCAGCGCTTCGGGGGTGTCGGCCACCGGGGGCGGCCCGGCGGGGTCAGCGGCGCATTCGGCGTCGAACAGGGTGGTGATGATCAGGCTGGCGCGTTCGGCGGTGGCGTTGACCTGCGGGTGGCGGTACAGCCGCTGGAACAGGAAGCGCTTGAGCGCGTCGCTGCGCTCGCGCATATCGGCGCTGAAAGCGACCAGCGGCGGGCACAGCGCCACATCCTGCGGGCTGGCCGGGCGGTGCTGCAGCAGCGCGGCGCGCGTGCTGTCGATCACGTCGTAGACCTGCGCGGACAGCATGCGCCGCAGCGTTTCGTGCAGCCAGCGGCGCGGGCGGTGCGCGGCGCCCAGAGCGCTCCAGGCCGGGGCGACGCCAGAGCGCCATTCGGCCTCCAGGTGCGGGTGCTCGGCCAGCGCCTCCTGCGCGTACCGGGCGACCAGTGGCAGGGCCAGCACGTCGTCCCAGGCGATCAGGCCGGAGCGCACGCCATCGTCCACATCGTGGGCGTTGTAGGCGATTTCGTCGGCCAGATTGACCAGCTGCGCTTCCAGACTCGCCTGCTGGCCGCTGGCAAAGCGCGCGGCCACGCCGCCGGGCTCGGCCGCTTCCAGCCAGCGCGCGTGGCGCGGCGCGCAGTGCTTGAGCAGCCCCTGGCGCGTTTCCAGACACAGGTTCAGGCCGTCGAAGGCGGCGTAATGCTGCTCCAGCACATCGACCACGCGCAGGCTCTGCAGGTTGTGCTCAAAGCCGCCCCAGGGCTTCATGCAGGCGTTGAGCGCATCCTGCCCAGCATGACCAAACGGCGTGTGGCCCAGATCGTGCGCCAGCGCCAGCGCCTCGGCCAGCTCTTCGTTGAGCGCCAGGGCACGCGCCAGCGCCCGGCCCAGCTGGGCCACTTCCAGCGAATGCGTCAGCCGCGTTCGGAACAGATCGCCCTCGTGGTTGACGAAAACCTGCGTCTTGTAGACCAGACGGCGGAAGGCCGCGCTGTGCACGATGCGGTCGCGGTCGCGGGCAAACGGCGTGCGCGTGGGCGCGGGCGGCTCGGGGCTGCGCCGCCCCTGGGTGTCCCGGATGGCGTAGGGCGCCAGTTGCGCGGGCCTGGACAGCAGCGTCACGGCTCAGGCCGCCTGCGCCTGGCAGGTACGGATCACGTCCAGCACGGGATCGGCGTCCACCGCCTGCACCCGCGCCTTGTGGCCATCAACCAGCACGAAGTTCAGCCGTCCGGCCTCGGTTTTCTTGTCGACCTGCATCAGCTCGACCATGCGTTCGGGCGTCAGGCCCAGGGCCGGCGACAGCGTCACCGGCAGCCCGGCGCGCTGGCACAGCCGCGTCAGGCGGTCGACCAGGCCCGCGTCGATCAGGCCCAGGCGCTGCGACAGGTGCGCCGCCATGATCATGCCGCAGCCCACGGCCTCGCCGTGCAGCCACTGGCCGTAGCCCAGGCCCGCCTCGATGGCGTGGCCGAAGGTGTGGCCGAAGTTGAGAATCGCGCGCAGCGCCGATTCGCGCTCGTCCTGGCCGACCACGTCGGCCTTGATGGCGCAGGAACGCTCGACCGCGTAAGCCAGCGCCGCCGGATCGCGCGCAACCAGCGCATCCATGTGCTCTTCCAGCCAGGCCAGGAAAGCCATGTCGGCGATGGGCCCGTATTTGATGACTTCCGCCAGGCCCGCCGACAGCTCGCGCGGCGCCAGGGTTTTCAGCGCGTCCAGATCGCACAGCACGCGCAGCGGCTGGTAAAACGCGCCGATCATGTTTTTGCCCAGCGGGTGGTTGATGGCGGTTTTGCCGCCCACCGACGAATCGACCTGCGCCAGCAGCGTGGTCGGAATCTGCACAAAGGGCACGCCGCGCATATAGGTCGCGGCGGCGTAACCGGCCACATCGCCGACCACGCCGCCGCCCAGGGCGTAGATGAGGGTCTTGCGGTCGCAGGCGGGGCGCAGCAGCGCGTCGTAGATCAGGCCCAGGGTCTCGCTGGTCTTGTAGGCCTCGCCGTCGGGCAGCTCCAGGTAGTGCAGCGTGTCGTGACGCCCGGCCAGCGCGGCCTTGAGCGCGGCGCCGTAGAGCGGCCCGACCGTGGTGTTGGTGACGATGAGCGCCTGGCGCGAGCGCGGCAGGTCAAAGTACGAGGCCGCATCGCCCAGCAGGCCCTGACCGATGCGCACGTCGTAGCTGCGGTCGGCCAGCGCCACGCGGCAGGTGGCCAGGATTTTGGAGGGGGACGTCATGGGCAAGCTCGTCTTGACAGGGTTGAAGGCGCTGCGGCGCCCACCCGGTCAGACCAGGCGGGCGGGAGGCTGAAGCTCCAGCTGGGCGGCCAGCAGATGCGCGGCCTGGTGGCTGCTCATGCCGCCGGTTTCCATGGTGTGGGCCGCCGTCTGAGTATACAGAGGGTCCCGCACAGTGAAGAGATCGGTCAGCCGCTGGCGCGGATCAGCCACCTGCAGCAGCGGGCGCTGGGTGTCGGTGCGCAGCCGCCGCCACAGCGCCTGCACGCCCACGCGCAGGTAAACGGTGTGCGCCCGCTGCTGCAGCAGCGCCCGGTTGGCCTCGCGCAGCACCACGCCACCGCCGGTGGACAGCACCTGCCGCCGCTCCTGCGCCAGGAGATCGGCCAGCACCTGCGTTTCGATGTCGCGGAAAGCCGCCTCGCCCTGCTGCTCGAAGAACGCACGGATCGAGCACCCGATGCGCTCTTCCAGCGCATGGTCGCAGTCCACCCAGTCGCAATCAAGGCGCCGGGCAAGCAAACGCCCGACAGAGGTCTTACCGCTGCCGGGCATGCCGATGAGGGCGATGGAGGTCAAGTCAAGAGAACATCAATAAGGCGGTTGGGAGACAAAAAAGCAGTTGGCCGGGTAGGCAGTTCCAGTCGCAGTGCCTGCTGCATCGCGAATAAAACCGTCATCCCCGTACGGGCTGAGCTGGAAGGCCGGCGATTCTTCTTTCTTCAGTTCCGAAAGAAGCAGGCCTGCACCCGCATCCAGTCTGGCGACGCTTTCCGTCCCGGCGACAGAGGTTGAAGCCGTGAAATCAAATTGTACCCACCGCGAGACGCTCTTCGGATACTGCACCGTGAAGGTGACCGTCCCGGTGCTGTCGGTGGTCGCCCGTCCGGGGATCACGGCCACGTCTGAACGGCGGGGGGCAATCTGCCCGGAGCCATCAAAGTCTTCCGTGGACTGAAGAATATTGTCTCCATTGCTGTCTTTGGGCAGGCACCACTGCAGCTCGACGGTCTTCCACTGGGTGTCTTTCTCGCCCCGGTCCATATAGCCTTTGCCAAACAGATTGAACTGAATGCCCGGGGTCACCACGGCGCCAGACTTGAGCACGCCCTGCGCATCCGTCACCTGGACCTTGAAAACTTTGGTGTAGGTGGTTCCATCGGTGGAGGGTGTCAAAGCATCGGCACGAGCGATGCTCAGCGAGACCGGCGGCCCCACCACAGTCAGCTTCTGACTGACGTTGGCAATCTGGCCTGGAATGCAGCTGGTTGTGCTCTGGCCTGTAAACCAATAGCAGGCCTGCAGGTTCAGGCCATTGGTGGCTGTGGTGTTGGCCCCGGGCCGGAAAGAGGCCGACACTTCGCCGTTCCCGTTCGTGGCCGACGGTGCCACCAGCAGGTTGCTACCGGAGTAGAAGTTGCCCCCCGAGTAATTGGAGGCCGGATCCACGCGGAAACCCACCAGAGCCCCGACCAGCGGCTGGTTGCCAGGCGTGAGCAAGCGCGCCGTGATGGGCACTTCGTTGCTGTCCGAGCTGGTCTGGTTGGCCGACACCGACGTGCTGCCCGGCGACAGATAAGCACTGCCAAAACTGGCCGCAGATGCCGTCGCCGCATCGGCCTGGCTGAGCGTCAAAGTCTGGCTGGACGTCTCGCCCATCGCGGACGCGCTGATGATGACTGCACCGGCGGTCATGGGACTGTCGAACGTGAAGGCCGCTTTGCCCGTGCCGCTGGTCGTTGCCGTCTGTGCGTCGCCACCGTTGACGGTGAAGCTGACGGTCTGGCCGCTGATTGGGTCGCCCACGCCATTGACCAGCGTGTAGGTCGCCGTATTGCCCTTGCCGCCGACGCTCAGGCTGGAGGGTGACAGCACGGGCGCACTGATCGACGTACCGGAAAACATCAGCGTCTGCGCGGGCGCCGCGACGGTGGTGTTGTAGGTGACTTCGGCCGACAGAGTAACCGAGTGGTTGCTCATGTCCTGACCGGGCGACACCACGGCCACAAAAGCGCCATTGCCATCGGTCACGGTGCTTTGCGTGAGCGTGTATTTGGTGACATTGCTGGTGTCCGTGGTGCCCGTGAGCACACCGGAGTTGATGACCGCGCCGCCGCCCGTCTTGACAGTGATGGGCGCACCGGACACCACATTGCCGTTGGCATCAACGGCCGTGATCTGCATGACCACCTTGTTCGACACAGTGAACGAATCCGCGCTTTCGTAGATGGCGCCCGTCAGGCCATTGCGGCTGCTGCCCTTGAAAGGCTGGATCTGCAGCGAGGCGACTTTGGCCGCGGCGGCTTGCTGTGCGGCCTGGCCCGAAGTATCAGTGGTTGTACCCGCGCCTGACCCCGATCCATACAGGCTCGTACCCGCGCTGCCACCGCCGCCACCGCAAGCAGCCAGAACGGCAGACGCCAGGGCCGCCAGAATCAAAGGTTTACCTTGCCATTTCATGTCTTGATACTCCGGAAAATCAGCGGACTTCGGTGCGCTCGGTCATGATGCGCGGGGTGATGAAAACCAGCAGCTCGCTGTTTTTGACCAAGCGGGATTTGTTGCGGAACAGGGCGCCGACCACGGGCAGATCGCCCAGCACCGGCACTTTGTTGACCACGTCGTTCTCTTCCTGAAGGTAGACGCCGCCCAGCACCACGGTGCCGCCGTTTTCGACCTGCACCTGCGTCTGCACGCGCTTGGTGTTGATGCCCACTCCGGTGCTGGTGACCGCACCCGGGCTGTCCTTGTTGACCTCGACATCCATGCTGATGTTGCCATCGGGCGTGATGTGCGGCTTCACTTTGAGCATCAGGCTGGCTTTCTTGAACTCGGTGTTGGTGCCATTCTGAGACACTGCGGTATAGGGAATCTCGACACCCTGTTCAATATTGGCTGTGACCTGGTCGGAAGTGACCACGCGCGGGCTGGAAATGACGCGGCCCTTGTTCTCGGATTCCAGCGCCGACAGCTCCAGGTTCAGAAAACGGTTGGCGCCTGCGCTGAAAATCGAGAACGCGATGCTGGCCGCCGAAGCGCCCAGGCTGCCAGAGTTGGCCGGCAGGTTGACGAAGTTGGAGTTGGTGTAGTTGGTGGCCGAATCCACGCCGTTCTGCAGCGTCTGGCTGCCGATCGAGGTGTAGTTGCCGCCAAAAGCCACGCGGTTGCCGCCGCCCAGGGAGTAGCCCGGCGTGCCGCCCTGCAGGCCGCGCACGTCGGTCGCGCCCAGCTTGATGCCCAGCGCGCGGCCAAAGGACTGGTCGGCCTCGACAATGCGCGCTTCGATCATCACCTGACGCACCGGCACATCGATCTTGGCGATCCAGTCCTGGATCTCCTGCAGCTTGGACGGGATGTCCGAGACAAAGATCTGGTTGGTGCGCGGCTCGGGGATGATGCTGCCGCGCGGCGACAGGATGCGCGTCACGGTGGCGGTGCTCTTGCCTGTCGGGTCGGTGGTGGTCTGCGTGCTCTCGCCGCCCTTGAGCGCCTTGGTCACGTCCTCGGCGCGGGCGTAGTTGAGCTGGAAGCTCTGCGTGCGCACGGGCTCCAGTTCCATCACGCGCTTCTGCGCTTCCAGTTCGGCCTGCTGGCGCTCGGCGATTTCCTTTTTGGGCGCGATCATCAGCACATTGCCCGAACGGGTCATGCCCAGATTGCGCGCTTCCAAAACCAGGTCCAGCGCCTGATCCCAGGGAACATCCTTCAGGCGCAGCGTGACGTTGCCGGTCACGGTGTCGCTGGTGACGATGTTGAAGTTGGTGAAATCGGCGATCACCTGCAGCAGCGCGCGCACTTCGATGTTCTGGAAGTTGAGCGAAATCTTCTGGCCGGTGTAGCCCTTGCCCTCGGTGGGCTTGTTGGTGCTGAGCGCGGCGGTCTTGATCTCCAGCACAAAGGTGTCGTCGGTCTGGTAGGCGCTGTCCTGCCAGTTGCCGCGCGGCTGCACGATCAGGCGCACTTTGCTCCCCGCCTGCATGGCGGTGATGGTGTTGACGGGTGTGCCGAAATCGGAGACGTCCATGCGGCGGCGCAGCGCGTCCGGCAGCGTGGCGCGGTCGAATTCGACGATCAGGTTCTGGCCGTCCTGGCGCACGGCGGGCTTGGCGGCCGCGTTGGCCAGCTGGACCACGACGCGGCCTGAGCCATCCGCGCCCTTGCGGAAATCCACCGAGCGGATGGCGTTGCCGCGCGGCTGCACGTCCGCTGCCGAATCGGACATGCCCGGGGCGGCCGCCATGGCGGCAGGCGCAGGCGCCGCGCTGCCAAAAGGCTGCGTGGACTCGGCGGCATCGGGCGTCAGCGCCACCAGCAGGGAATTGCCACTCAGGCTGGCCTTGTACTGCGCGGCAGCGCCCAGCGTCAGCACCAGGCGCGTGCGGTCCGGCGTCTGCGCCAGCAGCGCGCTGCGCACCAGGCCCGCATTGACCGGTACATTGGACACGCCCATGCCGTTGACCACGCCCGGCAGATCGATGGCGATGCGCGGCGGCGTCTGCACGGCAAAGCCTTCGGGCAGGCGGGTCAGGGGCGCATTGAAATCGATGCGCACCATGTCCTGCCCGGCCACGCGGGTGCTGCTGATGGCGGAGATCGCCGTCTGCGCCAGCGCAAACACCGGCGCGGCCAGCAGGACCAGCGCGGCGGCAGTGCGCCCCATCCAGCGTCCGGGGGTGGGGTTCAGACCCTTGAATTTCATCTCATTTCTCCTGCAGGGCCAGCGTGGCCGTTCGCTGTGTCCACGACTGCTGATCGGACTGCACCAGCTCGCGCAAAGTAATTTTTGTTTCGCTCACTTCGGTGATTTTTCCGAAGTTCTCGCCCAGGTACTGCCCGGGCTCGACGGTGTAGATCAGCCCCCCGGCCTGCACCAGGGCGTAGCGCTTGCCGCCGCGCATCAGGCTGCCGACCATGGTGATCTGGTCCAGACCAAAGCCTTCCAGCGCCTGGCGCGGGCGGCGCAGTTCGGCCTGGACCAGCGGATCGCTGGGGCCCTCGCTGCGCGGATCCTGCGGAAAGACGCGCCCCACATCGAAGGGGCTGACGCCATCGGTGTTGCTGTACTGCTGCGGCACAAAGCGGCGCGGCGGATTGAGCGGCTCGATTCTGGGCTTGACGGCGTCGAACTCCTGGCGCGTCCAGGCGTTCAGGTCGTCCGAGGCGCTGTCGCAGCCCGTCAGGGCCAGTGCCGCCAGCACCGACAGGGCCGACAGCAGCGGTTTCAGGGGAGACTGCGTCATTTCTTCGCTCCCGCGGTCTTGTTGCCGTCTTTCAGCTCGCGCTGGGCCAGAACTTCGGCCGCGTCCAGATAGCGGTAGGTGCGTGCTGTCGCGTCCATGACGAGATCCGGGTTGGAGGCGTCGGTCTTGCGCGCTGACCCCACCGTGCCAGCAGAAGCGCTGTCCGGCGCGGGCGCGAGGGTGATGCCCTCCAGCGTGACGATGCGCGACAGGTTGGCCAGCTCGGACGCGAAATGCCCCATCTGCCCGTATTTGCCGGTGACGCGGATGGCAATCGGCAGCTCGGCGTAATAGTCACGGATGACTTCGGCGCCGGGACGGAAGAGCTCGAACTTCAGGCCCTGGCTCATGCCGGCCTGGTTGATGTCGGACAGCAGCGCGGCCATTTCCGCCTTGCTGGGCAGCTGTTTTTCCAGCTGCTGGACAAAATCTTCCACCTGCCGTTTTTGCACCTGCAGCGATTCGATGTTGACCGCCTGGACCAGCTTGCCGCGGTACTCCTGGCGCAGGTTGGCTTCTGTGGCCTGGGCATCGCTCAGCGCAGTGCTCTGGTCGCGGATCAGCGCCAGCCAGACCAGGCCAACGCCCAGCAGGCCGATGCCCGTCCAGGCCGCGATGCGCGGCAGCAGCGGCCACTTGGCCGGATCGTTGGGGTCTAGGCCACGAAACTGGCTCTGCACCGACTGCAGCTGCTGGCGCAGGCTGACCTTGGGCTTGGCCGGGGCCGGTTTTTTGCTCCGGGGCTTGCCGCCGGGGCTGAGTTTGGGGATGCGCAGGGACTTCATCATGGCTGTCTCGCGGGGACTGGTGCCGGTGCATGGGCCGGAGCGGTTGCGGCAACGGGGGCCACAGCGGCTGGCGGTGCGGCAGCAGCAGGGGCTTTCGCGGTCGAAGCTGGCGGTGTCGCTCCGTCGGCCGGAGCCGCGACCAGCGCCTGGCCCAGCGCCTGCGGGTTGAGGTGCAGCTTGAGCGTGTAGGCGTATCGTGCCGCCGCCGGCCGACCCGTGCGGCCACCGGCGGGGGTCGCAGGCGCATCGGGCGTGGCGCCAGCCCCAGCCTGAACTTCAACCAGCTCGGGGTTGTTGATCATCAGCGTGGGGCCCGTGGCGTTGCGGATGAACTCGGCCACGCGCTCGTTGGATTCGGCCAGGCCCACCACCGTGACCACGGTGCCATCCTGTTTGATGCTGCTGATCGACACACCGCGCGGCAGGGCTGACACCAGCTCGTTGAACAGCGCCACGGCCACGTTGCGGTTGCCCTGCAGCGTCTCGACCGCGCCCTGGCGGGATTTCAGCGCCTCGATCTCGGAGCGCAGCGTGGCGATGTCCTTGATGCGCGTGTCCAGCTTGGCCGATTCGGCGGTGAGGAAGCTGTTGCGGGCGTTCTGTTCGTCCACGGCGCGGACTTCCACCGTGAACCACAGCCCGCCCAGCACCAGCCCGGCCACGAAGGCCAGTGCGGTGTAGACAAAAAACTGCTGCTTGCGGGCCTTGCGGGCGGCCTCGCGGTGCGGCAGCAGGTTGATCCGGAGCTGCTGGCTCATGGCATGAATCTCCGCAGGGCGAGGCCACAGGCCGTAAGGTAGGACGGCGCTTCCTTGCGGACCCGGTCTTTCTGCAGCTGGGCGCCGATCTGGAAGTGCTCGAAGGGGTTGACGACGACGGCGGCAAAGCCGGTCAGATCGGTGATCTGCTGCGTCAGCTGCGGCAGCGTGGCGGTGCCGCCGCTGACCAGCACGTAGTTGACCTTGTGGTGCGGCGAGCTGGTGAAGAAGAACTGCAGGGCGCGGGCGATTTCCTGCGCCAGGGTGTTGACGAAGGGCTGCAGGATGGTCTCCTCGTAATCGGGCGGCAGATCGTGACTGCGCTTGCGCTGCTCGGCCTCTTCCCACGAAAAGCCGTACTGGCGGGTGATGAAGTGCGTGAGCTGCGCACCGCCAAAGGCCTGGTCGCGCTCGTTGATGAGCTCGGTGCCCTTGATGATTTTCATGCTGGACGATTCGGACCCGATCTCGAACAGCGCCACCAGCGTCTCGCTGCTGTAGCCCGGCAGCGCCTGGATGACCGGCGCTACGCCCATCAGTGCCGCGTGCGATTCGATGTCCAGGATGGCGGGCTTGAGCCCGGCGGCTTCGACCAGGCCCTGACGGTCCTGAACCTTGTCCTTGCGCGAGGCAGCGATCATCACGTCCACATCGCCCGGGCTGGTCTTGCTGGGGCCCATCACGCAATAGTCCAGGCTGACCTCTTCCAGCGGGAAGGGAATGTAGTGATTGGCCTCGGATTCGACCTGGGCCTCCATTTCGTCCTCGCGCAGGTCGGCGGCCATGGCGATTTTCTTGGTGATGACCGACGCGGGCGGCATGGCGAACACCACCTGGCGCGTGCGCGTGCCGCTGCGCTTGACGGCGCGCTCGATGGCGCCCGCCACCTCGTCGAACTTTTCGACCTGGTTGCCGACCACCCAGCCCTGCTCCAGCGGCTCGGACTGCAGGCGCTGGAGCACGTACTGGCCGTCGGGCAGACGGTCCAGCTCGACCAGCTTGACGCTGGAGGTCGAGATATCCAGCCCCAGCATGGGGGGTGATTTGCTGCCGCGCAGCTGATCCAGAAAACTCACGGGATGCTTCTCCTTGCAGCGCGCCGTCGCTGCCATCCACTGATTGCGAATGGAAGGCATCTTAGGTCAGCGCTCCGTGGCTTAAAGCCCAAAAAGGCGTTAAAAATCGGCCCCTGGCGAGTGGACCGAAGCCCTGCTTGCAGGCAGGCAGCACATTCGCCGCTGTTTTTGATGCATCCGCAGCCATTTGCACCGAGAATCACGGCCTGACGGAGAAGGAATACCGAGTGATGCGAATACTGGCGTGGTTTTTCGGGCTGCTGGCAGCCCTCGTACTGGTGGGACTGATTCTGGCCGGGGTGGCTGTCGCGATGGCTTACCCCCAGCTGCCCAGTCTGGACAACATGGCCGACTACCGGCCCAAAGAGCCCTTGAAGGTCTTTTCGCGCGACGGCGTGCTGCTGGGCCAGTACGGCGAAGAGCGCCGCATCTTCGTGCCGATCAACGAGATCCCGAAGGTGATGCAGGAGGCCGTTCTGGCCATCGAGGACGCGCGCTTTTACGAGCACGGCGGCGTCGATTTCATCGGCATCGCCCGCGCACTGGCCGACGATCTGGGCCAGTCGTCCGGCCAGGGCGCCTCGACCATCACCATGCAGCTGGCGCGCAACTTTTACCTGTCTACCGAAAAGACCTACACGCGCAAGCTCTACGAAGCCCTGCTGGCGCGCAAGATCGAGCAGCGCTTTTCCAAGCAGCAGATTCTCGAGCTGTACATGAACCAGATTTATCTGGGACAGCGGGCCTACGGCTTTGGCGCCGCCGCCGAAGCTTACTTTGGCAAGCCGCTGCAGAAGATCACCCTGGCCGAGGCCGCCATGCTGGCCGGTCTGCCCAAAGCCCCTTCGGCCTACAACCCCATCGTCAACGAGAAGCGCGCGCTGTTGCGCCAACGCTACATTCTGCAGCGCATGGCCGAGCTCGGCCTGATCAGCAGCACCGAGCGCGAACAGGCGCTGGCCCAGAAGCTGGTCTACCGCCAGCCCGTGCAGACCAGCACGCAAAGCCAGTACGTGGCCGAGCTGGCCCGCCAGCTGCTGTACAGCCAGTACGGTGAGAGCGCTTACGAACGCGGCCTGCAGGTTTACCTCACGGTCAGCATCCAGTCGCAGGACGCCGCTTATCGCGCACTGCGCGCCGGCTTGCGCCGCCTGGACGCCAAACGCCCCTACCGCGGCCCGGAAGCACGGCTGGAACTGCCCGCCAAAGCCGACGAGCTGGATGATTTTGTCGGCGACAAGCTGGAGAACTTCCCCGCCCAGGGCGGCCTTGTGGCCGCCGTCGTCACCCGCGCCAAACCGGGCAGCGTGACGGTGATGTTCCAGGACGGCCAGAGTGTCAACATCACCGGCGAAGGCCTGCGTCTGGCAGGCCCCGCGCTGATGCCGGGCGCCAGCGCCAAAACGCGCATCACGCGTGGCGCCATTGTGCGCACGGCCAAGGTCGGCGAGAGCTACACCATCGTGCAGACGCCGGAGGTCGAAGGCGCGCTGATCGCCATGAACCCCAACAACGGCTTTGTCACCGCCATGGCCGGCGGCTTTGATTTCTACAAGAACAAGTTCGATCACGTCACCCAGGCCTGGCGCCAGCCGGGCTCGTCGTTCAAGCCCTTCATTTACTCGGCCGGCCTGGAAAAAGGCTTTATGCCCGGCACCTGGATGAACGACGCCCCGCTGCGTTTCAGCGCCCGCACCACCGGCGGCGAAGTCTGGAACCCCAAAAACTACGACGGCCGCTTCGAAGGCCCGATGACGCTGCGCCGCGCCCTGGCCAAGTCGAAGAACCTGGTGTCGATCCGGCTGCTGCGCGAAATCGGCCCCGAATACGGCCGCGACTGGGCCACGCGCTTCGGCTTTGATCCCAAACGCAATCCGCCTTACCTGACGCTGGCGCTGGGCTCGGGAACGACCACGCCCATGCAGATGGCGGCGGCGTACGGGGTGTTCGCCAACGGCGGGCATCTGGTGCAGCCGGTCATCATCCAGAAAATCCTCAACAGCCGCGGCGAGGTGCTTTTCGAAGCCCCCGACACGCCTCCGGGAGAAGACCGCCGCGTCATTCCGGCGCGCAACGCCTTCATCATGGGCACCATGCTCAACGAAGTGGCCCGCAAAGGCACGGCGGCGCGGGCGCAGAAAGAGCTGGGTCGGCCCGACATTTACGGCAAGACGGGCACGACCAACGGCTCTTACGACGCCTGGTTTGCCGGTTTCCAGCCCAACGAAGTCGCCGTGGTCTGGGTGGGCTACGACACGCCGCGCTCGCTGGGCGCGCGCGAGACCGGCGGTGGCCTGGCCCTGCCGATCTGGATCGACTTCATGAAGCAGGCGCTGAAAGACCAGCCCGTGGTCGAACTGAAACCACCGCCCGGCGTGGTGCGCTCAGGCGGGGACTGGACCTATCCGGAGTTCGTCGGACGCGGCCCCAGCCGCATTTACGAAGACGACGCCGCGCCGCGACCCCGGCCGAAGCCACGCGTGCGCCGTGCGGCGCCAAGCGTTGATGACAGCGGCGAAGACGACACACCGGTGCCGGTGGACAACAGCCAGGAGCGGCAGTCCATCATTGACATGTTCAGCAATGGCAACGGGAACGGCAACTGAGGCCGATCCCGTCCCTCAGAGCAGCAGCGCTGTCATGACCAGCAGCGCAGCCGCTTCACCCAGCTGCTGCGCGGCGCCCAGGGTGTCGCCGGTGTAACCGCCGAGGCGGCGGCGCAGCCCGGCGCGCAGGCCAATCAGCAGCAGGCCCCAGGCGCCCAGTGGCAGCACAAGGCCGCCCAGCGGCAGCCCGGCCGCCAGCAGCACCAGGGCCACGCCCAGCAGCACCAGGCCCGCGCCCAGCGCCGCGTGGGCGACCAGGCGCGCTGGAGGGTTCACCCAGTCGGAAACTTTGGAAGCCTGCGCATCGCCCGCGTAAGGCAGCAGCGCCATCAGCGCCACAGCCAGCGCCCGCGATCCGGCGTGGGCCCAGACCAGCACCGCCAGCACCAGCGCTGTATTGCCCTGGCTGATCTGCGTCAGCAGCGCCCAGCGCAGCCCCAGCATCAGCACCAGGCCACACACGCCGTAGGTGCCCAGGCGCGAATCTTTCATGATTTCAAGAGCGCGCTCGCGCGTGGCGTGGCCCCACAGGCCGTCGCAGCTGTCGGCCCAGCCGTCCTCGTGCAGGGCGCCGGTCAGCGCCACGCTGGCCCACAGCGCCAGCAGCGCCGCCACGCCCGGAGGCCAGATCAGGCTGGCGGCCACCAGCACGCCGCCCACCGCCAGGCCAATGCCCGCACCGACCAGCGGCAGGTGGCGCAGGCAGGCGGTGGGCGTCTGCACCGTCCAGACGGGCGGTGCGGGCAGGGGCAGCCGCGTCAGGAACTGCGCGGCGGCCAGCAGCAGCGACAGCTCGCGCCGCAGCGAAGCACTCCCCCGCTGGCGAAAACCGCCGCGGCCATCGTCCTTGTGCGGCCCGTCCGTCATGACGCAGCGTGCGCCGTGCTGACCCGCGCCGAATCAAAACTGGCCATGTCGTTGAACAGCGCGACCGCCTGGCGCAACAGCGGCCAGGCCAGCGCCGCGCCCGAGCCTTCGCCCAGACGCAGACCCAGATCCAGCAGCGGCGTGAGGCCCGCCCCGCCCGTGGCGCGGTGCTGCGCGTCCAGGTGGGCGATGGCGTCGGCGTGCGCCGATTCGTGCGAGCGGTGGGCCAGCACGGCGTGGTCCAGCACGCCCGGCGCCAGCGCTGCCGCGACCAGCAGCGCCGACGTGACGATCAGGCCATCCACCAGCACCGCCTGGCCCTGACGCGCCGCCTGCACTATGGCGCCGACCAGCATCGCCACCTCCAGCCCGCCCAGGGTCTGCAGGGCCCACCAGGCGCGGCGCGCCGCCTCGTCCTGCGGCAGACCGGGCGGGAAGGCGGCTTCGAGGTGGTCTGCGGGAGGCAGTTCGGGGTGGCGCGCCAGAACCTGTTCCAGCACCGCCTGCTTGCGCGCCAGCCCCGCGTCGTCCAGGCCCGTGCCCCGGCCCACGCGCAGCGGCTGGCCAGTCAACCGGGCGGTCAGCAGCGTCGCCGCCGAAGTGTTGCCGATGCCCATTTCGCCCAGCAGGACGACATCGCCCGGCGCCCCGCGCACCGCCTGAGCGCCGCGCTGCAGCGCCAGCAGGGTCTGCTGCGGCGTCATCGCGGGGCCGTCCAGGGAGCTGGCACAGCCCGGCGCCACGGGCACGTTGATCAGGCCAGGCTGGTCAGCCAGCGGCGTGGCCACCCCGGCGTTGACCACCTGCAGCGGCAGGCCGCTCTCGCGCGCCAGCACGGCAATCGCGGCGCCGCCCGCCAGGAAGTTGGCCACCATCTGCGCGGTGACTTCGCTGGGGTAAGCCGACACGCCCGCACGCGCCAGGCCGTGGTCGGCGGCAAAGACCCACACGCCCGCGCCCTGCGCGCTCAGGCGCTGGCCCGGCTGCAGGCGCTGCAGCAGACCGAGCTGGCGCATCAGGTCCTCCAGGCGACCCAGCGATCCGACCGGCTTGGTCAGGTGGTCAATGTGGTGCTGCAGGGCGGCCTGGCGCGCGGCATCGCGCACGGCGGGCAGATCCAGGAGGTCAGTGGGGAAGTGCAGGGTCGATTCGGTCATGGCAGGTGATCTTTCAGGCAGGATGTGCCCCGGCAAAACCCGGGCGGATTCAAGCCTGCCTTAAGATGCCCGCCAGAAAGTCTGAGCCCGCACCCCGCTGCAGACGCCGATCCGGCGCAGGGGCTGCGGCACAATACACCACAGAGAGCCCGCATGAAGCCGCTTCCTTACTGGCAGCACCCCGATTTCCGCCGCGGCGTGCGCGACATGCTGGCCACCGCCCCCGGCCAGGCCGCCTGGGGGCTGGTGACCGGGGTGGCGATGGTGGACAGCGGCCTGCCCGTGCCGCTGGCGCTGCTGATGTCGCTGACGGTCTATGCCGGCAGTGCGCAGCTGGCGGTGCTGCCGCTGCTGGTCAGCGGCGCCGCGCCCTGGGTGATCTGGCTGACCGCCCTGTGCGTGAACCTGCGCTTTGTGGTGTTCAGTGCGAGCTGGCGGCCTTTTTTCAGACACTATCCGCTGGGCCAACGCGCCCTGGCGGGCTATATGGCAGGAGACATCGGATTCGTGCTGTTCATGCGCCACTTTGCTTCCGGCCAGCCCGCAGCTGCCGATGCGCCCCGCGACAGCCTGCCCTACTTCTGGGGCAGCAGCTGGACGGGCTATCTGGCCTGGCACATTCCTTCGCTGATCGGCATCGCGCTGGCGGGCAGTGTGCCCACCACCTGGAACCTGGGCTTTGCCGGGACGCTGGCGCTGGTGGCGCTGGCCTGCTCGCTGGTCGGCAGCCCGGCCACCTGGCTGGCGGCCGCCGCAGCGGGCACAGTCTCGGTGCTGGCCGTGTCACTGCCTTACAAGCTGAACATCGTTCTGGCCATTGCGGCGGCGGTCGCCGTCGGCGTGACCATGGAGAAGCGCCGTGGTGAATGATTTTCTCGGCACCGGCGCCGTCATCCTGGGCCTGGCCGTGATCACGGTGCTGACGCGCGGTTTTTTCATCCTGCCGCGCCGCGAGATTCCCCTGCCCGCCTGGCTGCGCGCAGGCCTGCGCTACGCGCCGCTGGGCGCGCTGGCGGCCATCATCGTGCCGGGCGTCGTGATGAACGGCGACCAGCTCACCCCCACCCTGCTCGACGCCCAGATTGCCGGGGCGCTGGCCGGAATCGCCTGGTTCGCCTGGCGCCAGTCGGTGCTGGGCACCATCGTGGCCGGTATGGCCGTGATGTTGCTTTTGCGTCTGGGGCTGGGCTGGGCCTGATTTTTTGTGTATCGTGCGACTGTTAGCGCTAACCCGCCGGGCCAGCGCCGCGCAGACGCACGGTGTTGTGTTGATGAAGCCCTCTGACGGAGTTCCCATGTCTATCGTGCGATTTGCTGATCTGGCCCAAAGTGGCGCCCTAAAAAACAAGCGGGTGTTCATCCGCGCTGACCTCAACGTGCCGCTGACCCCGGACGGCCAGGTGTCCGAGGACACACGCATCCGCGCCTCGCTGCCCTGCATCCGTCAGGCGCTGGACGCGGGCGCCGCCGTGATGGTCACCTCCCACCTGGGACGGCCGACCGAAGGCCAGTTCAAGCCCGAAGATTCGCTGGCCCCCGTCGCCAGGCGCATGAGCGAACTGCTCGGCCGCGACGTGCCCGTGGTCGCAAACTGGGTGGACGGCGTCCAGGTCGAGCCCGGCCAGGTCGTGATCCTGGAAAACTGCCGCGTCAACGTCGGCGAAAAGAAAAACAGCCCCGATCTGGCCCGCAAAATGGCCGCGCTGTGCGACGTCTTCGTCCACGACGCCTTTGGCACCGCGCACCGCGCCGAAGCCAGCACCTACGGCATCGCGCAGTTCGCGCCCGTGGCCTGCGCTGGGCCGCTGCTGTCGGCCGAAATTGATGCGCTGGATCGCGCCCTGGCCGCCCCCAAACGCCCGCTGGTGGCAATTGTCGCGGGCTCGAAAGTCAGCACCAAGCTGACCATCCTGCAGGCGCTGTCCAGCAAGGTTGACGGCCTGATCGTCGGCGGCGGCATCGCCAACACCTTCCTGCTGGCCGCCGGTCTGCCCATCGGCAAAAGCCTGGCCGAACCCGATCTGGTCGACGCGGCCCAAGCCGTGATCGCCGACATGAAAGCGCGCGGCGCCGAAGTGCCCATCCCCGAAGACGTGGTCTGTGCCAAATCCTTCTCGGCTGACGCGACAGCCACCGTGAAAGCCGCCACCGAAGTCGCCGATGATGATCTGATTCTGGATATCGGCCCGAAAACGGCGGTGCGTCTGGCCCAGCAGCTCAAATCGGCGGGGACCATCGTCTGGAACGGCCCGGTCGGCGTGTTCGAGTTCGACGCCTTCGCCAAAGGCACCGAAGCCATTGCGCGCGCCATCGCCGAATCCGACGCTTTCAGCATTGCGGGCGGCGGTGACACGCTGGCGGCGATCGCCAAATACGGCATTGAGAAACAGGTGAATTACATCTCCACCGGCGGGGGGGCTTTCCTGGAAGTCCTGGAAGGCAAAACCCTGCCAGCGTTTGAAGTCCTGACACAACGAGGTCAAAACCCATGACACGCGAAACGAAAATTGTGGCCACGCTGGGCCCCGCCAGCAGCGACGCCGACACCCTGGAGCGCCTGATCCGCGCCGGGGTCAATGTGGTGCGTCTGAACTTCAGCCACGGCAAGGCCCAGGACCACATCGACCGCGCCACGCTGGTGCGCGAGGTGGCCCGCAAGGTCGGGCGTCCCGTGGCGCTGATGGCGGACCTGCAGGGCCCCAAGATTCGTGTCGGCAAATTCGCCGAAAACAAGGTGATGCTGGAAGCGGGCGCGCCTTTCATCCTGGACGCGGCCCGCACCGAGCCCGGCGACATCACCATCGTCGGGCTGGATTACAAACAGCTGCCGCGTGACGTGCAGGCGGGCGACACCCTGCTGCTCAACGACGGCCTGATCGAGCTGACCGTGACGCGCGTCATGGGCGATCAGGTCCACACCCGCGTCAAGCTGGGCGGCGAGCTGTCCAACAACAAGGGCATCAACAAGCTGGGCGGCGGCCTGACCGCCCCGGCGCTGACGTCCAAGGACATGGACGACATCAAGACCGCCATGTCCTTCCAGTGCGACTACCTGGCGGTCAGTTTCCCCAAAAGCGCCACCGACATGGAGATGGCCCGCCAGCTGGCCTACGTCGCCGGTGAGCCCTACAACCACCGCCCGGCGCTGATCGCCAAGATCGAGCGCACCGAGGCCATCGACAACCTGGAAGGCATCCTGCGCGCCAGCGACGGCATCATGGTCGCGCGGGGCGATCTGGCGGTCGAAATCGGCAACGCGGCCGTGCCCGCCATGCAAAAGCGCATGATCCGCATGGCCCGCGAGATGGACAAGGTCGCCATCACCGCCACGCAGATGATGGAATCCATGATTGTCAACCCGGTGCCCACGCGCGCCGAGGTCTCCGACGTGGCCAACGCCGTGCTGGACGGCACCGACGCCGTCATGCTGTCGGCCGAAACCGCTGCGGGCAAGTATCCGGTCGAAACCGTCGAGCAGATGGCGGCCATCGCGCTGGCCGCCGAGCAGGCGCAGGATCACGATCTGGACCCGGGTTTCACGCGCCGCCACTACAACCGCATCGACCAGAGCATCGCCATGGGCGCCATCTTCACGGCGCACAACCTGGGCTGCAAGGCCATCGTGGCGCTGACCGAAAGCGGCAGCACCGCGCTGTGGATGAGCCGCCACAACGTCCATCTGCCCATCATCGCGCTGACCACCAAAGCGCAGGCGCTGGGCCGCATGACGCTGTACCGCAACGTGCAGCCGCTGCTGGTCGAGTTCCAGGACGACAAGGAAAAGGCGCTGGCTGCGGCCGAACGCCTGCTGGTCTCGCGCGGCATCCTGAAAGCGGGCGACGCCTACGCCATCACCTGCGGCGAGCCCATGGGCCACCCGGGCGGCACCAATATGCTCAAGGTCGTGCGCCTGGCGTAATTTCGCGAAGCGTGATAGCGCTCACCTCACTTTTCGGGTCTTAGACTGCGGGCAAGCGCTCTGGCGCAGCCGGTTTTCAACTTGACCCGAGGAGTGAGAAATGGCCCTGGTTCCCCTGCGCATCCTGCTGGACCATGCCGCCGAGCGCGGCTATGGCATCCCCGCCTTCAACGTCAACAACCTGGAGCAGGTCCAGGCGGTGATGTCCGCCGCCGACGAGGTCGGCGCGCCCGTCATCCTGCAGGCCAGCGCCGGGGCGCGCAAGTACGCGGGCGAAACCTTCATCCGCCACCTGATCCAGGCCGCCACCGAGGCCTGGCCGCACATTCCCATGGTCATGCACCAGGATCACGGCACATCTCCCGCCGTGTGCGCGGGGGCGATGGCGCTGGGTTTTGGCTCGGTGATGATGGACGGCTCGCTGCGCGACGACGGCAAAACCCCCTCCAGCTTCGAGTACAACGTGCAGGTCACGCGTGAGGTCGTGCAAACCGCGCACGCGCAAGGCGTGAGCGTCGAGGGCGAACTCGGCTGCCTGGGCAGCCTGGAAACCGGCCAGGCGGGTGAGGAGGACGGCATCGGCGCCGAAGGCGTGCTGGACCACAGCCAGATGCTGACCGACCCCGAAGAGGCCGCCCGCTTCGTCGCCGCCACGGGGGTGGACGCGCTGGCCATTGCGATTGGCACCAGCCACGGCGCCTACAAGTTCAGCCGCAAGCCCACGGGCGACATCCTGGCCATCGACCGCGTGCGCGCCATCCACGCCCGCATCCCGGACACGCACCTGGTGATGCACGGCAGCTCCAGCGTGCCCCAGGAGCTGCTGGCGCTGATCAACCAGTACGGTGGCCAGATGAAGGAAACCTACGGCGTGCCCGTCGAAGAAATCCAGCAGGCCATCCGCTACGGCGTGCGCAAGATCAACGTCGATACCGACATCCGCCTGGCGATGACGGCGGCGGTTCGCCAGTTCCAGGCGCAGAACCCCGACAAGTTCGACATGCGCGAATGGATGAAACCCGCGCGCGCCGCCGCGCAGGCCATCTGCCGCCAGCGCTATCTGGAGTTCGGCTGCGAAGGCCAGGGCAGCCGCATCCAGCCGGTCACTCTGGTGGACATGGCGGCGCGCTACCGCCAGGGCCAGCCCGGCCTGAAGGGCGCGCTGCAGCCCGCGTGATCCGGCCAGATGCCGCTGCGGCTTGGGCGCGCCAACAGCCCTGACGCCGTGTCGGC
>NZ_JAWDIE010000019.1:0-67868 GCF_037688875.1 Amphibiibacter pelophylacis
CCGGTCCGCCCCGAGCAGCCTCAGCGGTCAGAACGCCTGGGACAAACGCTCCCCGGCAGGCGGTCGCAGTGGCAGCAACAGCAGCCGCCCGATGTTCGGCCTGACCGCCCTGCCCCCCCGGCGCAGCACCGCCGCCATGACCGGGCGGCTGGACCGCCTGCTGTGGCTGCTGGTGCACGACCTGTCGCTGTGGAGCGCGCTGGATCACGGCGACCGCGCGCTGCTGGCGCAGCAGATGGCGCCCTGGCCGCAGCTCTTCGCCTGGCTGGGGCAGCAGTATGACGAGCTGGGCGCGATCTCGGCGGCCACGCTGCAGCGCCATCTGGCCCACGCGCACTGGAGCCCTGCGCCCGGCCACGAGGACAGCGCCGAAGCCCTGCACCACAGCGCCAGCGCCATCGCGCGCAAGGTGATGGCGCTGCTGCCGCCCAATGATTCGTCCGCCGCGCGCATCCAGGACGTGCAGACCACGCTGCAGCAGCTGCACCTGGAGCACCTTGACCGCCGCATCGAGCGCCTGCTGCGCCAGCGCAGCGAACCCCCTTCTGACGACGGCGAAGCGTCCAGCGGCGACAGCCCCGCACTTCGCGAAGAACTGGCGCGCTGCCTGCAGCGGCGCGATGCCCTGAAAAAGCGCCTCAGCCCGATCGGCCGAGAGGGTGTTCCTGGCCAGCCCAGCGGCTGATCGCCGTCAGTTTTTGGGCGGGGGATCGCCCTTGTCCGGCACGTTCAGCGCGCTTTGCAGCGCCTGGCCCCAGTGGATGCGAGCGTGCGCGGCCAGCGGCTCCAGGCTCTGGTTGAGGTGCTGCTGCAGGTCGGCCAGCACACGCCGCTGGATGGCCTCGGCCCAGACGGGCGACTGCTGCAGCACGCCACGCGTGATGCACTCGACCCACTGCTGCTGCCCGGCCTGCGTCTGCTGCTGGATCAGGGCGGGCAGCTCGTCGCGCAGCCACAGCTGCCAGCGCTGCTGGGCCTGCGCGTCGGCCTGCGCCTGCGCAGCCACCCGCGCCTCTTCGCGGCAGCGGGGTTCGAGTTCGCGCAGCAGCTCGGCGCGCAGTTCATCCCGGACATCATCCCGGACTTCGGCGCGGACTTCGGCGCGAACATCTTCCCTGATCTCGGCGCGGACCTCGTCCTTCAGCGCCTGGCGCACGCGCGCCTGAATCTGCTCGCGGCTCAGGCCGGACGGCGCGGGCTGCAGCACCTGATCAAGCACGGGCAGATCGGAAAGATCCGGCAGACCTGACAAGCCAGGAGCGCTGGGTGCGTCAGTAGCATCAGACGGGGTCATGCGGAATCCTTCACCAGATGTTCGATCTCGTGCCCGGCCTCGCGGTACTCGCGCCAGCGCTGACGCGCGGCCGCCAGGGCGGCGGGCGCGTCACCGACCACCTCCAGCAGGCGCTGGACGCCGCGTGCGGCGCAGGTGGACAGCAGCGCCTGCACGGCGGCCGGGCGGGTTTCGTCCCAGCCCAGGTTGAGCCAGACGGGCAGCAGCGGCGCATCGGCCGGATTGCGTGGCGCAGGGGGCCAGGGCGGCAGGCTGGCGTCGGGCAGCGCGTCCAGCAGCAGGATGCGGCTGCGGGGCAGCACGGCCTGGGCCTCGTCGGGCGGCATCAGCACCCAGTCGGCCGCGCGCAGCAGCGGCCAGACACGCTCGGGCGCGATCTTGTTCAGGCGCCCGGCTAGGTCGGTCGCCCGGCCCGGCCCGGCGTACAGCCACAGGCGCACGTCGGG
This sequence comes from Amphibiibacter pelophylacis, assembly GCF_037688875.1. Lineage (NCBI taxonomy): Bacteria > Pseudomonadati > Pseudomonadota > Betaproteobacteria > Burkholderiales > Sphaerotilaceae > Amphibiibacter > Amphibiibacter pelophylacis. The sequence continues at coordinate 1,741 of NZ_JAWDIE010000019.1, forward strand.
GCGGGACAGCGCCTTGTCCATCAGGCGCACGCCGTAGTGCAGCGGATCGGGCCGGTGCGTGTAGAACTGGATTTTCACCGGCTGGACCCGTTTGCAGCCACCGCGCGCGCTGCGCTCAGCGGGCGACCTTGCGCGCCGTGCGGGCGGCCGGGGCTTTGGCGGCGGACTTCACCACCGCTTTATCAGCGACTTTTGCGGCAGCCTTGCCCTTGGCTTTGGCCGCTTTGGCAGGAGCCGCTTCGGGGGCGGGCCCCTTGGGCGCGAAATCCAGCACAAAGCGCGTCAGCAGCGAGACGGGGCGGCCCGTAGCGCCCTTGGCCGCGCCGCTGACGTGGGCGGTGCCCGCCACGTCCAGGTGGGCCCAGCGATAGGCTTTGGCGAAGCGCGCCAGGAAACAGGCGGCGGTGATCGACCCGCCTGCGCGCGAGCCCACATTGGCCACGTCGGCAAAGTGGCTCTTGAGCGCCTGGCCATATTCCTCTTCAACCGGCATGCGCCAGCAGGTGTCCAGCGCCTGCTGTCCGGCCTGGCCCAGCGCGCCCGCCAGTTCGTCGTCGGGGCTGAACAGGCCCGAATGACGGTGGCCCAGAGCGATGATGCAGGCGCCGGTCAGCGTGGCGACATCGACCACGGCGGCGGGCTTGAAGCGCTCGGCGTAGGTCAGCGCGTCGCACAGGATCAGGCGGCCTTCGGCGTCGGTGTTGAGCACCTCGATGGTCTGGCCCGACATGCTGGTGACCACGTCACCGGGCTTGGTTGCCGTGCCGCTGGGCATGTTCTCGCAGGTGGGCACCAGCACGACCAGGTTCAGGCGCGGCTGCAGCTGCACGATGGCGCGCAGGGTGCCCAGCACGCTGGCGGCGCCACCCATGTCGAACTTCATCTCGTCCATGTCGGGCGCGGGCTTGATCGAGATGCCGCCCGTGTCAAAGGTGATGCCTTTGCCGACCAGTACCACGGGCGCCACGTCCTTGCTGGTGCCGGTGTAACGGGCCACGATGAAACGCGGCGGCTCGGCGCTGCCGCGCGTCACGGACAGGAAAGAGCCCATGCCCAGTTTTTCGATCTGTTTGCGCTCCAGCACCTCGACCTTGAGCTGCGGCCAGTGGCGCGCCAGCTCTTCGGCCTGCTCGCCCAGGTGGGTGGGCGTGCAGACGTTGCCGGGGCGGTTGGCCAGCTCGCGGGCCAGAGCCACACCGGCTGTGGTGGCGCGGGCTTCTTCCAGCCAGGCCTCGAAGCTGCTGCGATCAACACCGCCCACCCGGCGAGCGCGCGACGGGGCCAGCACCGTCCAGCTCACCTGACCCAGCTGGCTGTCCTGGCGGGCGGACGGCTTGGTGCGCGTGTAGACGTAGACCGACTGATCCACGCTGCGCACCAGCGCCAGCGCGTGGCCGAAGGACCAGGGCACATCGCCCACCACCGTCAACGCCAGGTGTTTGATGCTGCCGCGCGTCAGTCCCGCCAGCGTTTTCAGACCGGTCTGCAGGGCGTCCTGCACGGCGGTGGCGCCCAGCGCATCGGCGCCGACCACGGCCACGCGGCTTGCGTCGCCCAGGCGGTGCAGGTAGAGGCTGCGGCCGGCCTTGGGCGCCCAGTCGCCGTCCTGCATGGCCTGGCGCAGCACACTGGCGGCCTCGGCGGGCAGGCTGTCGAGCGCGGAGCTGCCGGACAGGATGAGAACGGTTGCGTCGGCCGGGCTGGCCAGGGCCTGAGTTGCGAAGTCAACGGAAAATTGCATGGCGCCCTTTCGTGCCGCAGAGCAGTTGTTAAGATGCGGTGATGTTATTCGATTTGGCTCTCAGACGCGACGTATGGCGGACATTCGTCGCCACCGGGCTGGTGCTGCTGGCCCTGCTGGTCACCGTCACGCTGATGGAGGCGCTGCGCATCACCGCCAACGGCAGCATCAGCCCAAGCGACACGCTGCAGTGGCTGGGCTGGCTGCTGGGATCGCAATCACCGCTGGTGGTGGTGCTGGCCTGGTCCATCGCCCTGATGGCTGTGCAAAGCCGACTTTATGCGGGCAGTGAAATGGTGATCTGGTTCGCCAGCGGCATCTCGCTGGCCCGCCTGCTGCGCCCGCTTCTGCTGGCCAGCCTGCCCGTGGCGCTGCTGACACTGGCGCTGGGCTGGTGGCTGCAGCCGACCAGCGCCGCGCAGCAGCAGCGCCTGACCGACCAGTACGCAGCCGGATCGGTGCTGGCGCGGCTCACGCCGGGCGTTTTCCAGGCCTTTCCGGGCAAGGGTGCGCTTTTTCTGGATCAACCCGAGGGGCCGGATGCGGCCAGCACGCTTTACGCCCTGACCGCGCAGGACGCCATCAGCGCCATGGGCCTGAATTCGGACACCGCCCGCATCGGCCAGGACAGCACGGCCAGCGGCCGGGCGCGCGACGCCACGCTGCAGGCCGGGGAGCTGATCCACCAGGATCCGGCCAGCGGCACCACCGACCGCGTCCGCTTTGAAGCCCTGCAGTGGCTGGACCAGCGCCCGCCCGCCGAGCGCGCCGCCGTGCCCTGGGAGCAGCGCCCCAGCGCTGAACTGTGGCGCACGCGCGCCCAGCCCGAAGCCCGCGCCGAACTGTTCGGCCGCCTGTCGCCCGCCGTCCTGCTGATGGTGATGGTGCTGCTGAGCGCCGTGCTGGCCGTGCACCACCCGCGCCAGCCCTCGGTCTGGGGCTGGCTGGGTCTGGGGCTGGTGGCGCTGATTTATTTCAACACACAGTTTCTGGCGCAGCGCTGGCTGCAGCAGGACCGGGCCGCCTGGGGCCTGATCGTTGCCGGGGTGCACGGCATTCCGCTGGCGCTGGCCCTGGCGCTGCTGTACTGGCGCCAGTACCAGGGCGTGCGCCGCCCCGGTCTGTGGCCGCGCCGGAGCGCCGCATGATGCCGCGCCACCGCCGTCTGATCCTGGGCCTGCTGCTGCAGCGCGTGCTGCTGCTGGTCGTGGCGCTGCTGGCGCTGTTTGCTTTCCTGGACGCCACGCGCGTTTTCGCCCAGGTCAGGCCGGACGGCTACAGCTGGTTGCAGGCGCTGGGCCAGATCGGACTGCGCATGCCGCGCCACCTCTACGACGGTCTGCCGCTGGCGGTGCTGCTGGGCGCGGTGATGGCACTGAGCCACCTGGCGCAGACCTCGCAGTTCACCGTGCTGCGCGCCGCCGGGCTGGCCCCGCGCGATCTGGTCCGCCTGCTGGCGGGCACGGGCGTGGCGCTGGCCGCGCTGACCTGGCTGTGGGGCGACCAGGTGGCCACGCGCACCGACCAGGCCGCGCAGACGCAGCAGGATCTGCGCCTGGGCCGTCGCGCCGCCACCGATGCGCCGCCCGTGTGGCTGCGCGAGCGCTGGCCCGCACCGGGGTCGCCAAGCAGCGAACCGGCCACGCTGCGCTTCATCAGCGCCCGGGTGCGCGGCAGCGGCGAACTGGCCGATGTCGTCATCCAGGCCTTCGACGATCAGGGGCGGCTGCGCAGCACCTGGCGCGCAGCCGGGGCGCAGATTCCACCAACCGCCAGTGGCCACTGGACGCTGATGGACGCGCGCCGCACCGATTTCCCGCCCGCAGGCGATGCCCCCACCGCGCCGCCGCTGGCCGAAATCCGCCAGGCCCGCATGGACTGGCCCACGCAGCTGGACACCGCGCTGGTGCTGTCGGCCCTGAGCCCCAGCTACCAGATGAGCAGCGCCCGCCTGCTGGAATACGGCCGCCACCTGCGCGACGCCGGACAGAGCGACCAGCCCTACAGCGTCGCGCTGTGGAACCGCATTTTTTACGCCCTGGGCTGTGGCGTGCTGCTGCTGCTGGCCCTGCCCTTTGCCTACGCACCGCCCCGGCGCAACGCCAGCGGCATGGCCCTGCTGGCGGGCACGCTGCTGGGCGTGGCTTACGTGCTGGCCAACAGCGTCGCTGCACAGATCGGCCAGATCTACCAGTGGAACGCCCTGGCCAGCACCGCCTGGCCGACGCTGCTGGCGCTGGCCGGGGCCACGCTGTGGCTGCGCCGCACCTGGCGGCTGCGCTGACCCGGCGCTCCTTCCTTTCAAGGCCCTGCCATGAACCTGCACCAGTTCCGATTCGTCCAGGAGGCGGTGCGCCGCAACCTCAACCTGACCGAAACCGCGCGCGTGCTGCACACCTCTCAGCCGGGCATCTCCAAAGCCATTCTCGAACTGGAAGAAGAGCTGGGCATCGACATTTTCGTGCGTCACGGCAAGCGCCTGCGCCGCGTCTCCGAGCCTGGGCAGAAGGTGCTGGAATCGGTGGAAATCATCCTGCGCGAAGTCGCCAACCTGCGCCGCATCGGGCAGGAGTTCTCGCGCCAGGACGTGGGCCGCCTGAGCATCGCCACCACGCACACGCAGGCGCGCTACATGCTGCCCGAGCCGCTGGCCCGCCTGCGCCAGATCTACCCCAAGGTGCAGGTCAGCCTGCACCAGGGCACGCCCGACCAGGTCACCGCCATGCTGCTCGACGAGGTCGCCGACGTGGGGCTGGCGACCGAATCGGTGGCCGAATCGGACGCGCTCATCACCTTCGCCTGCCACGAGTGGCAGCACGCCATGGTCGTGCCCCAGCACCACGAGCTGGCGCAGCTGCCCGAATCGGCGGTGATCACGCTGGAGCAGCTGCAGCGCTGGCCGCTCATCACCTACCAGCCCTCGTTCGCCGGGCGCAAACGCATCGACGCGGCGTTCGAGCAGCGCCAGCTCACGCCGCAGATTGCGCTGGAGGCCATCGATTCCGACATCATCAAAACCTATGTGCGCCTGGGCATGGGCGTGGGCATCATCGCCGAAATGGCGCTGCAGCCCCCCGGCCAGACGGGCGAAGCGCGCCCTGACAAGGACCTGGTCTGGCGCCCGCTGGGCCACCTGTTTGGCAGCAACACGTCGCGCCTGGCGTTCAAGCGCGGCGTTTACGCGCGCGATTACGTGCTGACTTTTGCCGAACTGTTCTCGCCGCGCCTGACCCGCGAGCTGCTGCTGCGCACGCTGCAGGGGCCGGGCAAGGACCACTATGAGCTTTGAACAACAGGAGAAAACCATGAGCGATGCTGTCCTGATCTCCGCCCCCGACCTGCGCGCCGGGCTGGAGACGCCCGGCGCCCAGCCCCCCGTGCTGCTGGACTGCCGCCACTGGCTGGCCCAGCCTGCGCAGGGCCGCGAGGCCTGGCTGGCGGGGCACATTCCCGGCGCGCACTTCGCCCACATGGACGAAGACCTCAGCGGCACGCACAGCCCCGGCAGCGGCCGCCACCCGCTGCCGCAGCGCGAGGCGCTGGCGCAGTCGCTGGCACGCTGGGGCATCACGCCTGACAGCCGCGTGGTCGCCTACGACGCGCACTCGGGCGCCATGGCGGCACGCGCCTGGTGGCTGCTGCGCTGGATGGGCGTGCGCCAGGTGCAGGTTCTGGACGGCGGCCTGCCCGCCTGGACCGATGCAGGCGGGGCGCTGGAATCGGGCGCCACCCCGGCCGCACCGGGCGCCACCCCGGTCACCTGGCCCGAAGCACAACGGGCCACGCGCAGCACAGCCGACGTGCTGGCCGGAATTGGCCAGCAGCGCCTGATCGACGCCCGCAGCGCAGACCGCTATCGCGGCGAAAACGAAACACTGGACCCGCTCGCCGGGCACATTCCGGGCGCGCTCAACCGCTTTTACGGGCTCAACCTGGGGCCGGACGGCCGCTTCCTGGCGCCCGACGTTCTGCGCGCGCAGTGGGCCGAACTGGGCGTCACCGCAGACACCGCCGCGCAGACCCTGCACCAGTGCGGCTCCGGCGTCACCGCCTGCCACAACCTGCTCGCCCTGGCCCACGCCGGCCTGCCCCCGGGCGTGCTCTACCCCGGCTCGTGGAGCGCCTGGTGCTCGGACGCGGGGCGGCCGAGGGCGGTGGGGGTGGAGGCGGCTTGAAGGTATCCGGGCCAGATCAGCCGGATGGCGCAGCACCAGACGCCTGTAAATGCTTTTCGGGCAAAAGCAGACCGGAAAGCTCAAGCGGTGACATCGGACAAACCCCGCTTGCCCGCCAGGTGTTCGACGTGACCCCTCAAAAATGAATCGCATCCGGCCCCGGGTCCACCAGCCCGGCGGACAGCGCGGGAGCTGGGCTGGCTGCAGGCGCTGGGTTTGGGGCTGAGCCTGGCGCAGGTGCGGGCGTATCCAGCGCAGCGCTGGCCGGGATCAGCCCCTGCTGCACGGCGGCGCGGTGGGCCTCGATGGCCAGCAGGCCTTCGAAAATCAGGGTGTCGACGATGACGTGCGGCCAGGTGACGGCCTCGTGCAGGCGCACGGCAGCGCCCCCGGCCATGATGAGCACCGGCACCTGGTTCAGGCGCTGCTGCAGGCGGCGCAGCTGGCCTTCGATGGCGCCCGCCAGGGCGAAGGTGCCCCCGCTCATCAGAGCATCCGATGTGTTGGTGGGGAAATCGACCACGCGCCCGGTGGGCACCTTGAGCCCGGCGGTGCCCAGCTCCAGCGCTTTCTGCATCAGGCCAAAGCCGGGCAGCACGACGCCGCCCAGGAAGCGGCCGTCGGCGTCGAGGGCGTCGATGGTCACGCAGGTGCCGACCATGACGACGACGGCCGGCTGGTTCAGGCCCTGCTGGCGCAGGCGGTGACGGGCGCCGATCAGCGCCACCCAGCGATCAGCGCCCAGGCGGCTGGGGTGGTCGTAGCCGTTGCTCACGCCCGCCTCAGAGCGGCCAGGCACCACCCAGCGCGGGCTTAAGTCCCAGAACTCCAGCTGCTCGCAGGCGCGCACGCGGATGGCTTCCGACGCCACCACGCAGCCCAGCATGCGCGTGGGCTGGCTCCATTGCACGCCCACCTGGCGGGCCAGTCCGGCCCACTGGCGCTCGGCCAGATCGTCCACGCGCTCCAGGAAAACGGCGCCGTGGGCCACCAGCCCGGCGCCCGGCTCGGGCCGGTCGTAAATGGCCCACTTCAGGCGGGTGTTGCCAATGTCTATGCACAGAAAGCTCATGACCCGGACGGCGCCGACAGCGCAAACATCAAAAACGCCATCTTAGGGCCTGAAGCCGCCGCGCGACGGGCGCAGCCCCCCGCGTTTGTCCCTGGTTTCAGCTCAGAGCAGGCGCACGCCGTCAGTGCCTTCAGTCAGATCGCGGTTTTTGCTGACCTTGCTGTGCAGCTTGATCTGCAGCCGCAGATCGTTGGCCGAATCGGCGAAGCGCAGCGCATCCTCGTAGGTGATGCGGCCGCCGTCGTGCAGATCGAACAGCGCCTGGTCGAAGGTGCGCATCCCGGTTTCGGTACTGCGCTTCATCACCTCCTTGATCTCGGTGATTTCGCCCCGGAAAATCAGGTCGGAGACCAGCGGCGAGTTGATCATCACCTCCACCGCCGCCACGCGGCCCTTGCCGGTGACGTTGGGCACCAGGCGCTGCGACACCATGGCGCGCAGGTTGAGCGACAGATCCATGTAGAGCTGCTCGCGGCGATCCTGCGGGAAGAAGTTGACGATGCGCTCCAGCGCCTGGTTGGCACTGTTGGCGTGCAGCGTCGCCAGGCACAGGTGGCCGGTTTCCGAGAACAGCATGGCGCTTTCCATGGCCTCGCGGTCGCGGATCTCGCCCATCAGCACCACGTCGGGCGCCTGACGCAGGGCGTTGCGCAGCGCCACCGACCAGTCGTCGGTGTCCAGGCCCACCTCGCGCTGGGTCACGATGCAGTTCTTGTGCGGGTGCACGAACTCGATCGGATCCTCGATGGTGATGATGTGGCCGTGACTCTGCTCGTTGCGCCAGTCCAGCATGGCGGCCAGCGACGTGCTTTTGCCCGATCCCGTGGCGCCCACCATGATGAACAGGCCGCGCGGGCTCATCACCAGATCCTTCAGCACGGACGGCAGACCCATGGCGTCCAGCTGCGGCAGCTGGGTGGGAATCTTGCGCAGCACCAGGCCCACCTGGCCCTGCTGGACGAAGGCGTTGACGCGAAAGCGCCCCAGATCGGTCGGCGAAATGGCGAAATTGCATTCCTTGCTGCGCTCGAAATCGGCGGCCTGGCGGTCGTTCATCAGCGAACGCGCCATGGCCGAGGTGTGCAGCGGCGTCAGCACCTGCGGCGAGACCTTCTGCACGCGCCCGTCCACCTTGATGGCGGGCGGGAAACCCGCGGTCAGGAAAAGATCCGAGCCCTCGCGCGTGATGACCAGCCGCAGCAGGTCGGTGATGATTTTGGTGGCCTGGGTGCGATCCATAGTGACTGGTCTGTCCGTATCGGTGAAGTCGGTGAAAACGGGCGCTTACTGTCGCGCCATGAGGTTGCTCAGGCGCAGGCTGACCTGGCGCAGGTTGAGCGAGATGCGGCGCGCCAGCCAGGCCAGCAGCACGGCGGCCAGGCGCGGGTCGCGCTCCATCATGTCGTCGAGCTGCTGGGCGTCCAGCACCGCGACCTTGCAGTCGGTCAGGGTGTGGCAGCCCGAGAAGCGCATCCCGGCATCCAGCAGCGACATCTCGCCCAGCGTCTGCCCGGCCTTGGCTTCGACCAGGCGCGTGGTGCCGCCCCAGGTCTGGCGCCGCTCGATGCCAAACCGCCCTTCCAGCACGATGAACATGTAGTCGCCGTACTCGTCCTGGGCGATCACGTCCTGGCCGGCCTCGATCTCGACAAAGTGCAGGTAGCGGCTGATCAGCAGCAGCTGCTCGGGCTGCAGCGACTGCACGTGGCGCTGCGCCGCAAAGAGCGCGACGATGGCCTCGCGGCCCCAGTCCTCGTCCAGCGCCTTCCAGCGCAGCACGGTGCGCTTTTGCAGCCAGGTGACCAGCGGCTGGGTGTCTTCCAGCTCCAGAAAGCGGCTGGTGAAAAAAGCGCTGTCCTCTTCCGGAAAGGCGCTGGGTACGGTGCCGCGCCGCTCCGGGGTCTGTTGCGGTTCGGGCCGCAGGAAGGAAAGCAGGCGTTTCATGGAGGGTCTTTCGGGCGACGGGGCGACAGGCCGACGGTCAGCCGGGGAAGTTTTCCGGGTACTTGGCCTTGTTGCGAGCCTCGGACGGGGTGATGAGGTTGCGCTTGACCAGATCGCTCAGGTTCTGGTCCAGCGTCTGCATGCCGACGTTGGTCCCGGTCTGGATGGACGCGTACATCTGCGCGACCTTGTTCTCGCGGATCAGGTTGCGGATGGCCGAGGTGCCGATCATGATCTCGTGCGCGGCCACACGGCCCTCGCCGTCCTTGCGCTTGCACAGCGCCTGCGAGATCACGCCCACCAGCGATTCCGACAGCATGGCGCGCACCATGTCTTTTTCAGCCGCCGGGAAGACATCCACGATCCGGTCCACGGTCTTGGCCGCCGACGACGTATGCAGCGTGCCAAACACCAGGTGGCCGGTTTCGGCGGCGGTCAGCGCCAGACGGATGGTTTCCAGATCGCGCATTTCACCGACCAGAATGGCGTCCGGATCCTCGCGCAGCGCAGCGCGCAGGGCGTTGGAGAAGCTCAGCGTCTGCGGGCCGACCTCGCGCTGGTTGATCAGGCATTTTTTGCTCTCGTGCACGAATTCGATCGGGTCTTCGACGGTCAGGATGTGGCCGTATTCGTGCTCGTTGAGGTGGTTGACCATACCGGCCAGCGTGGTTGATTTGCCCGAGCCCGTCGGCCCCGTCACCAGCACCAGACCGCGCGGCTTGAGCGCCAGTTCGGCGAAGATTTTGGGGGCGCCCAGCTGCTCCAGCGACAGGATCTTGCTGGGAATCGTGCGGAACACCGCGCCGGCACCGCGCGCGTGATTGAAGGCGTTGACCCGGAAGCGCGCCAGGCCTTCGATCTCGAAGGAAAAATCGCACTCCAGCGTCTCTTCGTAGACCTTGCGCTGGGTGTCGGACATGATGTCGTAAATCAGCGCGTGGACCTGCTTGTGGTCCATGGCGTCCAGATTCAGGCGGCGCACATCGCCGTGCAGGCGGATCATGGGCGGCAGGCCCGCCGACAGGTGCAGGTCAGACGCCTTGTTCTTGACCGAAAATGCCAGCAGCTGTGTGATATCCATCGTCATCCTTTAACCTTCGCCCCCATGAGCGATACCCCATTGATTGTCCCGCACGATACGCCCCCCCTCCAGCAGGCCCTGGCCGCGCTGCAGCAGCGCATGGCCGCTGCCTGCCAGCGCAGCGGCCGTGACCCGGCCAGCGTGCGCCTGCTGGCCGTGAGCAAAACCGTAGCAGCGCCCGTCATCGCGCAGGCCTGGATGGCGGGCCAGATCGATTTTGGCGAGAACTACGTTCAGGAAGCCCTGGAAAAGCAGAGTCTATGGCCCCATATTCGGCCGCATGACGGAGACAGCGCCCGCCCGGACCCGGTCTGGCACCTGATCGGGCCGCTGCAGTCCAACAAGACGGCGGTGGTGGCGCGGCAGTTTGCGTGGGTGCACAGCGTGGACCGGCTGAAAATCGCCCAGCGCCTGTCCGACCAGCGCCCCGAAGGTCTGCCGCCGCTGAACGTCTGCGTGCAGGTCAATGTGCAGGGCGAGATCGGCAAAAGCGGCGTGCCGCTGGCCGAGGCCCAGGCGCTGTGCGCGGCCATCGCGCTGCTGCCGCGTCTGCGCCTGCGCGGTCTGATGGTCATCCCCGACCCGGACCGGGGCGCCAGCGCCACGCGCGCGGCTTTTGAAGCGCTGGCCGCGCTGCGCGACCGTCTGGTCGCCTCGGGGCTGCAAGGGCTGGACACGCTCTCCATGGGCATGAGCGGCGATCTGGAAGACGCCATCGCCGCCGGATCGACCTGCGTGCGCGTGGGCACGGCGCTGTTTGGCGCCCGCACCGCTCCCCCGGCCGGATGAGCGCAGCGGCCAAAGCCAGCCCGGCCGCCCGTGCCCTGATCAAGCTGGGCCTGGTCGACGCCCTGAGCCGCGCCCTGCACCTGCCGCTGCGTTACGAGGACGAAACCCGCCTGACGCCGCCGCTCGATTCGCGCCCCGGCGAGAGCGTGCTGGTCGAGCTGGAGATGGTCCAGGTGCCCGCCCAGCCGCCGCGCCCCGGTCAGCCCTGGACGGCGCTGGGCCGCTGCGTGATCAGCGGCCAGCGCGTGCAGCTGCGCTTTGTCCACGCCCACGCCGGGCTGCGCAAGCTGCTGGAGCCCGGCCAGCGCGTGCGCGCGTTCGGCGAAGTGCGGCACAGCTTTTCGGGCTGCGACATGGTCCACCCGCAGGTGCGCGCCGTGCAGCCGGGCGAGCCGCTGCCTGCCACGCTGACGCCCGTTTACCCCACCAGCGCCAGCCTGCCGCAGAACTACCTGCGCAAAAGCATCGCGGCTGCGCTGCCGCGCGCGCCGCTGCACGAGTGCTTTGCGTCGGCTGATCAGGCGCTGCCGCGTGGCCTGCTGCCGCTGCGCCAGGCGGTGCTGACGCTGCACCACCCCGCCCCGACCGAATCTCTGGACGCGCTGCTGGACCGCACACACCCGGCCTGGCAGCGCATCAAGTACGACGAGCTGCTGGCGCAGCAGCTCAGCCAGAAACGCGCCCAGCAGCTTCGCCGCCAAAGCGCCGCGCCGCGCCTGGCCCCGCACCCCAACCCGCTGGCGCAGGCGCTGCTGCAGCATCTGCCTTTTGCCCTGACGCCCGCGCAGGAGCGCGTTCTGGCCGAAATCCAGGCCGACCTGTCGCCGCCCGCCCGCCACGCTGTCACGCCCATGCACCGCCTGCTGCAGGGCGATGTGGGCAGCGGCAAGACCGTGGTCGCCGCGCTGGCCGCCTGCATGGCGCTGGCCGCCGGGTGGCAGTGTGCGCTGATGGCGCCCACCGAAATCCTGGCCGAGCAGCTCTTTGGCAAGCTGGTCGAATGGCTGGAGCCGCTGGGCGTGCAGGTCGCCTGGCTGAGTGGCAGCGTCAAGGGCCGCCGCCGTGCCGCCATGCTGGAGGCCGCCGCCAGCGGCCAGGCCGGGCTGGTCGTGGGCACGCACGCCGTCATCGAGCAGCAGGTGCGGTTTGCGCGTCTGGGGCTGGTCATCATCGACGAGCAGCACCGCTTTGGCGTGCAGCAGCGTCTGACCCTGAAGGACAAGGCCAGCGAGGGCGACGGCGCGGGTGCCGATCCGCGTTCCGCCCCGCTGGAAGCCCACCTGCTGATGATGAGCGCCACGCCCATTCCGCGCACGCTGGCCATGAGCTACTTCGCCGATCTGGACCTGAGCGTACTCGACGGCCTGCCGCCTGGCCGCAGCCCCATCGTCACGCGCGTGCTGGGGGCGCAGCGCCGCGACGAGGTCATCGCCCGCATGAGCGGCGCGCTGGAGCAGGGGCGGCAGATTTACTGGGTCTGCCCGCTGGTGGAGGAAAGCGAAAAGCTCGACCTGGAAAACGCCACCGCGACCCACGCCCTGCTGTCCGAACGTCTGGCGCCCTGGCCGGTGGCGCTGCTGCACGGGCGCATGAAAGCGCCTGAGAAAGCCGCCGTCATGGCCGCCTTCAAGGCCGGCGAAGCGCGGGTGCTGGTCGCCACCACCGTCATCGAGGTCGGGGTGGACGTGCCCAACGCCAGCCTGATGATTGTTGAACACGCCGAGCGTTTTGGCCTGTCGCAGCTGCACCAGCTGCGCGGCCGCGTGGGCCGGGGGAGCGCCGCCAGCGCCTGCGTGCTGCTGCACGGCGGGCCGCTGTCGCAGGCCGGGCGCGCCCGCCTGCAGGCCATGGCGCAGACGCAGGACGGCTTCGAGATCGCCCGGCGCGATCTGGAGATCCGCGGCCCGGGTGAGTTTCTGGGCGCACGCCAGAGCGGTGCGCAACTGCTGCGTTTTGCCGACGTGCAGCACGACGGCGATCTTCTGGACGCTGCCCGCGAACGCGCTGACCGCCTGCTGGCCCAGGCGCCCGAGGCCTGCGACGCCCACATCGCGCGCTGGCTGGGCCACCGCACCGAGTTCATCAAGGCCTGAGCCAGAAACGCGCTATCCCGGGCCGACTTGGCATAAACACCGCGAATTTCCCGGATTTGCACAAGATTTTTTATCAATCGGCCCGTTTGACACCATCAATTGGACGCCGATGGCTCTCAATCCTAGACTGGTTTCATTGATTTTTGACATTCAAACCAGCCTAAGGACAGCCTCATGACCCACCGATCAAAAACCCCCTGGCGCTCTGTGAGCCGCTTTGCCCTCTCGGCCATCATGCTGGCGGCAGGTGCTGCCGCACAGGCCCAGGCGACGCCAAACAGCGCCGCCCTATCGCCCGCCCAGGCCATGAGCAACAAGGACTGGTGGCCCAACCGGCTGGATCTCTCGCCGCTGCGCCAGCAGAATGCCGTCTCCAGCCCGATGGGCGCCGACTTTGATTACGCCAAAGAATTCAAAAAGCTGGATCTGAAGGCGCTGAAAAGCGATATCGAGGCCACGCTGACCGATTCCCAGGACTGGTGGCCTGCCGATTTTGGCAATTACGGGCCTTTTTTCATCCGCATGGCCTGGCACAGCGCCGGAACCTACCGCGCCATTGATGGCCGCGGGGGGGCAGAGGGGGCCCAGCAGCGCTTTGATCCGCTCAACAACTGGCCCGACAACGTCAACCTGGACAAAGCCCGGCGCCTGCTGTGGCCCATCAAGCAGAAGTACGGGGCCAAAATCTCCTGGGGCGATCTGATGGTGCTGGCCGGAACCGTCGCCATGGAATCCATGGGGATGCAGACTTTCGGCTTCGCGGGGGGCCGTACCGACGACTGGGAACCCGACCTGGTCTACTGGGGCCCCGAGCGCGAATGGCTGGGTGATGCGCGGCACAAGGAAGGCCGACAGCTCAAAGGCCCGCTGGCCGCCGTGCAGATGGGCCTGATCTACGTCAACCCCGAGGGGCCGAACGGCAACCCGGACCCGCTCGCTGCCGCGCGCGATATCCGGGAAAGCTTTGGCCGCATGGGCATGAACGATGAAGAAACCGTCGCACTGATCGCCGGTGGACATACTTTTGGCAAATCGCACGGCGCCCATCATCCGGAAAAATGTCTGGGCGGCGATCCCACCTCTTCGCCCATCGAGCAGCAGGGCTTCGGCTGGAAAAACAGCTGCGGCAAAGGCAACGCGGAAGACACCGTCAGCAGCGGTCTGGAAGGCTCGTGGACGTCCAGCCCTACCCTGTTCACCAAGACTTTCCTGAGCAACCTGTTCGCATACAACTGGGTGAAAACCAAGAGCCCGGCCGGTGCGACCCAGTGGAAACCCGCCGAAGCCGCTGAGGACGCGCAGGTCCCCGACGCCCACCTCCAGGGCAAAACCCATCCGCCCATGATGTTCACCACCGATCTGGCCCTGCGCGCGGATCCGGCTTACGAAAAAATCTCCCGCAGCTTTCTGGAAAACCCCCGAAAGTTCGAAACCGCCTTCGCCAAAGCCTGGTTCAAACTGACCCACCGCGATCTCGGCCCCCGCAGCCGTTACCTGGGCGCGGACGTGCCCAAGGAAGTGCTGCTGTGGCAGGACCCCCTGCCTGAGATCAAGTACAAGCAGATCGAAGCGGCTGATGTGAATGCGCTCAAGGCGCGCATTCTGGCCTCGGGCCTGACGACGCCGCAGCTCGTCCGCACCGCATGGGCTTCGGCCGCCTCGTTCAGGGGCTCTGACATGCGCGGCGGGGCCAACGGTGGCAGGATCCAGCTGGCGCCGCAAAAAGACTGGGCCGCGAACAACCCGGCCGAACTCGCTCAGGTGCTGGCACGGCTGGGCGCCATCCGCAAGGATTTCAACGCGACTCTGGGGAACGGCAAGCAGGTCTCGATGGCCGACGTCATCGTTCTGGGTGGCACTGCCGCTGTCGAGGCCGCGGCCCAGAAAGCCGGTTACAAGGTCCAGGTGGCCTTTACGCCAGGGCGCGCCGATGCAACCCAGGAGCAGACGGATGTGACCACCTTCGCCGTGCTCGAGCCCAAGGCCGACGGTTTCCGCAACTACTACAGCAAGGACGCCTATTTCCCGCCCGTGCAGGCCCTGGTGGACAAAGCCAGCCTGCTGCGTCTGTCCCCGCCCGAGATGACCGTGCTGGTCGGTGGCCTGCGCGCCCTGGACGCCAATGCCGGCGGCAGCCGAAACGGCGTTCTGACCGATCAGCCCGGGACACTGAACAACGCCTTTTTCGTCAACGTGCTGAACATGTCGACGGTGTGGCGTCCTGCGGGCACCGACGGCCTGTATGAAGGACGTGACCGCAAGACCGGCCAGGTCAAATGGACGGCAACGCCCGTCGACCTGATTTTTGGATCAAACTCTGAACTGCGCGCCATTGCAGAGCATTACGCCAGCGACGACGCCAAAGAGCGCTTTGTCCAGGACTTTGCCAAAGTCTGGACCAAAGTCATGGATCTGGATCGCTTCGACAGAAACTGAGTCCTGCGCGTTCAAGTATCCGGTCGGGATATAAGAACCAATCACCCGGCTGCTTAGGTGGCCGGGTTTTTGTATTTTCAAAACAGGAGTTTTTTTCTTGAATCTTCGTGAACTGCGTTACCTGGTTGCCCTGGCAGAGCATCTGCACTTTGGCCGCGCCGCTGAGGCCTGCAATATCACTCAATCCACCCTGTCGACCCAGCTGCGAAAGCTGGAGGGCTATCTCGGCCAAACCCTGATCGACCGTCAAAGCACCCCGATGTCACTGACGCCCATCGGCGCACAGATTCTCGAAAAGGCCCGGAAAGTCCTGCAGGAGGCGGATGATATTCTCGCCATCACCCGCAAGCGGGCCAGTCCGCTGTCCGGTCCGCTCGTGCTGGGCATCATCCCGACGCTGGCGCCTTACTATCTGCCGCAACTGCTCAATACGGTGGACAAGGCTTTTCCCGACCTCAGGCTGGTCATCCAGGAAGGGCAAACTGCCGAGTTGTGCGCGCGGCTTGAAAACGGCCTGATCGACGCCGCCATACTCGCGCTGCCCACGCCGCTGGCCGGGCTGACCCAGCCGGCTGACGCGTCCGGATGTTCTCCGCGCCACTGTGACCGCTGCGAGGCCGCCGTTCAAGGACTGCCCGCGCCGCTGGACACCCGGCAATATGCTTTGAGCCTGCTGTTTGACGAGCCATTCCGCGTGGCCCTGCCCGGCAATCATCCACTGGCACGAGGGGATCAGACCCCGGTCACCATCGCCGACATCGACGATCTCGATCTGCTGCTGCTCTCCGACGGCCACTGCCTGCGCGGACAGGCCATGGCGATCTGCGGGCAGCGTGCCCAGCAGTTTGCTGATGCCGCCCTGGACTGCAGCGCCACGAGTCTTGAAACCCTGCTGCAGCTGATCGCTGCCGGACGCGGCTGGACCCTGCTGCCCGCCCTGGCCGCCCCGCGCGCGGATGCGTCGCGGGTCAAGGTTTTGAATCTGCAGGGCAATCACTTTCGCCGCCTCGGTCTGGTCTGGCAGCGCAACAGCAGCCGCGACACCGGCCTCAGGCTGCTGGCGGAGCGTCTGGCGCTAAGCAGCCGACAGTCCCCGGAGCTGGCGCCGCCTTCACCATATCCACATGCGCAATGCCGTCCTCTTCATACGGCAGCCCCACCGCCTCAAAGCCCAGCGATTCATAAAAGGATTGCAGATAAACCTGCGCCCCAATCTGTATTCCTTGCCCCGGAAAACGACTTTCGGTGAAACGGATGGCTTCGGTGACCAGAAGCCGACCCAGTTTCATCGCCCGGAAAGCAGGCAGCGTCATCACCCGCCCGATCGAGGGCTGGGGGTATTTCAGCCCAGGATCAAGCACGCGGGCATAAGCGGCCAGATCAGGCCCCAGCCGCATCGTCAGATGCCAGGCCGCACTGTCGAAATCATCCGGGTCCTGATAGGCGCAGCGCTGCTCCACCACAAACACCGCAGCGCGCGCCTGGAGTATCTCCAGCAGCTGACGCGCTGGCAGATCGTCCACGCGGGACCAGGCCACTAGAACAGCAGTTTGGCCAATTTGTACAGGCCGGTGGCTATCGTGGCACAAAGGATCAGAAAGCATAAAAATTTGATGGATCCCCAATTGTCTTCATGCCATTCACCCCGCAAGGCGGAGAGCCATTGCGGCTGATACAGATACCTCAAGGACTCGAGAAAATCTTCCCAGTCGTCAAAAACCCATCGGCCGATCCAGATATACAGCGGAAGCGACACGAGGGCCATGACAAAAAGCAGGACGGGCCTGTCCACCGTCCAGACAGAGGGGTTCATCGTCACTCCCGATCAGGATGTTCAGAAGGTCAATCTGCCACCGGCGGTGTCGGCTCGGACGCCGCAGGCACGCTGCCGGTGTGGTGCACCACGCGCTGCGGGTAGGGAATCTCGATGCCGTTGCGGGTGAGGAAACGCCACAGCGCCAGGTTGACGTCGGAGCGCACATTGCCCTGGCCGTTGTCCGGATCGCCGATCCAGAAATTGACCTGCAGATCCAGGCCGTCGGCGCCAAAGCCGATCAACATGACGCTCGGGCCCGGATCGGCCAGGACGCGGGGCACGGCGCGGACCAGTTCGACCAGTTGCGGGAACAGCGCGTCCAGATCGGTCTCGTAACCCACGCTGACGCGGGTATTCAGCGCCACACGGCTGTCGGTAAAACTGATGTTTTCGATGCGGTTGGTCACCATCATTTCATTGGGTACGATGGATTCAATCCCGCCCGGCGTGCGCAGCACGGTATAACGCGTGTTGATATTGGTGATACGGCCTTCGAAATTATCCACGCGAACATGGTCGCCAATGCGTACGCTCTGCTCGGCCAGAATCACGAAACCGCTGACATAGTTCGCCGCCAGTTTCTGGAAACCCAGGCCAATACCCACACCGACTGCACCGCCCAGCACGGAGAGCGCCGTCAGCGGTATCCCCGCCGCCGACATCGCCAGCAGAATGCCCACAAAAATCAGCACGCTGCGCAGCGCATTGGCCGCCATTTTGCGCACCGACAGGTTGGAGCTGGAGCGCAGCAGGCGGCTTTCGATCGCCGACGACAGCCACATCACCACCAGCATGATCAGCAGCGTGGAGACCACCGCATCAAACACATTGCGCACCGACACCTGGGTGCCGCCCATCGTCCAGGTGATGTCTTCCATCAGGTGCAGGATGCCGGGCAGGATGTGCGTCAGCCACAGCAGCAGCAGCACCCAGACCCCCCAGGACAGCGTGCGCTCGGCCCAGTTCACCCAGGCGCTGCCCGGAAAAGACGCCAGCAGCACGCGCACCGTGACGCGGATGACCAGCAGGCCCAGCACCAGCGGAACCGCCAGGTTGTAGAAAAACAGCGGCTGTCCGGCCTGCAGATGAACCCGCGCGGCAATGCCCACGCCCACGGTCAGCAGCACCGGAAAGACCACACCATCCACACCCCGGCTGCCGTACCAGATGCCGTTGCCCGGATGGCGCCGCCCCAGGTGGCGGCTGATACCCCAGGCCAGCAGCACCAGCACGGCGACGGTGACGATTTCGATCAGCGTGCTGAGCTGCCAGAGGCGGCCAAACCACGCCGTGATGATGTTTGTCATTTCCTGTTCAGTCATGCGTTTCTTTCCTGAGTGCCACAGCACAAATTGGGGTATTGTCAGGCTTGCCCTGTCACCGCCCAACCCCGATTGCGATGCCCAGCCAGCCCCAAAACAACGAAGGCCACCCCGGCGCCAGCGGCGACCCGGTTCAGGCCCTGGAAGAACTGTTCGTTCAGCTCAATGGCCTGATTCTAGGGAAAAACCGCCAGATCGAACTGGCCATGGTCTGCCTGCTGGCCGGCGGTCACCTGCTGATCGACGACGTGCCCGGCGTGGGCAAAACCACGCTGTCGCACGGACTGGCGATTTCGCTGGGCCTGCAGTACGGCCGCGTGCAGTTCACCGCCGATCTGATGCCGTCCGACCTGACCGGCGGCAGCGTGCTGGATCCGCAGGCGCAGCGCTTTGTCTTTCACCCCGGCCCCGTGTTCAACCAGCTGCTGCTGGCCGACGAGATCAACCGCGCCGGGCCCAAGACCCAGGGCGCGCTGCTCGAAGCCATGGAAGAGCGCCAGGTCAGCGTGGACAACGTCACCCACCCGCTGCCGCAGCCCTTTTTTGTGATCGCCACGCAAAACCCGCTGGACCAGCGCGGCACTTACGCGCTGCCCGAATCGCAGCTCGACCGCTTCCTGATGTCGATTTCGCTGGGCTACCCCAGCCGCGAGGCCGAGCGCGCAATGCTGACTGGCGTGTCGCGCCGCAGCCTGCTGTCCGGCCTGCGCACCGTGCTGCCGCCGCCGCTGCTGGCGCAGATCCAGCAGCGCGTGGCCACCGTGCACGCGTCGGCGCCGGTGCTGGACTATCTGCAGAACCTGATCGCCGCCACGCGTTCGGGGCAGTGGTTTGTCCACGGACTGAGCCCGCGTGCGGCGCTGGCCCTGCTGGGTGCGGCGCGGGCGCACGCCTGGCTGGCCGGGCGCAGCCACGTCGCCCCGGACGACATCCAGGCCATCCTGCTGCCCTGTGCGGCGCACCGTCTGACCGCCCTGCCGTCAAGCGGGCGCAGCGCCCGCGACCAGCTCCAGCTGATGATGGACCGCATCGAGGTCGTCTGATGGCGCCCGTGCTGCGCCGGCGGGCCTCCCGCAGACCCCGTCCTCCCGCTCCTGGCCTGCTGCAGCGCTGGCTGGTGCCGCGCCTGCGCGCCAGCGAGACGCACACGCTGACGCCGCGCCGCATCTACATCCTGCCCAGTGCGGCCGGCTGGGGCTTTGCCGTGGCCCTGCTGGTGCTGCTGGTGACCTCGATCAATTACCAGCTCAACCTGGGCTACGCACTGACTTTTCTGCTGGCCAGCACCGGCATGGCCTCGGCCTGGGTGGCACAGCGCACGCTGCAGGGGCTGGAGATCGGCCTGCTGCCGCCCCAGCCCGTGTTCGCCCGCGAGATCCACGCGCTGCGCCTGAGCGTGAACAACCCCACCGCGCGCGACCGCCACGCCGTGCAGCTGCGCTGGCTGCCGCTGCCCCGGGGCCGGCGGCGCGGGCCGCAGCTGCCCGCCGATCCCCACCCGGCCGTGCTGGACTGCGCGGCGCTGGAGCGCAGCGACGCCGAGCTGCCACTGTCCTTCGTGCGACGCGGGCTGTCGCCGCTGCCGGTGCTGGAGATCGCCACCGAGTTCCCCCTGGGCCTCTTCCGCGCCTGGAGCTGGTGGCAGCCTGCGCAGACACAGTGGGTCTGGCCGCGCGTGGACACCGGCGCACCCGACCTGCGCGACCTGGACTGGACCAGCGACAGCTTTGACAGCCGCCCGCAGCGCGCCCGGCCGCACAGCGACCCGACCCAGCGCAGCGACATCCCCGACGATTACCGCGCCTGGCGCAGCGGCGACGCCCTGCGCCGGGTGGTCTGGCGCAAGGTCGCCAAGGCGGGGATGGACCGGCCCGCGCAGTGGGTCACCCGCGACACCAGCAGCGAAGAGGCCGCGGGCGATCTGACCGCCGTCTGGCTGGACCCGGCGCTGTGTGCGGGCCTGCCGCGCGAACGCCAGCTCGGCCGCCTGGCCGCCTGGGCGCTGCAGGCCGAAGATCTGGGCATCCCCTACGCCGTGCGCGGGCTGCCCGCTTTTGACGACGGCGCCAGCAGCCTGCTGGGCCACGGCCCGGCGCAGGTCCACCGCGTGCTGTGCCACCTGGCGCAGGCCTGACCGCCATGGCTTTGCCCCGCCCCGTCGAAGCGTCGCGTCCCCTGTCCGAGCGGCTGCGCGATCTGCCGCGCGAGGCGCGCGACACGCTGCTGCTGCTGGCCATCTGCGGCCAGATCCTGCTGCCGCTGCTGGGCGAGATCCCGCTGTGGTGTGCCGCGCTGGTCGCCGTGCTGTGGGGCTGGCGGCTGTGGACGGTACTGGCGCTGCGCGCATTGCCGCCGCGCTGGGCCGTACTGGCTGTTGCCGTGGCCGGGGCGGGCGCCATCGCAGCCACCGAGCGCCCGCTGCTGGGCCAGGGCGCCCTGGTCACCCTGCTGGTGCTGCTGATGGCGCTCAAAACACTGGAGATGCGTGCCCGGCGCGACACCTGGGTGCTGTGCCTGCTGGGCTTTTTCCTGGTGATTGCGGGCTTCATCCAGTCGCAGTCGCTGCTGGCGCTGGCCAGCATGCTGGTCTCGCTGGCGGGACTGCTGACAGCGCTGGTGCTGGCCCACCGGCCGGTGGGCCGTCCGCCGCTGCTGGCTGCGCTGGGCCAGGCGCTGCGGCTGCTGGCGCTGGGAGCGCCGATGGCAGCGGCGGCCTTTGTGCTGTTTCCGCGCATCGGGCCGCTGTGGGGCATGCCCGACGCGCAGATCGCGCGCACCGGCCTGTCTCAGGAGCTGCGCTTTGGCGACATGGGCCAGCTGGCGCAGGACAGCAGCATCGCGCTGCGCATCCGTCCCCTGCCCGGCCCGGACGGCCGCACCGTGCCGGTCGATCCCAAAACGCTCTACCTGCGCGGCCCGACCCTGAGCCACTTCGACGGTCGCACCTGGACCCCGGACAGCAGCAGCCGCTTTTCGGCCCTGGTCGGTGCCGACAGCGCAGGCCTGCGCCTGATGCAGGCGCCGCAGCGCCTGGAGATCACCGTCGAGCCCAGCCAGGGCACGCTGCTGGCCCTGCCCGAGCTGAGCCTGCCGCTGAAGCTGTCGCAGTCCTTGCTGGGCACGCACCCCAGCCCGGCCACGCCCCAGCCCGATCCCGCCCTGCCGCCCGGTCTGGCTGAAGACGACGGCAGCGCGCCCTGGCAGAGCACCCCGGCCGAGCTGCGCGCCGCCCGCCTGCCCCTGACTGAGGGCGAGCGTGAAGGCAGCGCCCGCCTGCTGCCCGATCTGTCCTGGCAGACCGACCAGCCCATTCGCCAGCGCCAGCGCCTCGAGGTGATGACCTGGCCGGCCGTGCAGATCGGCCCCTTCGGTCTGCCCGGCCTGGCGCCCACCGGCAGCGACGAAGCCCGCCCGGCCCCGGTCTGGCCCGCGCTGCTGCGCGCCAACCTGCAGCTGCCGCCGGGCAACGAGCGCACCATCGCCTGGGCCCACGACCTGCGCCGTCGCCTGGACCCGCGCCTGGACGCCGACGCCGACGCCTTTGGCGGCGCCGACGATCCGGCGCAGCAGCTCGATCCGCCCATGGTGCGTCACCCCTTCACCCTGGTCCAGGCGGTGCTGTCCTGGATCCGCCACGGCCAGTTCCGCTACACGCTGACGCCCGGCGTCTACCGCAGCAACCCCATCGACGCCTTCTGGTTCGACCGCCGCGAGGGCTTTTGCGAGCATTACGCCGCCGCCACCGTGATCGTGCTGCGCGCCATGGGCATCCCGGCGCGCATCGTCACCGGCTACCAGGGCGCCGACCCGGTCCCCCAGGACGGCTACTGGGTGGTGCGCCAGAGCAACGCCCACGCCTGGGTCGAGTACTGGCACCCGGAAATCGGCTGGGTGCGCGTGGACCCGACGGCCGCCGTAGCGCCCGACCGCATCGCGCAGGGCATCGCGCTGGATGCGCCTTCGCCGTTTGGCGATTTCATGCAGCGCCACGCGCCGGGCTGGCTGCCGCGGCTGCAGGCGCTGGGCTGGGACGCCCGCCGGGGCTGGGAGACGCTGAACAACCGCTGGAACCAGTGGGTGCTGGGCTACGACCGCGACCGCCAGGAAGAACTTTTTTCCGGCTCAGACTGGCCGCTGGACCCGGGGCAGACACTGGCCCTGAGCGTGAGCCTGCTGGCCCTGATCGCCAGCGCCGTGCTGTGGCTGCGCCAGCGGCGCGATCCGCGCAGCCCGTGGCAGCGCTTCATGGCCACGCTGGTGCAGGATCTGAGCCGCCGCGGCCATCTGCCGCCTGAGGCGGCACAGGCCTCGCCCGCCGCACTCACGCCGCTGCAGCTCGGCCAGCGCCTGCAGGCGGCGGCGCAGGGCCTGGCGCCCGAGCGTCAGCGCGCCATTCAGGCGCATGTGGCGCAGCTCGACGCCTGGCGCTATGGTGTGCCGCAGAGCCCGTCGCGGCGGGCCCGGAGCGTCTGGCTGCGCCTGTGGCGGCGCCAGCTGCTGGCTCTGTTAGCGCCGCGCTGATCCGCACTGGCGCCAGTCGTGACTTGTGCCACACCCGGACTCTGTGCGTGTTGCAAAGCCGCGATTAACATGCCGTTCATGGAAGAACTCCCACCCCAGTCGCCCCGTCTGCCCCGCTGGCGCAGCCCGCTGCTGCTGTGCGTGCTGGCCGGTCTGCTGCTGCTGCCGATGCTGTGGAACGACCCTCCGCTGATGAAACTCATGGGCGCCGCAGGTCTGGGCCTGCTGCTGCTGGCTGGACACAGCAGCCGCCGCCGCGAACGGATCTGGCGCGACAGCCTGATCCAGCAGGAAAACAGCAGCACTGACGAACTGGAGCGCCTGCGCGCCGAGCACGCCCACGTCATGGCCGCGCTGGACCGCCTGCCTGAGGCGCTGGTCATCTACGACGCGCAGGAGCGCCTGCTGCTGTGCAACCAGCGCCACCGCGAACTCTTCCCCCGCTCGGCGCCCTACATGCAGCCCGGCCAGCTGCTGCAGGACATCGTGCGCCAGACGCGGCTCAATGGCGAAGCCGAAAACCCCAGCGTGCGGCCCATGGCACTGGACCGGCCGCAGGGCAGCGGCTCCGACCTGCTCCAGCCGCTGGCTGACGGCCGCTGGGTGCGCCTGCGCCAGAAGCAGGGCAGCGACGGCAGCCTGGCGCAGTTGCGCGTGGAAGTCACCCCGGAAGTCCGCCAGCAGGAGGCACTGCAGCAGCTCAAGGACGGCCTGCGGCGCACGCAGCAGATGCTGCAGGAAGTCATCAACGCCCTGCCCGGCGGCGTGGCGCTGTACGACGGCCAGCAGCGCCTGCTGATGGCCAACGCCCAGATGACCGAGTTTTACCCGGCGCTCTCCGACCAGCTGCGTCCCGGAGTGCGGCTGGAAGATCTGCTGCGCGCGGGCCTGCGGCGGCGGATTTTCCCGCAGGCGACAGGCCACGAAGACGAGTGGATCCAGTCCCAGATTGATGCTTACATCTACGCCGAAGGCAGCGACCGCCCGGTGCGGCGCGTGTGCCGCCTGGCCGACGGCCGCAAGATGAGCATCAGCACCAAATACCTGAGTGGCGGGGGTTACCTGGGCCTGCACCAGGAGCTCACGCTGGCGGCTCGACCGGACAGCGACAGCGTGCCGGACTACCCCGAGCGCCTGCACACCACCGACCCGTTGACCGGCCTGTCCAGCCGCCGCTATTTCGACGTGACGGCGCAGGGCGCCTGGGGACGCGGCCAGCGCACCAGCACGCCGATGTCCGTAGCGCTGATCGATGTGGATCAGCTCAAGGCCTACAACGACCACTATGGCCACCTCAGTGGCGACGACTGCCTGCGCCAGGTGGGCCAGGTGCTCGAGGCCACACTGAAAACCGACAGCCCACCGGGCGGTTTTGTCGCCCGTTACAGTGGCGAAGCCTTCGTCATGGTGCTGCCCGACCAGGCTTTGGCGCCGGCGCAGGCGCTGCTGCAGCGCGCCCAGCAGGCCCTGCGCGACCAGGCCATCCCGCACGATGCCAGCACGGTGGACGCCTGCGTCACGGTCAGCATCGGCCTGGCCTGCGCCATCCCCCGCCCCGGCAGCGAGCTGTCCCAGCTGCTGGCCGCCGCCGACTCAGCGCTCGCAGAGGCCAAATCCAGCGGCCGCAACACCCTGCAGACCGCCAGCCTGGAGTTCCCCAACCGGCGGGCGGCGGTGCATGTCTGACGATGGTTGGACGTGAAGGCCAACAGAGGGTTGGCTGATACTGTCAGGCCGTCAGCGAACTGAGTCGGCCTTCACGCGCCCTCAGCCCTTCGCCTTGTCCGCCTCCGACACAAAGCTGTCGGCATAGAACGCGTCGGCGGGCAGGCCGCACTTTGCGGTGAAGTCGGCGCGGGCGGAATCGACCATGATGGGCACGCCGCAGGCGTAGACCTCGTGGGCGGAGAGGTCGGGGAAATCGGCCATCACGGCATGGTGGACAAAGCCGGTGCGGCCCTTCCAGCCCTCCGGGGCGCTGTCGCTGAGCACGGGCACGTAGCGCATCAGCGGGTTGTTGGCCGCAAACTGCTCGCACCAGTCGTGCATATAGAGATCGGACAGGCGGCGTCCGCCCCAGTAGAGCGTGACAGGGCGCTGTGCGGGAGCGCCCGCCTCGGCGGTCTGCGCCTTGTGCGCCCAGTCGTCCAGCATGGCCTTGAGCGGGGCGAAGCCGGTGCCGGACCCCAGGAAAATCATCGGCTTGCTGCTGTCGTCGCGGAGAAAGAAAGTGCCCAGCGGGCCTTCGATGCGCTGGATTTGACGCTCTTTCATGGCACCAAAAACGTGGTCGGTGAACGCGCCGCCGGGCAGGTGGCGGATGTGGAAATCGACTGCCGCCGGTTCGCCCAGATCGTGCGGGGCGCTGGCCATGGAGTAGCTGCGGCGGTCGCCGTTGCGCAGCAGCACGTCCACGTACTGCCCCGCACGGAAGCGGAAGGGGCTGGTGGCCGGCAGCTGCAGGCGCACGCGCATGACGTCGTCGGCCAGGCGCTCCAGGGCCTGCACGCGCACCGGCATTTTGCTGACCGGGTAGTCGGCCAGGCCCGCGACAATGCGTGCCTCCAGGACGACATCGCTGCGCGCGCGCGAGGTGCAGCTCAGGATCCAGCCCTCGGCCTCTTCCTGCGCCGACAGGGCGCTGCTCTGGTGCGGGCCCTGTTCGACCTGACCGGACAGCACCTTGCATTTGCACGAGCCACAGGCGCCGTCCTGGCAGCCATAGGGCAGACCCACCCGGGCGAGCTGGGCTGAATGCAGCAAAGTGTCTTCGGGGGCGGATTCAAACGTCAACCCGGCGGGCTGGACTTCGATGCGGAACATGTGCGTAACTCCTTGGTACTGCCATTTACTTACGCTGTATTGTATCGCCCGGGTCGCTGGTCCGTCCCACGGCGACCATCTGCATGGCCGACGCGATCAGCGACGAGACCTCGCCCATCTGGCTGGGCACGATCAGCGTGGTCCTGGCGTCGGACGCCACGCGGCTGTAGGCTTCGACGGCTTTTTCGGCCACTTTCAGCTGCACCGCCTGCTCGCCGCCGGGCTGGCGGATGGCGATGGCGATGCGCTCGATGGCCGCTGCAGTGGCGTCGGCCACGGCGGTGATCGAGGCCGCTTCGCCCTGCGCGTTGTTGATGGCGGCCTGCTTTTCGCCCTCAGAGCGGGCGATGAAGGCCTCGCGCTCGCCGGTGGCGATGTTGATCTGCTCCTGGCGGCGGCCTTCGGACGCGGCGATCAAGGCGCGCTTTTCGCGCTCGGCGGTGATCTGCGACTGCATGGCGCGCAGGATGGCCTCGGGCGGCGTCAGATCCTTGATTTCGTAGCGCAGCACCTTCACGCCCCAGTTCAGCGCGGCCTCGTCAATCGCCTGCACCACCTGCGCGTTGATGATGTCGCGCTCTTCGAAGGTCTTGTCGAGTTCCAGCTTGCCGATGACGCTGCGCAGCGAGGTCTGCGCCAGCTGCGAAATCGCCATGATGTAGTTGGACGAGCCGTAGCTGGCGCGCATGGGGTCGGTCACCTGGAAGTAAAGGATGCCGTCCACCTGGAGCTGCGTGTTGTCGCGCGTGATGCAGACCTGGCTGGGGACATCCAGCGGGATCTCCTTCAGGCTGTGCTTGTAGGCCACACGGTCGATGAAGGGCACGATCACGTTCAGCCCCGGGCCCAGCGTGCCCGCGTACTTGCCCAGGCGCTCGATCACCCACGCGCTCTGCTGCGGCACGACCTTGAGCGACTGGATGACGAAAATAATGGCCACAACGACCAGAACGAGAGCAAATTCCATGGGGTTTTCCTTGAAGCGGAGACAACAGTAACGGCGGTAACGGGGGATCAGGCCAGCGGCGCAGACCGGTCGGTCGCAGGCTGCAGCAGCAACGTATTGCCCTGCAGCGCAGCAACGCGCCAGGCGCCGGGCTGCAACGGCCGTACCTTGTGACCCGGATGCGGCTGGGCGCGCCAGGTGGCGCCGCGATAGCGCACCAGCGCTTCGTCACCGCTGCGCCAGTCGTCGACCTGAATCACCTCGCCGACATCCAGCAGGCCCAAGGCCGTGGCGCCCCGCCCGGCCCGCGAGCGACGGCGCAGCGTGTGACACAGGCCCACGGCAAGGATGGCCACGGCCGCCGCCACCAGCATCTGTGCCGTCATGCCCGCCCCGGCCAGCGCCACCAGCGCCCCGGCCACCAGGCCCAGTGCCAGCATCAGCAGGTAAAAGGTGCCGGTCAGCAGCTCGAGCGCCACCGCGACACCGGCCGCAATGGCCCACAGGGTGTACGTGCTCCATGCCATGATGGGGTCTCCTTGTGCCTTGTGACGCTTAACGGTAACACAGCGGAGAAATCACCCCCGGCCTTGAGCCACAAACGCCATGCCGATGGGCGTTTCACTCTGCAGCACCTGCACCGCGAACAGGGTATTGGCCAGCCCCGGGCGCGCCGCCTCAGGCGTTTTGGGGCTCAGGCCCGACTGGGCGCGCAGGTGGCAGTCAACCTCGGGGGCGGGAGTCTGGTGGTGGAGGGTGTGGGGCAGGGTCACTGAGCGGGCGGGAATTTCCGGGCGGTATGAACCACGTTAAGGACCACGATGGATTCGGCGCGGATTCTGACGAAAACAATGTAAGGCAGACGATGGACCAGCAGTTCACGCGCACCGGGTACCCTGTCACTGGCCCTGATCCTTTCGGGGAAAACGGCCAGCCCTTTGACCTGTTCCACAATGCGATGAAGAACTGCGTCGGCCGTGCGCTCGCTGGCCCGGGCACGAAACCAGCTGACGATGCTGGCAAGATCATCCAGCGCTTCGTCGGTCCACTGGATCTCCATGACGTGGAGCTCAGCAAGAAGATGCTGGTGGCTTTTCCTTGAGGCGCGAATCGACAGCGGACAGCACCTGCGCGTGCGGGGTCAGCGCCGTCTCGCCCGCTTCAAGCCGATCCAGAGTACCGCTGACCTTGGCACTCAGCCAGGCGTCATGCCCGGATTCTTTGTCCATGTACAGATCGCCAATCAGGGAACCTGCCGCATCCTCCATAGAAATCAGGATGCCCACCGGCCTGTTGTCACGGGTCACAAGCACCGGTTCGCGCTGGGCCATATCCAGCAGCTGGCCAAAATGGGTTTCGGCGTCACGGGTGGACATGGTTTTCATCGCGGCATCCTTGTCATAGCGGGTTCAGGCGCAGCATCGCCGCTTCACACCGGGCTGTCAATCCGGATCCAGGTGGTTTTCAGCTCGGTGTATTTCTCGAGGGCGTGCAGCGATTTGTCGCGGCCGATGCCGCTCTGGCGGAAGCCGCCGAAGGGCACGGTGATGTCGTCGCTGTCGTACTGGTTGACGTGCACGGTGCCTGCACGCAGGGCGCGGGCGACGCCGTGGGCCTTGTTCAGGTCGCGCGTCCAGACCGCCGCCTGCAGGCCGTAATCGCTCTGGTTGGCCTGGCGCACGACCTCGCGGGCGTCGTCAAAAGTCAGCACCGAGAGGACGGGGCCGAAGATTTCCTCGCGGGCGATGGTCATGGCGCTGGTCACGCCGTCGAAGATCGTG
This sequence comes from Amphibiibacter pelophylacis, assembly GCF_037688875.1. Taxonomy (NCBI): domain Bacteria; kingdom Pseudomonadati; phylum Pseudomonadota; class Betaproteobacteria; order Burkholderiales; family Sphaerotilaceae; genus Amphibiibacter; species Amphibiibacter pelophylacis. The sequence goes on from NZ_JAWDIE010000019.1 coordinate 30,281, forward strand.
GGCTGCACATAGCAGCCGCCGGTGGACTGCAGCACGCGCTCGCCGCCCGCCAGCAGCTTCGCGCCTTCGCGCAGGCCGGAATCGATGTAGCGCAGCACGGTCTGGGTCTGGGTCTCGTCGACCAGCGCGCCCAGCTCGGTGCCGGGCAGCAGCGGGTTGGCGGGCGCGTACTGCGGCAGCAGCGCCAGCGCTTTTTCCAGAAAAGCCTCGCGGATGCTGGCCTCCACAAAAAGGCGCGACGGCGCATTGCAGCTTTCGCCCTGGTTGAAGAACAGGCTGCCCACCGAAGCCGCGACAGCGGTGTCCAGATCCGGACAGTCGGCGAAGACGATGTTGGGCGATTTGCCGCCCAGCTCGGTCCAGGCGCGCTTGAGGTTGCTCTGCCCCGCCATGACGTGAATCTGCTTGCCCACGCGGGTCGAGCCGGTGAAGGCGATGGCGTCCACATCCATGTGCAGCGCCAGCGGGCTGCCCGCCTCGGGGCCGAAGCCGGGCACAACCTGGAAAACGCCTTCGGGCACCCCCGCCTGCAACGCCAGATCGGCCAGGCGCAGCGCGGTCAGCGGCGATTTTTCGGAGGGCTTGAGCACCACGCTGTTGCCTGTGGCCAGCGCCGGGGCGATCTTCCAGGCGGCCATGATCATGGGGTAGTTCCACGGCACGATGACGCCGACCACGCCCAGCGGCTCACGCTGGATCAGGGCCAGCGCGTTGCGCGGCGTGGGGGCGATCTCGTCGTAGACCTTGTCGATGGCCTCGGCGTACCAGCGGATGCAGTTGGCCGTCGCGTTCACATCCACGCTGCGCGCGTACTGCACGGGCTTGCCCATGTCCAGGGTCTCGGTCACGGCGAGCTCGTCGGCGTGGGCCAGCACCAGGTCGGCAAAGCGCTGCAGCGTTTTCTTGCGCTGCGCCGGGGCCTTGTGCGCCCAGCGGCCGTCCTCGAAAGCGGCGCGGGCCTGGGCCACGGCGGCATCGATGTCGGCGGCGCCGCAGCGGGCCACTTCGGTCAGTCGGCGACCGTCGATGGGCGAATGGCAGTCGAAGCGCTGGCCGTCCAGCGCGTCAACGGCCTGGCCGCCGATGCGGGCGCGGCCATCGAAAGTCAGGGTCTGCGCCAGGGCGGCGTAATCAACGGGCGGGACATCTTTGCGGGACATAAGGCCTCCGGGCTGCGGGTTGTCGGGCCATGCTAGCACGCAGACCCGCTATCATCCCCGCACCGCTGACTTGCGCCCCGCGCTGCCGCCATGCCTGCCCGTGACACTGCCCCGCCCTCCATCACCTGCGTGATGCCCGCCTATAACGAGGCGGCCAACCTGCCCCATGTCGTGCCCCACGTGCTCGAAGCGCTGCTGGCGCTGTCGCCGCAGGTCGAGCTGCTGATCGTCGATGACGGCAGCCGCGACGGCACCGCCGACGTGGTGCGCGAACTGTGCCGCAGCCACCCGCAGTGCGTTCTGCTGGAGCTGTCGCGCAACTTCGGCAAAGAGGCCGCCATCAGCGCCGGGCTGGAGCAGGCGCGCGGCGACGTCACCGTCATCATGGACGCCGACGGCCAGCACCCCACCGATCTGCTGCCCGACATGCTGCGCCACTGGCAGGCCGGCGCCGACATGGTTTACGCCGTGCGCACCAGCCGCGACGACCAGCGCGGCCTGCACATTGGCCTGATCGGCTGGTTCTACCGCCTGGTCAACTGGCGCTCGCGGGTGCAGATTCCGCCCAACGCGGGCGATTTCCGCTGGATGGACAGAACCGTTGTCGCCGCGCTGAACGCCCTGCCCGAGCGCAACCGCTTCATGAAGGGCCTTTACGCCTGGGTGGGCTACCGCACCGTCGCCCTGCCCTATCAGCCGCTGGACCGGCACAGCGGCGTCACGCGCTTCAACTGGCACAGTTCGCTGCAGCTGGGGCTGGCGGGGATGATGTCTTTCTCGACCCTGCCGCTGCGCCTGATGACGGTCAGCGGCCTGCTGCTCGCGTTTTTTTCGCTGCTCTACGGCCTGTGGATCGTGCTGGATGTGCTGATCGGCGGCAAGGACGTGCCGGGCTTTGCCACCATCGCCACCGCCGTGATGTTTTTCAGCGGCGTGCAGCTGCTGTCCATCGGGCTGCTGGCCGAGTACGTCGGGCGCATCTATGACGAGGTCAAACGCCGCCCGCTGTTCATCGTGCGCGAGCGCGTGGGTCAGGGGCTGGACCCGGATCACGACCCCGCCGCGGCCCCCCAGCCGCCCCAGTCTGCCCGCCCACGATGAGCGCTGCGCGCCGGGCCTCGGCGCTGTGGTTTGTGGCCGTGGGCGCCGGGGCAGCGGCCACGCATCTGGCCGTGTTCACGCTGCTGCGCCGCAGCCCGCTGGCCGCGCCGGGGCGAAGCCCGGTGCCCGTCTGGGCCTGGCCCGAAACGCACAACGCCCTGGCCTTCGCCGTGGCCTTTGCCGTCAGCTACCTGGGCCACCGCCACCTGAGCTTCGCCGACACCACGCAGACGGCAAAAGACAGCCTGCCGCGCTTTGCCGCCACCGCCCTGCTGGGCCTGCTGGCCAACGAGGTCTGGTTTGTGCTGCTGCATCGCCTGATCGGCTGGAGCGACACAGCGGCCCTGCTGGCCGCCATGGTGCTGGTCGCCGGCCAGACCTGGGTGCTGGGCCGTCTGTGGGCATTCCGGCGCTGAACCGGCGCTGATCAGGCCTCGGCCGTCTCGGGCAAGGTGCGCCCGGCGGCGCGTTCCATGGCCCGGCGGGCGATGTCGGCGGGTCGGGGTCCGCCACTGCCCTGCTCCAGGCGGAAGCGCCCGACCATCTCGGCCAGACGCGCGGCCTGCTGGCTCAGGCTGTCGGCGGCGGCGCTGCTCTCCTCGACCAGCGCGGCGTTCTGCTGCGCGGAGGCATCGAACATCCCCATGGTCTGGCTGATCTGGCTGATGCCGCTGCTCTGCGCAGCAATCGAGCCGCTCAGCTCGGCCACCAGCGTGGAAACCTGGTGCACGCTGCTCAGGATCTCGTTCATGGTGCTGCCCGCCCGCGCCACCTGGGTGCTGCCGGTGTTGACCTTCTCGACCGAATCGCTGATCAGGGTCTTGATTTCCTTGGCGGCGGCAGCGCTGCGCTGCGCCAGGCTGCGCACTTCGGCGGCCACCACGGCAAAACCGCGTCCCTGCTCGCCCGCCCGGGCGGCTTCAACAGCGGCGTTCAGCGCCAGGATGTTGGTCTGGAAGGCAATGCCGTCGATCACGCCGATGATGTCGCTGATGCGCTGCGAGCTGGCGTTGATCTGCTCCATGGTCGCGACCACCTGCGACACCGCTTCGCCGCCGCTTTGCGCCACACCGTAAGCCTGGTTGGCCAGCAGCCGGGCCTGGTCGGCCGACTGGTTGCCCTGGGTGAGCGAGCGGGCCAGCTCGTGGATGGACTGCACGCTCTGCTGCACATTGGCAGCGGTGTTTTCGGTGCGCTGCGACAGGTCCAGGCTGCCCGTGGCGATTTCGCTGGAGCCGGTGGCGATCGATTCGCTCACATCACGCATGTCGCCCATCATGCGGCGCAGGCTGCTTTGCATGCGGTGCAGTTCAATCTTGACGGTGGCCGCCTCGTCCTTGCCGGTGGTGTCGATGTGGCGGCTGAGATCGCCGCTGGCGATGGCCGAAGCCGTTTGGCGCACATCGGCAAACACGGTCAGCAGGCGGCGCAGCACCAGCGCGATGATGCTGCCCATGACCAGCAGGATCAGCACATTGGTGGCCATGGCGATGCCCGACCACATCTGCGCCGACGCCACGGCGGCCTCGACTTCAGCGCGCGTGCGTGCATCCAGCCGGGTCATGAATTCGCCCAGCGGCTTCATGATTTTGGCCTTGTTGGCGTGATAGGCGCTGTCGCTGAGCATGCTGATGGCCTTGAGCTGCTGGGTATCGCGCTCCATCGGGTCGGCGATGTTGCTCAGGCCCTGGACGATCTTGAAGGCCGCCACCTCGGTGTTGACCAGATCATTGGACTGTCTGGCGGCTTCGGCGATCAGATCGAATTCCTGCGGCGTGAAACCGGCTTCTTTCATCTGCTCAGCCAGCGCCAGCGGCGGCAGCGTGTCGGTGCGGTAGCTGTCGTCGGCGGCGCGGTAATCCCAGTAAATGCCCTCGTAGTTCACCGGGCGCGGCAGCTTGCCGTTGCGGATGTCCAGAATCTCGTTGTACTGCTTTTCCCACATCGGGTTGGCGCTGGCGGCGTAGGTGCGCGCCAGGCGGGTCAGATCATCGGAGCTCTGGCGCAGCGTGTCGGCCAGCTGGTAGGCGTGCAGGCGCGCCTCGGTTTTGCGCTGCGCCAGATGCTCCAGCTGCTGGGAATGCCAGCTCGTCCAGGTCTGGCCCGCAAACATCAGCGCCATCGCGGCGCCGGACAGGGCGAATATTTTCTTGAATGACAGGCTGTTCATCGCGGACCTCGGGGCTCTCGGGGACGGTTTATGAGGCCCACCGGACCGGAGGGCGCCGGGCAGCAATCGTGATTTATGTCACTGCCTGGCGATGTTCTCGGTCAGCGGCAAAAAAACTGTAGCCCTTCATCCCCTGGTCCGGGGGGGATGAATGTCCGCGGATCAGGCCCCGCTGTTCAGCGCCCGCGCCTGCCAGCGCAGATGGTCTTCGATGTGGCTCTGGATGAAGAAATAGCCGTGGTCCTGGCCGGCGTGGCGGCGCAGCGTGAGCGGCTGGCCGATGGCGGCGCAGGCGGCCTCGAAGACTTCGGGGCGCAGCTGGCTGGCCAGGAATTTGTCGTCCAGCCCCTGGTCGATCAGGATGCCGTCCGGATACGGCACGCGCTCCTGTGCCGCCATCAGCGCGCTGGCGTCGTGCGCCGTCCAGGCGCTGCGGTCCGGGCCCAGATAGCCGCTGAAAGCTTTCTCGCCCCAGGGCACCTGGCTGGGCGCGCAAATGGGCGCCAGCGCCGTCACCGCCGCAAAACGCCCTGGATGGCGCAGCGCCAGCGTCAGGGCACCATGCCCGCCCATGGAATGCCCGCACAGGCCCAGGCGAGCCACGTCGAGCGGAAGCTGCTGCGCCAGCACGCCGGGCAGCTCGTGGACGATGTGATCCTCCATGCGGTAGTGCGTGGCCCAGGGCGCCTGCGTGGCGTTCAGGTAAAACCCGGCGGCCAGACCGAAATCCCAGTCCGCGTCCTCGCCGGGCACACCGGCGCCGCGCGGGCTGGTGTCGGGCGTGACAAGCGCCAGGCCCAGGTCGGCCGCCACGCGCTGCGCCCCGGCCTTGATGGCGAAGGTTTCTTCGCTGCAGGTCAGCCCGGCCAGAAAAAACACGGCGGGCACCGGCGCAGCGCCGGGCGCCAGCGCCTGCGGCGGCAGGTAGACGCCCACGCGCATGGGCCGGCCGATGGCGCCGGAATCGAAGCGGTAAAAGCGCTGCTGGCCCCCGAAGCAGCCATGGCTGGCGAGCAGTTCCAGCGCCATGTCAGTACAGCACCACGGCGCGGATGGATTCGCCGCGCTTCATCAGATCAAAACCGTGGTTGATCTCGTCCAGCTTCAGGCGGTGCGTGATCAGCGGGTCGATGCTGATTTTGCCGTCCATATACCAGTCGACAATTTTCGGAACATCGGTGCGGCCGCGCGCGCCGCCGAAGGCCGAACCTTCCCACTTGCGGCCCGTCACCAGCTGGAAAGGCCGGGTGGAAATCTCGGCCCCGGCCTCGGCCACGCCGATGATGATGCTGCGGCCCCATCCCTTGTGCGTGCATTCCAGCGCCTGGCGCATGACCTGGGTGTTGCCGATGCACTCGAAGCTGTAGTCGGCGCCGCCATCGGTCATCTGGACGATGGCATCGACGATGTTGCCGCCCGCCGCTTCGATGTCTTTGGGGTTCAGGAAGTGCGTCATGCCGAACTGGCGCGCCATGGCTTCGCGGCCGGGGTTCAGATCGACCCCGATGATTTTCCCGGCGCCGACCATTTTTGCGCCCTGGATCACGTTCAGGCCGATGCCGCCCAGGCCAAACACGACCACGTTGGCACCCGCCTCGACCTGCGCGGTGAACAGCACCGCACCGATGCCGGTGGTGACGCCGCAGCCGATGTAGCAGACGGTGTCAAACGGCGCATCCGGGCGAATCTTCGCCAGCGCAATCTCCGGCACCACGGTGTGGTTGGCAAAGGTGCTGGTGCCCATGTAGTGGAACAGCGGCTCGCCGTTCAGGCTGAAGCGGCTGGTGGCGTCGGGCATCAGGCCCTTGCCCTGGGTGCCGCGAATCAGCTGGCACAGATTGGTCTTGCGCGACAGGCAGAACTTGCACTGGCGGCATTCGGGCGTGTAGAGCGGAATGACGTGGTCGCCCTTTTTGAGCGTCGTCACGCCCGGGCCGACATCGACGACAACGCCCGCGCCCTCGTGGCCCAGGATGGCCGGGAAAATGCCTTCGGGGTCGGCCCCCGACAGCGTGTAGTAATCGGTGTGGCACAGGCCGGTGGCCTTGATTTCGACCAGCACCTCGCCCGCTTTGGGGCCCTGGAGGTCAACGGTCTCAATGGTCAGCGGCTGACCGGCTTTCCAGGCGACGGCGGCTCGGGTCTGCATGGTGGGCTCCTTGGGTTCTGTGAAATGGAAGATTCCGGATGTCAGGACGGGGGGCTGAAAGCGCTCAGGCCAGGCGCACCAGCTCGCGGGCGATCAGCAGGCGCTGGATTTCGCTGGTGCCTTCGTAAATCTGCGTGATGCGGGCGTCGCGGTAGTGGCGCTCGACCGGGTAATCCTGCAGATAACCGTAGCCGCCGTGGACCTGCAGCGCGGCGCTGCACACGCGCTCGGCCATCTCGGACGCGAACAGCTTGGCCTGGCTGGCCTGCAGCAGACAGGGCAGGCCCTGGCTTTTCATCTGCGCGGCCTGGTAAACCAGCAGGCGCGCGGCACTGATCTGCGTGTCCATGTCGGCCAGCTTGTGGGCGATGGCCTGGTGCTGGTGCAGCGGCTGGCCGAACTGCTGGCGCTGGCTGGCGTAGGCCAGCGCGGCCTCGAAAGCCGCACGGGCGATGCCCACGGCCTGCGAAGCAATGCCGATGCGCCCCGCCTCCAGGTTGGACAGCGCAATCGCCAGGCCCTGTCCAGGCTGACCCAGCAGGCCGCTGGCAGGCACGTGGCAGTTGTCCAGCGTCACCGGGCAGGTGTCGGAAGCGCGGATGCCGAGTTTTTTCTCGGGCTCGCCCACGATGAAACCGGGATTAGGCAGTTCGATGGCGAAGGCCGACAGGCCCTTCTTGCCCGCGGCCGGATCGGTCACGGCAAAAACGATGGCGATGCCCGCCCGGCGCGCATTGGTGATGAACTGCTTGCTGCCGTTCAGAACCCAGTCGCCCGTGCTGGCGTCGTGCACGGCGCGGGTTTTGATCTCGTGCGCAGCCGATCCGGCGCCGGGCTCGGTCAGGCAGAAGCAGGCGATGCGCTCGCCGCTGGCCAGGCGGGGCAGCCAGGCCTGGCGCTGTGCGTCGCTGCCGTCCTTGAGCAGCAGGCCGCAGCCCACCGACGAATGCACGCTCATCAGGGTCGAGCAGCTGGCGCAGCCGGCCGCCACCTCTTCCACCGCCAGGGCATAAGCCACAGCGTCCGTGCCGCTGCCGCCCCAGTCCTCCGGCAGCGTCAGGCCCAGCAGGCCCAGCTCGCCCATCTGCGCGACGATGTGATCCGGCAGCGCCGCGTCGCGGTCCCACTGCGCGGCGTGCGGCGCGAGTTCATTGCGGGCAAAGTCGCGCGCCATATCGCGCACCATGCGCTGGTCTTCGGTCAGCAGGGGGTCCATGTCCATCGCTTTGTCTCCGTGTTCTTGTGAGTGCTTATCGTAGCAGCAGCGGAAAAGATCCCCTGGCGATCAAAGCTGCAGCGATCTGCTGCGCGGCAGGTGGGAAAAATTCAGTCTGGACATGCTGATCACCCCGGCGGCCCGGGCGGGGCGGCCGTTGCGCATCTCACAGCGGCAGCTCGTCGCTGCCCGGGCCGTCGGCCGCGCTGTCGCTGGCGTCCCACAGGCGCAGCGGTTTTTGCATGGTGTCGGTGACGCGGCCTTTGCGGGCCCGCACGCCCGCGTGCTTTTGCAGGGCCAGCGGGCGGATCAGGTCTTCGCGCTCGCGTCCGCCGCGCAGCAGTCCGGCAATGCCCAGCACGCGCGCGAAGGGCGTGGCGGCGATCAGCGGATCGCCCTCGTCCACCGCCATCAGCGTCAGGCCCTTGCCGCCTTTGGGCTGGTGCTTGATCTCGGACAGCGCGTAAACCAGCAGGCGGCCGCTGCGCGACAGGCAGGCGACCCGGCTCTGGCCGGGGCGCAGGGCCTCGGGGCGCAGCAGGCTGGCGCCATCGTCCAGGGTCAGGAACTGCTTGCCCGCCTTCTGGCGCGACACCATGTCGGCGATGTCGGCCAGCAGGCCGTAGCCCGCGCTGCTGGCCAGCAGCAGACGCGTGTCGGCGCTGCCCGCCACATAGTGGCTGATGCGCGTGCCGCTGGCGATGTCAGCCAGCGCGGTGACGGGCTGGCCGTCGCCCCGCCCGCCCGGCAGCTGCGCCACGGGCACGCTGTAAACGCGGCCGTCGCTGCCCAGCGCCAGCAGGGTATCCACGCTGCGGCAGGCAAAAGTGCCATAGAGACTATCGCCCGGCTTGAAGGAAAGCCCTGACGGCTGCACCTCATGCCCCTTCAGGGCGCGCAGCCAGCCCTTGTCACTGACCACGACCGTCACCGGCTCGTCGACCACGCGCACGTCCAGCACGGTACGTTTTTCGGCCTGGATCAGCGTGCGGCGCGCGTCGGCAAACTGCTTCGCGTCGGTTTTGATCTCGTGGATGAGCTGGCGGCGCAGCGCATCGTCACTGCCCAGCAGCGCCTCCAGCTGCTCTTTTTCGGCCTTGAGTTTGGCCATTTCCTGCTCGATTTTGATGAATTCCAGCCGCGCGAGCTGGCGCAGGCGGATCTCCAGAATATCGTCGGCCTGGCGCTCGGACAGCGCAAAACGCGCCATCAGCGCCGCCTTGGGCTCGTCCGATTCGCGGATGATGGCGATGACCTCGTCAATGTGCAGCAGCACCGTGTGCCGGCCTTCGAGGATATGCAGGCGCGCCTCGATCTGACCCAGGCGGTGGCGGCAGCGGCGGCGCATCACGGCCAGGCGCTCGTCCAGCCACTCGTGCAGCACGGTCAGCAGCGCCTTCTGGACGGGACGGCCATCGACGCCGATCATGGTGAAGTTCAGCGCCACCGAGCCTTCCAGGCCGGTGTGCGCCAGCAGGATGCGGGCGAATTCGTCGGGGCTCTGGTTGCGCGAACGCGGCTCGAAAACCAGGCGCACCGGCGCATCTTTGCTGGATTCGTCGCGGACGTTCTCCAGCGCGCCCAGCACCACGGCCTTGATCTGCGTCTGCTCGCTGCTGAGCGTTTTCTTGCCCGCCTTGAGACGCGGGTTGGTCGCTTCCTCGATGTCCTGCAGCACGCGCTGGCTGCTGGTGCCCGGCGGCAGTTCGGTGACGACCAGCTGCCACTGGCCGCGCGCCAGCTCTTCCACCGTCCAGCGCGCGCGCACTTTCAGGCTGCCGCGCCCGCTGCGATACACCTCGGCGATGTCGGCCGCCGGGCTGATGATCTGTCCGCCGCCGGGGAAATCCGGCCCGGGCAGCACGGCCATGACCTCGTCCAGAGAGGCCAGCCGGTTGCGCAGCAGCAGCACGCAGGCCTGGGCAACTTCGTCCAGATTGTGCGGCGCGATCTCGGTCGCCAGGCCCACCGCGATGCCGCTGGCGCCGTTGAGCAGCACAAAAGGCAGACGCGCAGGCAGGCAGGAAGGCTCTTCGGTCGAGCCGTCGTAGTTGGCGATGAAATCGACCGTGCCGTCGTCGATCTCGTCCAGCAGCAGCCGCGCGATGGGCGCCAGGCGCGCCTCGGTGTAGCGCATGGCGGCGGCGCCGTCGCCGTCGCGGCTGCCGAAATTGCCCTGGCCGTCGATCAGCGGGTAGCGCTGCGAGAAATCCTGCGCCATGCGCACCAGCGCATCGTAGGCCGCCTGATCGCCGTGCGGGTGGAAGCGGCCCAGCACGTCGCCGACCACGCGGGCGCTCTTGACCGGACGCGCGCCCTGGCTGCCGTTGCTGCCGCCAAAGCCCAGGCCCATGCGCTGCATGGCGTAAACGATGCGGCGCTGGACGGGTTTCTGTCCGTCGCGCAGGTCGGGCAGCGCCCGGCCCTTGACCACGGACAGGGCGTATTCCAGATAGGCCTGGCGGGCATAAAGGCCCAGGTTCTGGGCGTCATCGTCGAGCGTCGTTGAGGTCATGGAAGCAGTCATCGGAACAGTCTGGGGTCAGCGGGCCGTCAGCGGCGCGACGACACAAACACCCCGCTGATGATCAGGGCGAAGGCCACGCCGTGATAAAGCTGCGGCGGCTCGCCCAGCAGCACGGTCGACATCAGCGCCGCGAACACCGGGGTGAAGTTGATGAAAAATCCGGAAATCGTCGCATTGGTTTTCTGCACGCCCAGCGACCAGAAGCGGTATGACACCAGCGCCGGGCCCAGCGCCACATAAAACACCAGCGCCGCCACCAGCGGCGTCAGCACCAGGGCGGGCGGCACGGCGGGCAACGTCCATTCGGCGGCCGCGAAAGCGCTGGACCACATCACCCCCAGCGCGATCTGCGCCAGCAGAAAGCCCGCCCAATCGGCGCGCACGGCGGCAGGCTCGCGGGTGCGCGACAGCAGCCAGTTGTAAAACGCCCAGACGATGGACGCCGCGATCATCAAAAGATCGCCCGGCACAAACTGGATGCCCGCCAGAGCGGCCCATTCTCCCCGCGTCATGACCACGCCCACGCCGGTGATGGACAGCGCCACCCCGGCCAGGTCCAGTGGGCGGATGCGCGCGCCAAAAAACAGCCGTCCCACCAGCAGCATCCACAGCGGCGTGCTGGAACCCACCAGCGTCACGTTCAGCGCGCTGGACGTGTGCAGCGCCCAGTACTGCAGCGAGTTGTAAGCGCCTATGCCCAGCAGACCCAGCGCAGCGTAGCGCTTCCAGTGCCGCCACAGCGGGCTGCCGGGCTTGAGCACCCAGCCCGCGAGCGGCAGCAGCAGGATCAGCGCCAGGCTCCAGCGCATCCAGTTCAGCGTCAGCGGCGGGATGAACGCCGCCAGATAACGCCCGACGATGGCGTTGCTGGCCCACAGCGCGGTCGCCAGAAGCAGGCTGGCGGCGGCGGACACGGTCAGGGTGGGCGCAGCAGGCGCTGCAGAGGGTGGGGCGGGATTCATGGCGCTCAGAGTCTAGCAGTTTGCCCGCACCCCACCCCGCCCCGGAACAGGGCACAAAGGCCCGCCGCTGCCCCGTGTCGGCACGCTTTTTGCACCACGGTGGCGCACGGCGGATGACACGGCGCGTGCAGGCCAGTGTCATCCGGGAAATGCGATGTTTTGGTGCGTAGCGCACCGTTTTGGGTCAAACAAGGAGATGGGCATGGGGATGGATGCACTGAAACAGAGCAACGACACCCTTTTTGTGCTGCTGGGCGCGATCATGGTGCTGGCCATGCACGCGGGCTTTGCCTTCCTGGAGCTGGGCACCGTGCGGCGCAAAAACCAGGTCAACGCGCTGGTCAAGATTCTGGTCGATTTCTCGGTGTCCACCGTGGTCTATTTCGCCGTGGGCTACGGCGTGGCCTACGGCACGCACTTTTTCGTCAGCGCGCAGGTGCTGGCCGAAAAGAACGGCTACGACCTGGTCAAGTTCTTCTTCCTGCTGACGTTTGCGGCGGCCATCCCGGCCATCATCTCGGGCGGCATCGCCGAACGTGCGCGCTTCTGGCCGCAACTGATCGCTACGGCGGTCATCGTCGGCTTCGTCTACCCGGTGTTTGAAGGCATCGCCTGGAACCGGCACTTTGGCGTGCAGGCCTGGCTGGAAGCCACCACGGGCGCAGCCTTTCACGATTTTGCGGGCAGCATCGTCGTCCACGCCGTCGGCGGCTGGATCGCCCTGCCCGCCGTCATCCTGCTGGGCGCACGCAGCAACCGCTACCGCAAGGACGGCGTGGTGTCGGCGCACCCGCCTTCCAGCATCCCCTTCCTGGCGCTGGGCGCCTGGATCCTGACGGTGGGCTGGTTTGGCTTCAACGTGATGTCGGCGCAGACGATCAGCGGCATTTCGGGCCTGGTCGCCGTCAATTCGCTGATGGCCATGGTCGGCGGCACGCTGGCCGCGCTGGTGCTGGGCCGCAACGACCCGGGCTTTGTGCACAACGGCCCGCTGGCCGGGCTGGTGGCGGTGTGCGCGGGCTCGGACCTCATGCACCCGCTGGGCGCGCTCGTGGTCGGCGTGGTCGCCGGAGCGCTCTTCGTCATCATGTTCACCCACACGCAGAACCGCTGGAAGCTGGACGACGTCCTGGGCGTGTGGCCCCTGCACGGCCTGTGCGGCACCTGGGGCGGTCTGGCCGCCGGCATTTTCGGCCAGACGGCCCTCGGGGGTCTGGGCGGCGTCAGTTTCATGGCGCAGCTGGCGGGCACCGTGATGGGCGTGGCCTGGGCCCTGCTGGGCGGCTGGATCGTCTACGGCGTGCTGAAAAAGACGGTCGGCATCCGCCTGAGCCAGGAGGAAGAGTTCAACGGCGCCGATCTGTCCATCCACAAAATCACTGCCACCCCCGAGCGCGAAACCAACTGGTGAGGCCACGCAAAAAATTCGCAAAAACCGCTTGACAGCCGTTCATACAGCGTTCATAATTCATTCTTCTGTCGCGGGGTGGAGCAGTCTGGTAGCTCGTTGGGCTCATAACCCAAAGGTCGTAGGTTCAAATCCTGCCCCCGCAACCAAAATTCTGGCTTGTTGATTAAGCACTTAAAGGCTCACAGCGATGTGGGCCTTTTTTGTTTTTAGGGCGGGTGTGTTGCTCTGTCACTTCTGGCACGTCACACACAAAAAAGCCCACGACCTTTCAGCCGCAGGCTTTTGCATGAAATCGCTGACAGGTCAGAACGGAATATCGTCGTCCTCATAGCTGCTGTAAGACGCTGGGGCCGGAGCGGGGGCGGCGCTGGCAGGCGTCTGCTGGCGGGGCGCCTGGCGCGGTGCCGGAGCGGGGCTGCCGTAATCGGCGTCAGACGGGGCGCTGCGCTGGCCACCACCACCCATACTGCCCGAACCGCCGTCCTCGCGACCGCCCAACATCTGCATCTGGTCGGCGATGATCTCGGTGGTGTAGGTGTCGCGGCCTTCCTTGTCCTGCCACTTGCGCGTCTTCAGGCGCCCTTCGATATACACCGGGCGCCCTTTCTTCAGATACTGCCCAGCGATCTCGGCCAGCTTGTCATACATGACGACGCGGTGCCACTCGGTTTCTTCCTGGCGCTCGCCGCTGTCGCGGCTCTTCCACTGGCGGCTGGTGGCCAGGGTGATGTTGCACACCATGGCGCCGCTGGGGGTGGATCGGGTTTCAGGGTCTCGGCCCAGGTTGCCGATCAGGATGACTTTGTTGATGGATGCCATGGGGCACTCCTTGCACGGGTTCGAAAAAAGGGGGTTCACCGCAGTGAATGACTCTGATTATGCCCGCAATCGCCCGCCCGGCCGATCGCCCTAGCGGGGGGTGCCGCTACAATCTGGCGGATGTCCGCGCCCTTTGCTCCACCCCTGAACGCCCCCGGCCCCGAGGCCCAGCTGCAGGTGCTGCGAGAGGTCTTCGGCTACCGGGAATTCCGCCTGCAGCAGGGCGACGTCATCGCCCACGCCAGCGGGGGCGGCAGCGCCCTGGTGCTGATGCCCACGGGCGGCGGCAAGAGCCTGTGCTATCAGGTCCCGGCCATTGCCCGCCACCGCGCGGGCCTGGGTGTGACGCTGGTCGTCAGCCCGCTGATTGCCCTGATGCACGACCAGGTCGAAGCCCTGCGCGAAGCTGGGGTGGCCGCCGCCGGGCTGACCTCGGCGCTGGATGGCGACGCCGCGCGCCAGATCGAGCGCGACTGGGTCAGCGGCCGGCTCACCCTGCTCTACGCCGCGCCCGAGCGCGTCACCCAGCCGCGCTTCCTGGCCATGCTGGACGCGCTGCAGGGGCGCGGTCAGCTCAGCCTGATCGCCATCGACGAAGCGCACTGCGTCAGCCAGTGGGGCCACGATTTCCGCGAGCACTATCTGCAGCTCTCCCTGCTGCACGAGCGCTACCCGGCCGTGCCGCGCCTGGCGCTGACCGCCACCGCCGACCAGCACACGCGGCAGGACATCGTCCAGCGCCTGGATCTGCAGGATGCGCGCCTGTTCATCAGCAGTTTCGACCGCCCCAACATCTTCTATACCGTGGTGGACAAGGACAAGCCGCGCCAGCAGCTGCTCGATTTCCTGCGCAGCCAGCCCATCGGTGACAGCGGCATCGTCTACTGCCAGAGCCGAAAAAGCGTCGAACAGGTCGCCGCCTTCCTGGTCCAGGAGGGCTTTGACGCCCTGCCCTACCACGCCGGCCTGGACGCGGCCGTGCGCCAGACGCACCAGAACCGCTTCCTGCGCGAGGACGCGGTCATCATGGTGGCCACCATTGCCTTCGGCATGGGCATCGATAAGCCCGACGTGCGCTTTGTCGCGCACCTTGATCTGCCGCGCAGCATCGAGAGCTATTACCAGGAAACCGGCCGCGCCGGACGCGATGGCGCCCCCGCGCGCGCCTGGATGTGCGTGGGCGCAGGCGACGTGATGCAGCAGCGCCGCATGATCGAAGCCAGCCCCGCCGACGACACCTTCAAGCGCCTGCAGGGCCGCAAGCTGGACGCGCTGCTGGCGCTGACCGAGGCGCACGACTGCCGCCGCGTCCACCTGCTGGACTATTTCGGCGAAGCCTCCAGGCCGTGCGGCCACTGCGACAACTGCGTCAGCCCGCCCCAGACCTGGGACGCCACGCGGGCCACCCAGCAGGCGCTGAGCACCGTCTACCGCCTGGCGCGCCACGGCGAGAACGGCTTTGCGCCGACCGCCTTCGGCGCCACCCACCTGATCGACGTGCTGCAGGGCAAAGCCAGTGAAAAGGTACGCGAATACGGCCACGAGCGCCTGAGCACCTTTGGCATCGGCAAGGACATCGACGCGATGCAGTGGCGCCAGGTGGTGCGCCACGCGCTGGCCCGCCACCTGCTGCGCGCCGAAGGCGACTGGGGCGCGCTGGCGCTGGACGACGGCGCCCGCCCCGTGCTGCGCGGCGAGCAGGCCGTTCACCTGCGCGTCCTGGAGCCGCGCCGCGCCGTGCGCAGTCCCACCTTCAAACAGGAGCGCAGCCGCCGCGCCAGCACCCTGGACACCAGCGACTGGTCCAGCGGCGACATCGCCCGCTGGGACGCCCTGCGCGCCTGGCGCTCCGAGGTCGCCCGCCAGCACGATGTGCCGGTTTACGTCATTTTCAACAACGCCAGCCTGGCCGACATGGCCCAGCGCAACCCGTCCAGCCTGGACGAACTCGCCGACGTCCAGGGCGTGGGCGCCAAAAAACTGCAGGCTTACGGCGAAGAGTTGATCACGCTGCTGGGTCGGGTGCGCTGACAGCGCTGTCCTGCCGGTGCAAACGCACAATCACCTCGCGGGTGGGCGGCGTCACCGCGTCGGCCAGGGTGTGTTCGTCCAGTCGGGCATAGAAGGCGGCTTCGGCGTCACCCAGCAGGCTTTTCAGGCCGCAGCGACCGCGCAGCGCGCAAGGCGGGCTGGCGCAGTCGATCAGGCCATTGCCGCGCTCCAGCGTGCGCACCAGGTGCCCCAGGCGCGACTGCGCCATGTCGGGCGCCAGGCGCACGCCGCCGCCTTTGCCGCGCACGCTGTTCAGCCAGCCCTGCTGGCCCATGAACTGCACGACCTTGCTCAGGTGGTTGTGCGCCACGCCCAGGCGCTGCGCGATCTGGGCGATGGTCACGGCGTCGTCAGGCGGTACGCCGCCCAGGTACATCAGCACCCGCAGACCCAGATCGGTGAACAGTGTCAGCTGCATGAAACGCTCCCGCACGGCCCAGAAACAGGCCGATGCGCATTGTCTCCGCTGGCGCTTACTCTTTCACGCCGCCCGTACCAAAAGCCTCAACGTGGATGCGCTCCGGCGCGTAGCCCAGCGCACGCAGCGCCTGGATCTGCGTCAGCATGAAGCCCTGCGGGCCGCAGACATAGGCGTCGGCATCAGCGGGCAGCAGCCCCTGCGCGTGCAGGGCAGCCAGGTCCAGACGGCCGACCGCCTCGCACGATCCGGCGGGCGAGCCCTGACCGTCCTCGTGCACGATCCAGGCGCTGCTGCGGGGCATGTCTGCCAGCAGTTCGCGCACGCGCGGGCCGAAAACCTGCACGGCAGCGCTGCGGGCGGCATGAAGGAAGCGCACCGGGCGCTGCGGCGCGGTGGCACGCAGATGCTCCAGCATCGCCAGCATGGGCGTGATGCCGATGCCGCCGCTGATCAGCAGCACGGGCGTGTCGCGGTCTTCATGCAGGAAGAAATCGCCCTGGGGCGGTGAAACCTCCAGCACATCACCCGCCTGGAAGTGGTCATGCAGGTGATTGGACACCATGCCCGGCACATCGCCCGGCCGGGCTTCGCGCGTCACCGAAATGCGCAGGTAGCCCTTGCCCGGCGCGTCCGACAGGGTGTACTGGCGCGGCTGGCGGTAGCCCAGTTCAGGGACGATCACGCGCAGCGTCAGGAACTGGCCGGGGCGCCACAGGGGCAGCGGACCGCCATCGGCCGGGCACAGGTAGAAGGACGAAACCTCGGCGCTCTCCGCCTCGCGGCGCTCGATGCGGAAGCTGCGCCAGCCCGTCCAGCCGCCCTCAATGGCCGCTGACTGGTTGTACAGCTTCTGCTCCATGCCAATCAGGATGTCGGCCAACTGGCCGTAGGCCGCCGCCCACGCCTGGACCAGCTCGGGTGTCGCGGCGTCGCCCAGCACTTCGCCCAGGCTGGCCAGCAGGTGGCGCCCGACGATGGCGTAATGCTCCTGGCGGATGTTCAGGCTGACGTGGCGCGCGGCAATGCGCTCCAGCACCGGCATCAGCACGCCGGGGTTGTCGATGTGCAGGGCGTAGGCCGCGACGGCGGCGGCCAGCGCCTGCTGCTGATCGCCCTTGCGCTGGTGACCCTGGTTGAAGTGTTCGCGCAGCTCGGGGTTGTGCGAGAGCATGCGCGCGTAAAAGTGGCTGGTCAGCGCCTCGCCGTGCTGCTGAAGGACGGGCGCGGTGCCGCGAACGAGGTCACGTGTGGTCTGGTCGAGCATGAGAGCTTTCAGTGAGTGGTTAATAAATGCATTTTAAATGCATTTATGTCGCACCCACAAGAAATGACACAACCCGACAGAAAGACTCAGCCGGTGCGCACCCCGCGCCGGTGCAGAATCTCGCCCACGATGCCGCGCCGGAACAGCAGCACGCACAGCACGAAAATCAGCCCGATGACGATGGTCACCGATTCGCCCAGGCCGTTGAACCAGTCGATGCCGGTCAGGCTGGCAAAAGCGCGGCCGACGTTGCCCAGGCGGTTTTCCAGGATCACGATGATGGCCGCGCCCACGACGGGGCCCAGCAGCGTGCCCATGCCGCCGATCAGCGTCATCAGGATCACGAGGCCGGATGTGGCCCAGTAGACATCGGTCAGCGTGGCGAAGCCCAGCACCAGGGTTTTGGTCGAACCGGCCAGGCCCGTCAGCGCCGCCGACAGCACAAAAGCCAGCAGCTTGAAGCGGTCAGCCGGGTAGCCCAGCGAAATGGCGCGCGGTTCGTTGTCCTTGATGGCGCGCAGCACCTGCCCGAAGGGCGAATGCACCACGCGCGCCACCAGGGCAAAACCGGCCACGGCCACGGCCAGCACCAGGTAGTAGAGCGCGGTGTCGCTGGACAGATCGATCAGGCCCAGCAGCTGGCCACGCGGCACGCCCTGCAGTCCGTCCTCGCCGCCCGTGAAAGGCGCCTGCAGGCACAGAAAGTAGAACATCTGCGCCAGCGCCAGCGTGATCATCGAAAAGTAGATGCCCTGGCGACGGATGGCGATCCAGCCCATGACCGCGCCCAAAGCCGCCGCGAACAGCGTGCCCGCCACGATGCCGCCCAGCGGGCCCCAGCCCTGGCTGGCGGCCAGATAGCCGGTGACGTAAGACGCTCCGCCAAAAAACGCGGCGTGGCCGAAGGACAGCAGGCCGGTGTAGCCCAGCAGCAGGTTGAAGGCGCAGGCAAACAGGGCGAAGCACAGCAGCTTCATCATGAACACCGGGTAAACCACCAGCGGGGCCAGCAGGCCCGCCAGCAGCAGCACGGCGTAGAGGATCAGGTTGGCGCGGTTGGACATCATCGGGCCTTCATTTCTCTTTGCCGAACAGGCCGGCCGGACGCAGGATCAGCACCAGCACCATGATGACGAACACCACCGTGCTGGACGCCTGCGGGTAGAACACGCGGGTCAGTCCCTCGATGACGCCCAGCGCCAGGCCGGTGACGATGGCGCCCAGAATCGAGCCCATGCCGCCAATGACCACCACGGCGAAGACGACGATGATCAGGTGCGAGCCCATCAGCGGCGAAACCTGCATCACCGGCGCGGCCAGCACCCCGGCCAGGCCCGCCAGCGCCACGCCAAAGCCGTAGGTCAGCGTGATCATGCGCGGCACGTTGACGCCGAACGATTCCACCAGACGCGGGTTTTCGGTGCCTGCGCGCAAAAGCGCTCCCAGCCGGGTTTTCTCGATGACGAACCAGGTCGCGAAGCACACCGCCAGCGAGGCCACGACCACCCAGGCGCGGTAATTGGGCAGGATCATGAAGCCCAGGTTGGTCGCGCCCTGCAGCAGGTCGGGCGTGTCGTAGCTCTGGCCCGAAGCGCCGTAGATGGAGCGGAAAATGCCCTCGATCAGCAGCGTCAGCCCGAAGGTCAGCAGCAGGCCGTAGAGATGATCCAGGCGGTAGAGCCAGCGCAGCATGGTCTTTTCAATGACGATGCCCAGCAGCCCCACGACCAGCGGCGCCAGGACCAGCATCACCCAGTAGTTCAGACCGAGGTAGTTTGCCCCCATCCAGGCCAGCATGGCGCCCAGCATGAACAGGGCACCGTGGGCGAAGTTGATGACATTGAGCAGGCCGAAAATCACGGCCAGCCCCAGGCTGAGCACCGCGTAAAAGCTGCCATTGACCAGCCCCAGAAGGAGCTGGCCCAGCAGGGCCACCAGGGGGACGCCAAACAGTTCCATAGGGCTTTCCGCTTGCGGTATCAGGGCTTATTTCTTGACCAGGCTGCACTTGGATTCGGCCAGCGTGGTGTAGGCCTTGCTGCCCGGCACGGTCTGCAGCAGCTTGTAGTAATCCCAGGGCTTGGTCGATTCGGCGGGCGTTTTCACCTGCAACAGATACATGTCGCGCACCATGCGGCCGTCGGCGCGGATGGTGCCGTTCTTGACGAACATGTCGTTGATCGGCGTCTTGCGCAGCTGCTCCATCACCTTGGCGCCGTCGGTCGTCCCGGCGGCCTTGACCGCCTTCAGCCAGGTCAGGGTGGCCGAGTAGTCGGCGGCCTGCAGGCTGCTGGGCATGCGCTTGAATTTCTCGATGAAGCGCGATGCGAACTTGCGCGTGTCGTCGTTCTGGTCCCAGTACCAGCTGTCGGTGACCAGCAGGCCCTGCGCGGTTTTCAGGCCCAGGCTGTGGATGTCGTTGATGAACACCAGCAGGCCAGCCAGCTTCATGGTCTTGGTGATGCCGAACTCGTTGGCCGCCTTGACGCTGTTGATGAAATCGCCGCCCGCGTTGGCCAGGCCCAGCACCTGCGCCTTGGAGGCCTGCGCCTGCAGCAGGAAGGACGAGAAATCCGACGCACCCAGCGGGTGGCGCACTGCGCCGGCCACCGTGCCGCCGCTGCCCTTGACGATTTCGGTCGCGTCTTTTTCGAGCGAATGGCCGAAGGCGTAATCGGCGGTCAGGAAGTACCAGCTCTTGTCGCCCTTGTCGACCAGGGCCTTGGCCGACACGCGGGCCAGCGCCACGGTGTCGTAGGCGTAGTGGACGTTGTAGGGCGTGCAGTCCTCGTTGGTCAGGCGCGAAGAGCCCGCGCCGATGATGAAATAAGGCACTTTCTTGTCGGCCATGATGCGCGCCGTGGCCAGAGCGGCGGCCGAATTGGTGCCGCCCACGACCATGTTCACACCCTGCTGATCCACCCATTCGCGGGCCTTGGTGGCAGCGACGTCGGCCTTGTTCTGGTGATCGGCGGTCAGCACCTCGATCTTGCGGCCCAGCACGTTGCCGCCGAAATCAGCCACAGCCATTTTGATGGCTTCGCCACCGGCCTGGCCGTCGATGTCCGAATAGACGCCCGACATGTCGGTGATGAAACCGATGCGAACCGGGCCGGTTTGCGCGTGGGCGGCGGTAGCCAGCAGGCTGGCCAGAGCGAGGGCGGTGATTTTCAGGGTCTGTTTCATGGGAAGGCTCCGTTCTTTCGGGGTCAAGTTCAGGATGTCAAAAAAGGACAGCCGCCCGTGCGCAAAAGAGGCGCCGGGCGCTGGCGGGCGTCAGACGCCCAGCAGTTCGTTCAGCTGCGGCATGCGCGCCGCCAGCTCGCTCTGGCCGAATTCCAGCGCGACGCGGCCGTGCTCCATCACGTAGAAGCGGTCGGCCAGCGGCCCGGCAAAGTGGAAGTTCTGCTCGACCATCACGATGGTGAAGCCCTGGCCGCGCAGCGTCTGGATCATGCGCGCCAGCGTCTGGACGATAACGGGCGCCAGGCCTTCGGAGATTTCATCCAGCAGCAGCACGCGCGCGCCGGTGCGCAGCATGCGCGCCACCGCCAGCATCTGCTGCTCGCCGCCGGACAGCCGCGTGCCGGGGCTGCTGCGCCGTGTTTTCAGATTGGGGAAGAGGCTGTAGATCTCGTCCACACTCATGCCCTCGCGGCCCGTGCCGACCAGCGGCGGGGGCAGCATCAGGTTTTCCTCGCAGGACAGGCTGGCGAAAATGCCGCGCTCTTCGGGGCAGTAGCCCAGGCCCAGGCGGGCGATGCGGTAGGTCGGCCAATCGATGGTTTCCTGCCCCAGGATGCGCACCGAGCCCGTGCGCCGACCCGTCAGGCCCAGCAGCGCACGCAGCGTGCTGGTGCGGCCCGAGCCGTTGCGGCCCAGCAGCGAAACCACTTCGCCCTCGCGCACCTCCAGGCTCACGCCGTGCAGGATGTGCGATTCGCCGTACCAGGCGTTCACGCCGTCCAGCTGGATCACCGGCGCGCTCATGCGTGCGCTCCCTGCAGGGCCACGTCGGCGCTGCCCATATAGGCCTGCATCACCTCGGGGTTGGACGACACGGCGGCGTAATCGCCCTCGGCCAGTACCTTGCCCTGCTGCAGCACCGTGATGCGGTCGGCGATGGCCGAAATCACGTTCATATTGTGTTCCACCATCAGAATGGTGCGGCCCCGGGAGACCTTTTTGATCAGCGCAGTGACGCGGCCCACGTCCTCGTGGCCCATGCCCTGGGTGGGCTCGTCGAGCAGCATCAGCTCGGGCTCCATGCCCAGCGTGGTGGCGATCTCCAGGGCGCGCTTGCGCCCGTAGGGCAGATTGGCCGTCAGCTCGTGCGCCATGTCCTGCAGATCGACCTCGGCCAGCAACTCCATCGCCCGCGCGTCCAGCTGGCTGAGCAGGCTCTGGCTGCGCCAGAAGTGGAAAGACACGCCAAGGCCCCGCTGCAGTCCCAGGCGCACGTTCTCCAGCACCGTCATGCCGGGGAAGACCGCCGAAATCTGGAAGGACCGGATCACCCCGCGCCGCGCCACCTGCACCGGGCTGTCAGCGGTGATGTCCTGTCCGTTGAACAGGATGCGACCGCTGGTGGGCGCCAGAAACTTGGTCAGCAGGTTGAAGCAGGTGGTCTTGCCCGCCCCGTTGGGACCGATCAGGGCGTGAATGTGGCCGCGCTGGACGTTCAGGGAAACATCGTCCACCGCCAGGAAATCCCCGAATCGGCGGCTGATGTGTTCGGCTTGCAGGATAGGGTCGGACATGTCGGGTGCGCCGCGCACCTGTCAAAATCTGATCAGCGCGGGCGCATTTGTTGCACCGCAGCGGAGTTTAGGGGCTGGAATCGGCGTGCTCCGCAGGGGTTTTCCCTGTAATTCCAGACCCAGCCCGCGTTTCTGCCCCAGCCTCGCCCGCATCGCAGGGCTGCCCGGTGCGGCGGCAGTGGTGGCCCTCGCGCCAGGCGCTGCCCTGGGACAGACAGCCCGTGCGGCAGATCACCCGGTGGACCAGCCGCGCGGCGTGCTGCGGCGTCATGGCCAGCGGCTGAGCTTGAGTGCCCGCCGCCTCCCCCACCCAGGACAGCAGCGTGGTCTGCAGCACCAGGCGCACCTGCTGCGCCCAGAGGCGCTCGCGCTGCGCACGATTGTCAGCGTCCAGCGCGGCCACTTGCGCCTGAAGGGCGCTGACGGTGTCCGTGCAGCGCGTCTGCAGCGCGGCCAGGTGGCGGATGAGCAGCTGGTGCTCGCACAGTCGGTCTGACAGCATGGCGGGGCTCCGGTGGATGGGGAGCCCCATGTTACATGAGAATTATTCTCAAATAAGTACAAAGCGCAGACCACGTCCCTACAGCAGATCCACCGACGTCACCTGCCGCACGATGATCCGGTGGCGTTTATCGGGCTCGCAGCGCAGCCACCAAACGTCGCCTTTACGGATGATGAGCGACCCCTGGCTTTGCCCCAGGCCCAGCAGCAGGCCCAGCATGTCGCCCAGCAGCGGCTGGTGGCTGACCAGCAGCAGCGTGGGCGCCAGGGCCTGCTGGCGCGGGGTGGGCGGCCACTGCAGGAAATCCAGCACCACCCTCGCCCGGCCCTGCGGGTCCATCACGGGCTGGCGCTGGTAATCGCGCTCCAGCGCCTCCACCGTTTCGATGGCGCGCCGCGCCGGGCTGGAGCAGACCAGCGTGTCGTCGGGCAGACGGCGGCGCAGCCAGGCGGCCATGCGCTGCGCCTGACGGTGGCCTTTGGGGCTGAGCGCGCGGTCCAGGTCGGACTGGCCCTCCTGGGCCGCGTGAGCGTGGGCGTGACGCCAGAGCAGAAGATCCATGCAGCAGAAATCAGGTCAGAGTGAGACGGAACGGCCTGCCGCACCGGCCGGCTGCGGGGCGCCTTCGCTGTGCCCAGCCATCAGGCGGTCGTGCACGGAGGGCTGGCCCGGCACCGGCGCAGGCGGCAGATACTGGCTATCGCGCAGCGTCCAGGACAGCGCGCGATCTTCCAGATAGTAGCCCAGACCTTCGCGCAAAATGCGGCGCACCAGCGCCGGGTCTTCCACCGGCCAGGCCAGCTCGATGCGGCGCAGCATGTTGCGGCTCATCCAGTCAGCGCTGGACAGCAGCAGCTCCTGGCGCCCGGCGATGTCGAAATGGACGATGCGCGTGTGCTCCAGAAAGCGCCCAATCACCGAGCGCACGCGCACGTTGTCCGTGACCCCTGCCAGCTGCGCGGGCAGCATGCAGGCGCCGCGCACGATCAGCTCGATCTGCACCCCGGCCTGGCTGGCGGCAACGATGGCTTCCAGCAGCGCCTCGTCGGTAAAGGCGTTCATTTTGGCCACGAGGCGCGCCGGTTTGCCCGCCCGCGCCGCGCGCGCCGCCGCTGCCATGCGCGCCAGCAGACGGCTCTGCAGCCCGGAGGGCGCCAGCCAGATCTTGCCCAGACGCGGCAGCTCGGTCTGGCTGGCCAGGTGAACGAAAATCTTGTGCATGTCCAGCGTCAGCACCGGGTCGGCGGTGAAATGGCTGAAATCGGTGTACAGCCGCGCCGAGCGCGCGTTGTAATTGCCCGTGGACAGATGGCCGTAGCGGCGCAGCCGCCGCCCTTCGCGGCGCGTCACCAGCAGCATCTTGCCGTGGGTTTTCAGGCCGACCACGCCGTAAACCACCTGCACGCCCACCGCCTCCAGCGATTCGGCCCAATTGATGTTGGCCTCTTCGTCAAAGCGGGCCTGAAGCTCGACCAGCGCGGTCACATCCTTGCCCTTGCGCACCGCTTCGCCCAGCAGGCGCACGAGCTGCGAGCCGCTTTCGGTGCGGTAAATCGTCTGCTTGATGGCGACCACGTCCGGGTCGTGCACCGCTTCGCGCAGGAAATCAATGACGGCGTCAAAGCTCTCAAAAGGCTGGTGGGCCAGCACGTCGCCCTTTTGCAGGCGCTCGAAAAACGACTGCCCCGCCTTCAGCCCCGGCGCGGGGCGCGGCTGAAACGGCGGGAAGAGCAGATCGGGGCGGTCCACGAGGTCCATCACCATGCCCAGGCGCACCAGGTTGACCGGCCCGTTGACGCGGTACAGCGCCTGCTGATCCAGCCCGAACTGCTCGCACAGGAAGAGTGCGTTGGTGTCGGTGCAGTTGGCCGAGACCTCGATGCGCACCGCGCGGCCGTAATGGCGATGCTTGAGGCTTTCGCGCAGCGCCAGGCGCAGGTTGCTGACATCGACGTCGGTCATGTCGATGTCGCTGTTGCGCGTGACGCGGAACTGGGAGATCTCCTCCACCCGCCGCCCGGCGAACAGCGACTGCAGATTGCCCCGGATCAGGCTGGAGAGCGAGACCAGCGGAATCTCGCCCGGGCGGCTGGCCAGGCGCGCCGGCAGGCGGATCAGGCGCGGCAGCGCGCGCGGGATGCGCACGATGGCGACCTGGTTGCTGCGCCCGAAAGCATCGCGGCCCTCCAGGCGCACCATGAAGTTCAGCGATTTGCTGGCCACCTGCGGAAACGGGTGCGCCGGGTCCAGCCCGATGGGCAGCAGCAGCGGGCGCACCTCGCGCTCGAAGTAGTGGCGCAGCCACTGGTTCTGCGCCGCGTTGCGCTCCGCGCCCGACAGGAAGTGGATGCCGCGGCTGCGCAGCAGGGGCTCAAGCTCGCGGGTCAGGATGTCGTACTGGCGCGCCACCAGCTCGTGCGCCTGCGCACTGAGTGCCGCGTAGCTGGCCGGGCTGCAGGGGCCGGGGCGGGTTTCGCCGTCCAGATGCGCCTGCAGGTGATCGACCATGCGCACTTCGAAGAACTCGTCCAGGTTGCTCGACACAATGGTCAGATAGCGCAGACGCTCCAGCGGCGGTACGGCCGGGTCCTGCGCGCGCTGCAGCACGCGGGCGTTGAAAGACAGGATGCTGGCGTCGCGCGGTATCCAGCCCGGCAGTCCGGGGGCGGACGGGGTTTGGCGCGGTTTTTTGCGGGGAGCAGAAGCTGAAGACATGGCACAACTGGGCTGCAGTGAACAACCCGGGGATTGAAACGGCCCGATGTGACAGCCCTGTGACAAAAATCACGGACGCCCGGCGCAGAACACCCCGCCCGGCTCAGGCCGTACTGTCCGGCGCGGCGCCAAACTGCAGCGCGTGCATCTGCGCGTAGGCGCCGCGCGCCTGCAGCAGCGCGGCATGCGCGCCCTGCTCGATGATGCGGCCGTGGGCCATCATGACGATCACATCGGCGTGTTCGATGGTGGAAAGGCGGTGGGCGATGACGATCGTGGTGCGCCCCTGGCGCAGGCGCTCCAGCGCCTGCTGCACGGCGCGCTCGGAGGCCGAATCCAGCGCCGAAGTGGCCTCGTCCAGAATCAGGATGGGGGCGTCCTTGAACAGCGCACGCGCAATCGCCACGCGCTGGCGCTGTCCGCCCGACAGCTGGTTGCCATTGTGGCCCAGCGGCGTGTGCAGGCCCTGAGGCAGCCCGGCGGCAAATTCGGCCAGATGGGCGGCCTGCAGCGCATCCTGCACGCGGGCGATCAGCTCGGGCGGGCTGTCCGGCGGCACCGGCCGCATGGCGATGTTGCCCGCCAGCGTGTCGTTGAGCAGGACCACGTCCTGGCTGACCAGCGCAAACTGGCGGCGCAGCACGCCCAGATCCCAGTCAGCCAGCGGCACGCCGTCCAGCAGGATGCGCCCGCCGCTGGGCTCCAGCAGGCGCGGCAGCAGCTGCACCAGGCTGGTTTTGCCCGCGCCGGATGCGCCAACCAGCGCCACGGTCTGGCCGGGCTGTACGCGCAGGGTGATGTCCTCCAGCGCCAGGCTGTGATCGGCGTAGCGCAGGCCCACGCCTTCCAGCAGCAGCTCGCCGCGCGCGCGCTGGCCGGGGGCGTGCGCGCCGCTGGCCTCGTCGGGGAAGCTGTCCACCAGGTTCACGCCCCGGATCACCGCCGCCAGACCGTTGTTGATGGGGCCCGAGATGTCCGACAGATGCTTGATCGGCGAGACCAGCATCAGCATGGCCGTCACAAAAGAGACAAACTCGCCCACGCTGCCGCCCGAGCCCTGGCTCTGCCACAGCGCCACCGACAGCACGCTGGAGATCGCCAGCGCCGCCAGCATCTGCGAAATCGGCGTGGTGCTGGCCGCCGCTGCCACGCCCTTCAGGAAGACTCGGCGCAGCGCCAGGCTGCGGCTCTCGAAACGCGCACGCTGGCTGTCCTGGGCCTCGTGCAGGCGCACCGATTTCCAGGCCAGCACGTTCTCTTCAACGACGTAGGCCAGATCGTCAGTGGCGGTCTGGCTCTGCTCGGCCAGGCGGCGCATGCGCCGTCCGATCAGGCGCATGGCCAGCGCCAGGCAGGGCAGCATCACCGCGACAAACAGCGTGAGCTGCCAGTTCAGATAAAGCAGATAGCCCGTCAGCGCCAGCAGCGTCAGACTGTCGCGCACCAGGGTGATGAGCGCACCCACCAGCTGCGCCGAACCGCTCTGCACCTCGTAAACCAGGGTGTTGGTCAGGCTGCTGGCCGAGCGCGACGTGAACAGCGTGCCGCTGCCGCGCATCAGGCGCTCGAACATGGCCTGGCGCAGGTTGAATACGCCCTGCGCGGCGGTCCAGCTCAGGCTGTACTGCGCCACAAAGCTGGCCAGGCCGCGCACGGCAAACAGGGCCAGCAGAACGACCGGCACCCCCCACACCGGCAGGCCGCGGCTCTGGCCAAAGCCGTGATCCAGCAGCGGCTGCAGCAGGGCCGCAACCAGTGGCTCGGTCAGCGCGCCCACGCCCGCACCCAGCGCAGCGGCAATCAGGCCCTTGCGGGCCCCGCGAAAGTAAGGGGCGATGCGGCGAAAATCGTCGGTCCAGCGGCTCATGCCCGGCATTATCACCCTGGCCCGGTGACGCACGACCTGGAACTTCTGTGGGGCTTGTGGACCCTATTGCCCGTTGCCATCCCGGAGTTTGCTAGACTTGCCCGCGCCATGTCCATGATTCATACCCCAAATCGCTCCTCCCTTGGTTCAGCCGGTCGCCCGCTGGCGGCCGTGGCCCTCAGCCTCAGCCTGGCTTTTGCCTCAGCGCTGGCCCCCCTGCCCGCGCAGGCGCAGACCGCGCCGCCGCTGCAGGTGGATGTCAACGGCGTGGGCGCGCAGCGCCTGCAGCTCGCGCTGGGCAGCTTCGCCGCCGACAGCAGCGGCATCACCGCGACGCTGCGCGCTGACCTGGAGCGCAGCGGTCTGTTTGGCCTGATCGACGCGGGCAGCGGCCTGTCCGACAGCTCGGCGCTGGATCCCAAATGGTCTTCGCAGGGCGTGGATGCGCTGGCGGCCGGATCGGTCAAGATCAGTGGCAGCACCGTCAGCATCACCTGGCGCGTCTGGGACACGGTGCAGAACCGCGATCTGGGCGGCGGCACCGAAACCACCGACCTCGGCAGCGTGCGTATGGGCGCGCACCGCGTCGCAGACGCCATCATCCAGAAGCTGACCGGCAAACAGGGCGGTTTTGCCTCCCGCGTGGCTTATGTGCAGCATCAGGGCAGCAAATACCGTCTGATGATCGCCGATTCCGACGGCGAAAGCGCCCGCGTGGCGCTGACCAGCGACGAACCGATCATTTCGCCCTCGTGGTCGGCCAATGGGCAGGATCTGGCCTATGTGTCTTACGAGACGCGCAAGCCCGTGGTCTGGGTGCAGAACGTGCAGACCGGTGCGCGGCGCAAGGTCGCCGACTTCAAGGGCTCAAACAGCGCTCCGGCCTGGTCGCCCGACGGCAGCCGCCTGGCGGTGACGCTCAGCCGCGACGGCGGCTCGCAGATTTTTCTGGTGAACAAAACCGGCGGTGCGCCGCAGCGCGTCACGCGCAGCCCCACGGGCACCATTGACACCGAACCCACCTTCTCGCCCGACGGCGCCAGCATTTACTTTGTCAGCGACCGGGGCGGCTCGCCGCAGATCTACCGCCAGGCGCTGGGCAGCGACAGCGCGCAGCGCATCAGCTTCAGCGGCAGCTACAACATCAGTCCGGCGGTCAGCTCCGACGGCCGCTGGCTGGCTTACATTTCCCGCCGGGGCGGCGCCTTCCGGGTGATGCTGCAGGATCTCAAAACCGGCCAGGCGCGCGCCCTCACGGCCGCTGGCGGCAACGCCCAGCGCCCCAGCTTCGCGCCCGGCGGCCAGCTGGTGCTGTACTCGGTGCGCCAGGGCAATCGCACGGTGCTGATGAGCTCCTCGCTCGACGGCCGCGTGCAGACGCCGCTGTCCAGCCAGTCCGGCAGCGCGGGTGAGCCCGCCTGGGGCGCCTCCCAGTAACTGAACCGACTTCGTTTCACGCATTTCATTCAAGGAGAAAACATGACCCGATTCCACCGCACCCCCCTGGCCCGACTGCTGCTCGCTGCTGTCGCCGCTGCCGCTCTGGCCGGCTGTGCCAGCCGCGTCCCGCTGGACGAAGGCGCTGCCGCCAATGCGGCCAACGCCAACGGGGGCGTGCTGTCGGGTGCGGCCAGCAATGGCGGCGTGGCCAGCGTGAATTCGTCGTCCAGCAACGCAGGCAACACCGCTGGCGTGGAAAGCGTGCTGGCCAGCCAGGGCCGCACCGTGCTGTTTGATCTGGACAGCTACACCGTGTCCGGCCAGTACACCCCGCTGCTGCAGGCCGTGGCCCGCGCGCTGAACGCCGACAAGAGCGCCCACCTGGTTCTGGAAGGCCACACCGACGAGCGCGGCGGCACCGAATACAACCTTGCGCTGGGCCAGCGCCGCGCCGACGCCGTGCTGCAGCAGCTGCGCCTGCTGGGCGTGTCCGACGCGCAGCTCGAAGCCGTCAGCTACGGCAAAGAGCGCCCCGCCGATCCGGGCCACGACGAAGCCGCCTGGGCCAAGAACCGCCGCGTGGACATGCGCTGATCCACCAGCCTTGCCCGACCCGCTTTTTGTCGCGTTTCCCGCCTGATGGAGCTTTTCATGTCCCAGACCCGTGCCCTTCTTCCGTCACCGACTGCTGCCGCGCGGCGGGCGCGCTGGCGCTCCACGCTGGTCGCCGGAGCGCTGCTGGCGCTGGGCACGGGCAGCGCCTGGGCGCAGCTGTTTGACGACAGTGAAGCGCGCAAGGCCATCATCGCCCTGCGCGGCACCGTGGTGCAGCAGGGCGAGCAGATCCAGGCCGAAAGCACCCGCCTGCAGGGCCTGATCGACCAGCTGCAGCGCAGCCTGCTGCAGACCAGTTCGGCGCAGGACGCGCTGCGCGGCGAACTGGCCCAGCTGCGCGGTGACAACGAGGTGCTGCAGCGCACGCTCGACGAAACCCAGACCCGCCTGCAGGCGCTGGAAAAGCAGGTCGGTGACACCCCTCAGCCCACCGGCACCGCGGCGCTGACGCCGCCCGGAACGCCCGCGCCCGTCTTCGAGCCGCCGCAGGACGCTCAGGCCAAGGCCGCTTACGACCAGGCGCTGTCCAAATTCCGCTCGCGCGATTTCGCCGGCGCGATGACCGATTTCAACGCCCTCATCAAGACCTATCCGCAGAGCAGCCTGGCGCCGCAGGCGCAGTTCTGGCTGGGCAACGCGCACTACGCGCTGGGCCGCATGAAACCGGCCATTTCGGTGCTGAACGATTTCGTGGCCCGCAACCCGCAAAGCGCCAGCGCGCCCGACGCGCTGCTGACGGTGGCCGAGGCTCAGATCGGCTCGGGCGACACCGCGGGTGGCAAGGCCACGCTGGATCGCCTGATCAAGACCTATCCGCAGTCCAAGGCGTCCACGCTGGCGCGCGACCGCTTGGGCGCCATCCGCTGACCGGGTGGAGGACAGTCTGGAGCGCCGCTTCGGCGAAGACCTGGAGCGCCGCTTTGGCGGCTTGGCCCGACTCTACGGCGACGCCGCCTACAGCCGCCTGCGCGGCCTGAGCCTGGCGGTGGTGGGCCTGGGCGGTGTGGGCTCCTGGGCCGCCGAGGCGCTGGCTCGCCACGGCGTGGCGCGGCTGGTGCTGGTCGATCTGGATCACGTCGCGGCCTCCAACATCAACCGCCAGATTCAGGCGACGACACTGACGCTGGGCCAATCCAAGGCGCTGGCCCTGCAGGAGCGCATTGCCCTGATCCACCCCGGCTGCGAGGTCCACGCCGTCGAAGAGTTCGTCGAAGACGGCAACTGGCCGGGCCTGCTGCCCTGCCCGGTCGATGGCGTGATCGACGCCTGCGACCAGGTTCACGCCAAAACCGCGCTGGCCGTCTGGGCCCGCGACAGCGGCACACCGCTGGTCTGCGTGGGCGCTGCGGGCGGCAAACGCCAGCCGCAGCGCGTGGCCGTGGACGATCTGGCGCACACCACCCACGACCCGCTGCTGGCCAGCCTGCGCCAGCGTCTGCGCCAGCGCCACGGCTTCGCCAAAGGCGGTGCCAGCGGCGGCAAGGCGGCGCGCGTGCGGCCCATGGGCGTGCAGTGCGTTTACTCCACCGAAACCGTTGCCCTGCCCCCGGTCGCGCAGTGCGAAACCAGCCCGTCGGAGACGGCCGATGTCGCTGCATCGCTGAACGCCCTGCAGAGCGCTCCGCAGGGCCTGAACTGCCACGGCTACGGCTCCACCGTCACCGTCACCGCCACCTTTGGCCTGGTCGCCGCAGCCGCGTTGATCGACATGACGATCAAAAAGGTTTGAATCCGCCAAAACCTGTGTTACAATTTTGCCTTTCTGATTGAGCCGCAAGGCACACAGTCAGGGTCGGTAGCTCAGTCGGTAGAGCAGCGGACTTTTAATCCGTTGGTCGTGGGTTCGAATCCCACCCGACCCACCAAGATGGGAAACAAAAACCGCCAAGGATCGCTCCTTCGGCGGTTTTTTGTTGCCTGTTGCTCCAGGGCGCCTTGCTGACACACCGGGTCATCCAACCCCACCCCCCGTGGGGAAGCTGGCAAAACGGCATACTCCGCACGTCTGAATCGCTTTCGTGGCCACCGCCCTGTTGCGGCGGTTTTTTTGTGGATCACCGGAGTTCCCGCATGCGTCTTGCCCACTTTGCCCTGCCCCTGATTCTGCTGACGCCGCTGGCGCTGGCCGCCAAAACGCTCACGGTCTGTACCGAGGCCAGCCCCGAGGGTTTTGATGTGGCGCAGTTCAACTCGCTGGTCACCACCAACGCGGCGGCGGACACGGTCTTCGATCGCCTGATCGATTACGACCCGGTCGCCAAAAAACTGGTGCCCGCACTGGCCACCAGCTGGGAAGTCTCGCCCGATGGCCTGAGCTACACCTTCACGCTGCGTCCCAATGTGGCTTTCCAGACCACGCCGTATTTCAAGCCCACGCGCAATTTCAATGCCAAAGACGTCGTCTTCACCTTCGAGCGCATGCTGCGTCCGGATCATCCCTGGTTCAAAACGGCCGTCAACGGCTATCCGCACGCGCAGTCCATGCAGCTCAACAAGCTGTTCAAGGCGATCAACGCGATTGGCAACGACAAGGTGCGCTTCGAGCTGAATTACCCGGAATCGACTTTCCTGGCCACGCTGAGCATGGGCTTTGCCTCGATTTACTCGGCCGAATACGCCGACCAGCTGGACAAGGATGGCCAGCGCGGCAACCTCAACACCCAGCCGGTGGGCACCGGGCCCTTTATCCTGCGCAGTTTCCAGAAGGATTCGGTGGTGCGCTACCAGCCCAATCCGCAATACTGGGGCGGCAAACCCAAAATCGATGCGCTGGTTTACGCCATCACGCCCGATCCGGCGGTGCGCGTGCAGAAAGTCAAGGCGGGCGAGTGCCAGATTGCGCTGTCACCCAAGCCCATGGACGCCATCGCCCAGAAAGGCGGCCCGCTGACGGTGGAAGAAACTCCCGCTTTCATGACCACCTTTGTTGCGCTGAACTCCAGCCACAAGCCGCTGGATAACCCGCTGGTGCGCCAGGCCATCAATATGGCGTTTGACCGCAGCAATTACCTCAAAGTGGTCTTCAACAATACCGCGACGGCAGCCACGGGCGTGTATCCGCCCTACACCTGGAGCTATAACAAGGCGCTCAAACCCTACCCCTACGATCCGGAACAGGCGCGCAAACTGCTGGCACAGGCCGGTCTGCCCAACGGGTTCGAGACCACGCTGTGGGTGCGCTCGTCGGGCGCCAGCAGCAACCCTAACCCGCGTGCGGGCGCCGAGCTGCTGCAGGCCGATCTGGCCAAAATCGGCATCAAGGCCGAGGTCCGCACCCTGGAATGGGGCGAGCTGATCAAGCGCGGCAAGGCGGGCGAGCACGACATGCTCTTCATGGGCTGGTCGGGCGACAACGGCGATCCGGACAACTTCCTCACGCCGCAGTTCTCCTGCGCAGCGGTCAAAGGCGGCACAAACTTCGCGCGCTACTGCGACCCGAAACTGGATGGCCTGATCGCCGAGGGCAAGAAAACCAGCAGCGTCGCCGCCCGAACCAGAATCTACCAGGACGCGCAGAAAATCATCCACGACCAGGCCCTGTGGCTGCCACTGGTCTACCCCAACTCGTATGCGCTGGTGGCGAAGAATGTCAGCGGCTACAAGGTCAACCCGTTTGGCCGGGTGAACTTCAGCCGCGTGCAGGTGAACTGAGCGGGCTGAAGTAAAAGGCAGGAGCAGTGGCAGGGGCTGCGGCCCTGCCCTTGCTTTCCTCAGCGGACGGGGCTCAGCGTGCGGTCTGGGCCGGTTGCGTGCCGGACCGGCCAAAATACAGCCACAGCGCCGCGCCCGCCACCATCATGGGCACGCACAGCCACTGGCCCATGCTCAGGCCCAGCGACAGCAGGCCCAGGTAGCTGTCGGGCTCGCGGAAGTATTCGGCGATGAAGCGGAACACGCCATAACCCAGCAGGAAGGCCGCAGCGATCTGCCCGGTGGGTCGCTGGCGGCGCCCCAGCCACCACAGGATGACGAAGAGCAGCAGCCCTTCCATCAGGAACTGGTAGACCTGAGAGGGATGGCGCGGGATCAGGCTGCCCGATTCGGGGAAGACCATGGCCCAGGGCAGCGACGGGTCGGCCGCGCGGCCCCACAACTCGCCATTGATGAAGTTGCCCACACGCCCGCAGGCCAGACCCGTGGGCACGCAGGGCGCGATCACGTCCATCACCTGCCAGAACGGACGCTGGCGCCGCCAGGCCCACAGGCCCATGGCCGCGATCACGCCCAGCAGGCCACCGTGGAAGGACATGCCGCCCTCCCACACCGCGAAAATCTTCAGCGGCTGCGCCAGATACAGCTCCGGCTGGTAGAACAGCACAAAGCCCAGGCGCCCACCCAGGATCACGCCCAGCACGCCATAGAACAGCAGATCGTCGAAGTCCTGCGCCTGCCAGCCCGTGCTGCTGTACCAGGGCTTGAGCACCCGCCGCCGCCCCAGAAACAGGAAGAGCATGAAGGCCGCCAGGTAGGTCAGGCCGTACCAGTGGATGGCGATGGGCAGGCCCAGACCGTGCAGATCCAGGGCGATGGGGTTGAATTGGGGATGAACCAGCATAAACGTCGCAGACACTGAAAAAGAAGGGGAAAAGCGCTCAGGGCCTGGGGCTGAAGTGCCACAGGTCATCCGCCGCGCCGGGAGCGTGGCGCACGCGCCCGCCGTCCAGCCACCACGCGCCGTCCACCCAGGCGCGCACCGCGCGCGGGTAGATGACGTGCTCGGCGCGCAGCACGCGCGCGGCCAGGCGGTCTTCGTCGTCGCCGGGCAGGACGGGCACCGCCGCCTGCGCGACGATGGGTCCGTGATCCAGCTCGGGCGTGACGATGTGCACCGTACTGCCCGCCAGCCGACAGCCCGCCTCGATGGCGCGGCGGTGTGTATGCAGGCCTGTGAACGCGGGCAGCAGCGAAGGGTGAATGTTGAGCATGCGCCCCGCGTAATGCTGCACAAAATCCGCGCCCAGAATGCGCATGAAGCCCGCCAGCACGACCAGATCGGGCGCGTGGGCATCGATGGCTTCGCGCAGTGCGGCCTCGAAGGCGGCGCGCGGATCAGACTGGGCCGCGAACGCGGTGTGATCGACGCAGCCCGTGGCGATGCCGCGCTGCGCCGCCCACGCCAGACCAGCCGCCTGCGGGCGGTTGCTGATGACGGCGGCGACATGCGCGGGCCAGGCCTCGCGCTCGCAGCATTCGGCCAGCGCCTGCATGTTGGAGCCACGCCCGGAGATCAGGACGACCAGGCGCGCAGGATTTTGCGCCCCAAAGCGCGGGGCAGCCGGAGACATTTCACTCATGGGCGCCCAGTGTAGCGGGTGGAGGTCTTTACAATCAGCGCTCTGGACGAAATCGGCGGCCATCCCGCTTCAAACACCATGACCTCACGCGTACTCTCCGGCATGCGCCCTACCGGCGCCCTGCACCTGGGCCACTACCACGGCGCCCTCAAAAACTGGGTCGAGATGCAGTCCCAGCATGACTGCTACTTTTTTGTCGCCGACTGGCACGCGCTGACCACGCACTACGAGACGCGCGAAGTCATCGCGAAGAACGTCATCGAAATGGTGATCGACTGGCTGGCCTGCGGCCTGGACCCCGACCGCTGCACGATTTTCATGCAGAGCCGCCTGCCCGAGCACGCCGAGCTCTTCACCCTGCTGTCCATGGGCACGCCGCTGGCCTGGCTGGAGCGCCAGCCGACCTACAAGGACCAGATGGCCAAGCTGAAGGACCGTGATCTGGCCACTTACGGCTTCCTGGGCTACCCGCTGCTGCAGGCCGCTGACATCCTGATCTACCGCGCGCAGTACGTGCCGGTCGGCGAGGACCAGATCCCCCACGTCGAGATGACGCGCGAGGTGGCCCGCCGCTTCAACCAGCTCTACGGCCGCAGCCCCACGCACGACGCCGACGTGGCCGCCGCGCTGGCGCGCCTGTCGAAAGACGACGCGCGCTACTACGAAAAGCAGCGCAAGGCCTACCAGGAAAGCGGCGACGAAGCCGCTCTGGGCAAGGGCGATGGCGTGGTCGCGCGGGCCAGCGTGGCCATCAGCGGCTGGACCCCGGCCGACAGCGCCCTGCTGCAGGGCCATCTGCGCGGATCGGGCCAGACCATCCTGACCGAGCCGCAGGCCCTGCTGACCCAGACCTCGCGCCTGCCCGGCCTGGACGGCGACAAGATGAGCAAGAGCTACGGCAACACCATCGCCATGCGCGACGATGAGGCTGCCGTCACCGAAAAAATCCGCCGCATGCCCACCGACCCGCAGCGCGCCCGCCGCAACGACCCGGGCGACCCCGAGCGCTGCCCCGTGTGGCAGTTCCACAAGGTCTACACCACGCCCGAAACGCAGGCCTGGGTGCAGCAGGGCTGTACAACCGCCGGCATCGGCTGCCTGGACTGCAAACAGCCCGTCATCGACGCCGTGCTGGCCGAGCAGAAGCCGTGGAAAGAACGCGCCGAGCCCTATGTCCGCGAGCCGGAAAAAGTCCGCTGGATCCTGGAAAAAGGCTGCGAACGCGCCCGCATGACCGCCTCGCGCACCATGAAAGACGTGCGCCAGGCCATGGGCCTGCAGTTCTGACCGCCGCCCTGGCCATGGCCCCGCTGCACCTCCACGACCTGGAAGCCGCCATCAACTGGTGGCGCCAGCACGCGCCATCCAGTGACGGCATCAGCGCCTGCGCGCCGGTGCGGGCGCTGGCCGAGGTCTACGCGCGCATGGTCTGGCAGCAGCAGGACGCCGTCGTCTGGTCCGCCCTGCCCGGCCGCGCCCAGGCCGCCTGGACGGCCTGGTACCAGCACCAGAGCGATGCGCCCTGCATCGCCATCTGCTCCACCGCCCAGGGCGATCCGGTCTGCAAAGGCTGCGGCCGCACCGAAGACGAAGTCCAGCACTGGACCCGCATGGAGCCCCTGGACAAACGCGCCGTGTGGCGCCGCATCACGGCCGAGGGCACCGCCTGGCGCTTCAACAAATACGCCGAGCGCGTCGTGCCTGCACGCCAGCCCGGCAAGGCGGAGATTGAGGGGCTGCTGGGGGAGTTTTAGGGGGCTGAGGGGGATTTGTGTGAAGCAGCAACCAAAACCTTATCTATCGGTCACTGATTAATACTAACCAAAACAACTGGAGCATACAAATTGGAACCATTAGAGAAATTATCCAATTATGTGAATTCAATTAAAAAGACTCACGCAATACCAACAACACCCAATAACCCATTTCCATCAAAAAATGATCTCGCCAAAAGTTCAATAGCACAGTTAAAAATACTTATTGAACAAGCAGAAAAACTTATCGCCAACAATATCAGATTCCCGTCATCCAATAACGTCTTAGACGTAGACGATCGCAATAGGCTCATTGGTATATTTATTAGTGATATTGAGCAATTTGTCACGATCGAAAATATAACTATAGAAAATCATAACCTTGCGCACTATGCGCAGTCAAAAATCTCAGATCATGCACTTTTTCATTTGGCATCACAAACTATATTCCCAAAAACCTATGAGAGCATCGAAGTAAAATCGAGCAAAGAAACATTTGATCTTTACTCAATACCACTCAAGCTGCGACTGGCATTAGAAAATAAATTAAAGGCGATCATAGGCTTTAAATCATCCGACGTCACTTGCGGCAACAAGGTTAAATCCGGAACACGCGAATTTCCTGTCACAGCAATAATTAAATTTCTAAAAAGTTTAGAATGCTTGAATCTTCCTTGTTGCTTGACAGATATCGAAAATATTTATTCTTGGGCATGCAAATTTTGCCATACAGCCGAAAAAGAGTACATTTGGATGCTTATGAAAGCAATAGAAGTAAACGCCAATTTATTTCTTTACCAGTCACAAAAAAAATACGAAATATCTATAGATACACTTTGGCATGACTATGGATTGTCAGAAGAAAATTTGCTTGAAAAATTAATAAGCCATAAAGGATTGACCACTCCAATTTATTACTTAAAAGATGGTTGGACATTAAAAAGAATCGAAGATGAACTCAATCATCCAAAAAATCGAACTTCACGAAAACTCAAATTCAATTTATCCGAGACAGAGCTCGATGAGGCAAAAAGCCTGTACTGCAGTAAAACAAAAGAATATTTTTGACTTTACGGGAACGCCTAAAATCTCAATCTGAAAATTCTCTCTCAATAAAATCAACACATTGTGATTTTATTAGATGAAATTTCAAAATTTAGTGCATTCCTTTAAATGATCGCTCCCTAAGGAAACACCTCAAAACCCCACTCCATCCCCATCATCCTGGTCAGCAGGCCCGCAACCTGGCACAATCAGGTCATGAACATTCAGTACGTTTTACCCATTGACCCTGACCAGCGCCGCACGCGCAAGCGCATCTTTCTTGATGAGATGGAGCGTGTAATCCCGTGGTATGACCTCATCGAGCTGATTACACCCTATTACTCC
>NZ_JAWDIE010000020.1:0-62988 GCF_037688875.1 Amphibiibacter pelophylacis
AGATGTTTATAGGAGACGCTGCCCCCCCCGCCCAGTCGGCGGGCGAAGAGCACCCGCGCGCGGGCGAGCTGTTCGACCCCCGGCGCATGGCCGGGCGCCCTGGCCAGCGGGAGATTTAAGCCATGCCCGCCGTGACCGGATCCAGCCGCGGCCGCCGGGGTCGCCGCGCCGTGGCCGAAATGAATATGGTGCCCTTCATCGACGTGATGCTGGTGCTGCTGATCATTTTCATGGTCAGCGCACCGCTGGTCGCGCCCAGCCTGGTCAACCTGCCCAGCGCCGGACAGGCGCGCAACATGCCGGGGCACGTCGCTGAGGTCATCCTGAAAGCCAACGGCGATCTGGCCCTGCGCGTGGATGGGCGCAAGGCCACAGCTTACGGCACGCTGCCCGAATTGATGGACGCCGTGCGCGATCTTCAGGCGAACGACACCGAGGACAAATCCACCCCCGTCGTGATTTCGGCGGACAAGAGCGTGCGCTACGAGCAGGTCATGGACATCATGCGCCAGCTCCACCAGGGGCAGATCCAGCGCATCGGTCTGGCCGTCCAGCCGGGGCGCTGAGGCATGGACACTGATCCCGCCGATCTGCAGTCCCCGCAGCTGCCTCCCCGCCCCCCGAAGCTGCGCCGCTCTGTGGGACTGGCGGTGGCCGTGCACGCCGCCGTCATCCTGCTGCTGGTGCTGGCCGGGCGCTTTGTGATGAAACCTGAGGCCCCCCTGAGCGCCGAACTGTGGTCCGCCGTCCCAGCGGCCCAGCCTGCAGGCCAGCCCGCGGACAGTGCCGCCCCCCCGGTGCAGACCGAAGCGAAAACCGCTCCGAAACCACCCAAGGCCCAGCCCGAGCCCAAACCCGATCCTGAAGTGGACGCGGCGCTGGTGAAACAGCGCCAAGAGAAGCAGCGTCAGGAGGCCAAGGCCGCAGCCGCCGAAAAAACCGCCGCCCTCAAGGCTCAGAAAGCGGAGCAGGCCAAAAAAGCCGAGCAGGCCGAACAGGCTGCAGCGAAAAAAGCCCAGCAGCTGGCGGCTCAGGAAGAAGCCCGCCAGCGGGACGCCGACCGCGCTGCAGCGGCTCAGGCGCGCAAGGACGCGCAAAAAGCCCAGGCCGCCGCGGCCGCCAAAGCAGCGGCCGCCCAAGCCGCTCAGGCCGCCAAAGCGGCGCAGGCCGAAAAAGCCGCAGCAGCGGCTCAGGCGAAGGCGGAGGCCAAAGCGCAGGCCAAGGCGAAGGCAGACGCCGCCGCACAAGCCCAAGCCGAGGCCAAAGCGGAAGCCGCTGCCAAGGCCAAAGCTGAGGCGGCTGCGAAAGCCAAGGCCGAGAAAGCCGCCGCCGAAAAAATGCGCAAAGCCGCGCTGGACCGGATGATGGCGCAGGCCGGCGAGGCCGAGAGCGAAGCCAAAGTGTCCAAAGGCCCGTCGCCGGGTTACGCGGGCCGCGTGCGGGCGCGCATTTTGCCCAATGTGCGCTTTGACACCAGCGAAGTCACCAGCAACCCCACGGCCAGCTTCAGCCTGAAGCTGTCGCCCGACGGACGCATCACCGGCATCAGCATGTCGCGATCCAGCGGCAACAGCGCATGGGATGCGGCAGCACGCGCGGCCATCGAGCGCACCCGCGTGCTGCCCAAGGATGTGGACGGTACCGTGCCGCCCAGCATCACGGTCAACATGCGGCCGCTGGACGGCTGAGGCTTAAAACAGCAGCCGGTCCGGCCTGATCTGCGACAGGATGGTCGTGGCGATCTCTTCGATGGACTTGTGCGTCGAGGACAGCCACGTAATGCCTTCACGGCGCATCATGGCCTCGGCGGCCTCGACCTCCTGGTGGCAGCCGATCAGCGACGCGTAGTTGCTGCCTGGACGGCGCTCGTGGCGGATCTGGCTCAGGCGCTGCGGGTCTATGCTCAGGCCGAAGCACTTCTCGCGCCAGGGAAGCAGCGGTTTGGGCAGCACCTTGCGGTCGAAATCCTCGGGGATCAGCGGGTAATTGGCCGCCTTGATGCCATGCTGCATGGCCAGATAAAGCGAGGTCGGCGTCTTGCCGCTGCGGCTTACGCCGACGAGGATGACGTCGGCCTGCTCCAGGTTGCGCGCGCTCTGGCCGTCGTCATGCGCCAGCGAAAAGTTGATCGCCTCGATGCGGTCGTGGTAGCGCGCGCTCTTGGCCGGATCAGAAAAACGCCCGACGCGGTGGTTGGATTTGACGCCGAACTCGTCCTCCAGCGGCGCCACAAAAGCGTGGAACATGTCCATCACCCGACCCTTGCAGTCGGGACTTTCGAACACGCTGCGCACGTTGTCATTGACCAGCGTCATGAATACCACCGGGCGCTTGCCCTCGTGCGCGGTGCACTGGTTGATCTCGTGCAGCACCTGCTGCGCCTTGGCCAGGCTGTCGATAAAGGGGCGGCGCATGGCGCGGAACTGGCCGGGAAACTGCGTCAGGATGGATTGCCCGAAGGTTTCCGCCGTGATGCCGGTGCCGTCCGAAATGAAAAACACGGTGCGATCCATGGAAACCCCTTTGAAATCTGAACGCTTTACAGCCGCGCCAGGCGCTGCAGCGCGGCGTCCAGCGTGGTCGTCTGTTTGGCAAAGCAGAAGCGCACCACGCCCTGCTCGGTGCCATCGCGGTAAAAAGCCGACAGCGGAATCGCCGCCACGCCCAGCTCGGTGCACAGCCAGCGGCAGAAATCCATCTCGCCCAGCGACGACACGGCGCTGTAATCGACGCACTGGAAATACGTGCCCTCGCAGGGCAGCAGGCGCAGCCGTGTGGCGGCCAGCCCGGCGCGGAAATGATCGCGCTTGGCCTGGTAAAAATCCGCCAGGCCCAGATAGTGCTGCGGCTGCGCCAGGTGGGCGGCCAGGCCGTGCTGCATGGGCGTGTTGACGGTGAACACGTTGAACTGGTGGACCTTGCGGAACTCGGCCATCAGCTCGGGCGGCGCCAGCACCGCGCCGACCTTCCAGCCGGTGACGTGCAGCGTCTTGCCAAAACTGGTGACGACAACGGCGCGCGCCCGCAAGGCGGGCAATGCCGCCGCGCTGACGTGGCGCTGGCCGTCGAAGACCATGTGCTCGTAGACCTCGTCCGACAGCAGCCAGGCGTCGGTGGGCGCCAGAAGGTCGGCCAGCATCTGCCAGTCGGCGCGCGACCAGACCGTGCCGCTGGGGTTGTGTGGCGTGTTGACCAGCACCAGGCGCGTGCGCGGTGACAGCGCCGCCGCGATGCGGTCAAAGTCAGGCCGGAAAGTCATGGGCGTCAGCGGCACGCGGTGCACCGTGGCCCCGGCCAGCTCCAGCGCGGGCAGGTAGCTGTCGTAAGCGGGCTCCAGCACCACGACCTCGTCGCCCGGACGCACCAGCGCCTGAATGGCCGTGAACAGGCCCTGCGTCGCCCCGGCGGTGATGGTGATCTCGCGGTCGGCGTCGTAGGCCACGCCCTGCGTGGTCTGCATCACCTGCGCCACCGCCTGGCGCAGCGCAGGCAGGCCGGTCATGGGCGGATACTGGTTGTGCCCGGCGCGCATGGCATCGGCGACGGCATCGACCAGCGCCGGATCGCAGCCGAAATCCGGAAAGCCCTGGCCCAGGTTGACCGCGCCCTGCTCCTGCGCCAGCGCCGACATCACCGTGAAAATCGTGGTGCCCACGCCGGGCAGGCGGCTCTCGGGCGGCGGCGGAATGCGGAAATCAGCGGTGGCAGCGGTCGCGGTCATGGGTCTCTCCGCTCAGGGGTGAAGGGTCAAAAAGGCGGTCAGGGCGAAGGTGACTCGGTCGTGGCCACGGCGGTCACCAGAGCCCCCGTCCAGGCCTGCAGGGTGTCGGCCTGCAATTTGAACACCGTGTGCGGCGTGCCCGCTGCAGCCCACAGTTCAGGCCACTGGAACAGCGATTCGTCCATCACCACCGGCAGCCGCACCGCGTGCGCTACGGGCGGGATGCCGCCAATCGCATAGCCTGTCAGATCGCGCACCAGCCGCGCGTTGGCTTTGCCCAGGGTCAATCCGAGGCAGGACCAGGCCTGGGCCAGCGCCTGCGCCACACGGGTTTCGTCCACGCGGTGGGCACCACTGGCCAGAATCAGCACGGCCTGGTGGTCCACCCCAGCGGGCGGCTGCGCGCCAGCGGGCAGCGGATCAGGCCAGTTCAGCGCAAAAATCAGCGATTTGGCAATCTGCGCCACCTGGCAACCCAGTGCGTCAGCGGCCTCCTGCGCGGTGCGGCCGCTCTCGTCCAGCTGGACCACGCGGTGGCCCGGGCCCTGGGCGTCCAGCCAGTCCTGCACCCGGCGGGCGCTGGCGGGCAGTTCAGGCGTATCGCTCATCCGTGGGCCTTTCAGGCGTAGCGCACGGCCACGATTTCGTAGCTGCGGTCGCCGCCCGGGGCCTTGACCACGGCCACGTCGCCGGCCTCCTTGCCGATCAGCGCGCGCGCGATCGGCGAGCTGATCGAGATCAGGCCCTGCTTGATGTCGGCCTCATCGTCGCCGACGATCTGGTAGGTGACGGCCTTGCCGCTGTCCTCGTCTTCCAGATCGACCGTCGAGCCAAACACCACCTTGCCCGCCGCGTCGAGCTGCGCCGGATCAATGATCTGGGCCACCGACAGCTTGCCCTCGACCTCCTGGATGCGGCCCTCGATGAAGCCCTGCTTGTCTTTGGCGGCCTCGTATTCTGCGTTCTCGGAGAGATCGCCCTGCGCGCGGGCCTCGGCAATGGCCAGGATCACCGCCGGGCGTTCAACCGACTTCAGACGCTGCAGCTCGGCCTTGAGCAGCTCGGCGCCACGGCGCGTCAGGGGAATGGTGTTCATGTCGTCAGTGTCTCGGTGTCTGAGGGGAAGGCATAAAAAACGGGGTCTGCTGACCCCGGAACGAAAGCGGTATTTTACGGCATGGCGGGCCGCTCAAACACCGCCATGCTCTCCACATGCGCCGTGTGCGGGAACATGTTGATCACCCCTGCGCTGACCAGACGATACCCGGCGCCGTGGACCAGCACGTCGGTGTCGCGCGCCAGGGTGGCGGGGTTGCAGCTGACGTAAACAATGCGCTGCGGCGGCTGCCAACCGGGGGGCGGCGTGAAATCGGCCAGTTCGGGCGCTTCGGGGCTGTCGGGAGCAGCATCAGCGACCAGGTCTTCCACGCCGCGACTGCGCTGCAGGACCACATGACCGCTCTTGAGCAGCGGCGCGCCGCACAGCGCGGCCAGTGCCTGAACCAGCGCGTAAGCGCCGTCGCGCGGCGGATCGACCAGCCAGCGCTGGGCCACGCCGTGGCGCTGCTGCAGGGCGTAGAGCGCCTGCGGGGTCATCTCGAAGAGGTTGCTGACATCAAACTGCGCGTGATCCAGGCCATTGCGCCGCGCATTGTCGCGGGCACGGTCCACCAGCGTGGCGCTGCCCTCAATGCCCAGCACCTGTCCTGACGCGCCCACGCGCCGCGCCAGCGGCAGCGAGAAGTTACCCAGCCCGCAGAACCAGTCGATCACGCGGCTGCCCGGTTCGACCTGAAGCAGGCGCAGCGCGCGACCCACCAGCACCGCGTTGATCTGCGGGTTGACCTGGGTGAAATCGGTCGGACGAAACGGCATGTGCACGTCAAACTCGTCCAGATCGTAGGCGAGCTGGGCGCTGCGCGCGTCGGTGGCACCGGCGGGCGCAGCGGCCCCAGCGTCGTCCAGCAGCGCGATGGAATCCGGCCCCTTGGGCTGCAGCCACCACTGCACCGCGTGCTGCTGGGCAAAAGCGTGCAGCCGGGCGATGTCGGCCTCGGAGAGTGGCTGCAGCACGCGCAGCACCAGGGCGATCACGGTGACGCGCTGGTCGCCCAGCGGCGCTGTGAAGTGGCCCTCCGCGTCCTGTCCGCGCGGGCGCGAACGACCCACGGCGACCTCGATCTGCGGGATCTGGCTGCGTGCGTCCATGCCCATCAGCAGGGCGCGCAGGGGGCGCAGCAGCGACTCGACAGTGGGCGGCAGCACGCGGCAGGCCGTCATGTCGGCGACATAGCGCGAGGCGCGTTCGTGAAAGCCGATCAGCACGTCACCTTTCTTCTCGACATAGCGCACCGTCAGGCGCGCGCGGTCGCGGTAGCCCA
Organism: Amphibiibacter pelophylacis; assembly: GCF_037688875.1. Classification (NCBI taxonomy): domain Bacteria; kingdom Pseudomonadati; phylum Pseudomonadota; class Betaproteobacteria; order Burkholderiales; family Sphaerotilaceae; genus Amphibiibacter; species Amphibiibacter pelophylacis. The sequence goes on from NZ_JAWDIE010000020.1 coordinate 6,103, forward strand.
GCGAGGGCCCGGCGATGGCGGGCAGGATGCGATCCGGCCGGACGCGGCCGACGCGCTCCAGCTGGTCTTCCAGCACGCGCTGCTTGATGGCGACCTGCGCCGAAGGCTCCAGGTGCTGCACCTTGCAGCCCCCGCAGGCGCCCGCGTGCAGGCCGAAGTGCGGACACGGCGGCGTGACGCGCAGGGGGCTGGGCTGCTCCAGCGCCGTCATCGGGCCAGCCACCCAGCGCTCCTTGCGCCGCTGCACCACCATGCGAACGCGCTCGCCGGGCAGCGCGCCCTCGATGAAGACCACGCGCCCGTCCGGCGCGCGCGCCACGCCCTGGCCGTCCAGATCCATGGCGTCCACCTGCAGGACGGGATCGCCCTCCAGCGGGGCGGGCGGGGGTGGACCGCGCCGCCGGCTCATGCCGACCCCGCGACTTTCATGCCCCCGATCAGGACGGAGCCACTGGTCTTGCCGCCGTAGGTGAACGCATCAGCGCCGATGGCCACGATGTTGCGGTACATGTCTTTCAGGTTGCCCGCGATGGTCACTTCCTCGACCGCGTGGACGATCTGGCCCTTTTCGACCCAGAAACCGGCGGCGCCGCGCGAATAATCGCCCGTCACGCCATTGACGCCCTGCCCCAGCAGTTCGGTGACGACCAAGCCGCGATCCATTTTGCGCAGCATGGCGGCGAAATCGTCGCCGGGCTGCGTCAGGCGGCTGCGCAGCGTCAGGTTGTGCGAGCCACCGCCGTGGCCGGTGTTGGCCATGCCCAGCTTGCGCGCCGAGTAGCTGGCCAGGAAGTAGCCCCGGACCACGCCCGCATCGACGACCTGGCGGGCGCACACACGCACGCCTTCGCTGTCGAAGGGCGAGCTGGCCTTGCCTTTGGGCACAAACGGGTCTTCCAGCAGATCAATGTGGTCGGCAAACACCGCCTGGCCCAGGCTGTCCTGCAGGAAAGACGCCTGGCGGTAGAGCGCGCCGCCGCTGACGGCGTGCACGAAAGAGCCGATCAGCCCCGCAGACAGCATGGGATCGAAGAGCACCGGCACCTCGCAGGTGGCGACCTTGCGCGAGCCCAGGCGCGCCAGCGCGCGCTGCGCGGCGGTGCGCCCAATGCTGTCCGGCGTGGCCAGATCGGCCGGATCGCGCATGGAATCAAACCAGTAATCGCGCTGCATCTGCGCGCCTTTGCCGGCAATGGGCGCCACCGAAACGCTGTGCCGCGAAGAGGCATAGGCGCCGCGAAAGCCCAGCGTGTTGCCAGCCACGAAGTGCGACTGCTGCGCCGACACGCTGGCACCTTCGGACTGCGTGATGCGTTTGTCGAAATCCAGCGCAGCGGCTTCGCACTGCAGGGCGATCTGCGCGGCGTCGTCAGCGTCGATGGCCCAGGGGTGGAAGAGATCCAGATCGCGATGCTGCGTGGCGTCCAGCGCCAGATCGGCCAGCTCGGGCAGACCAGCGTGCTCGTCGCTGGCCGTGAAGCGGGCGATGTCGTACGCCGCCTGCACCGTGCGCGCGATGGCTTCGCGGCTGAAATCGGAGGTGCTGGCGTGACCCTGGCTCTGGCCGACCATCACCGTGAGGCCGAAGGAGCGGTCGTGGTTGCGCTCGACGTTTTCCAGATCGCGCATGCGCACCGACACCGACAGGCCGATGTCTTCGGAGATGCCAGCCGAGGCGGCAGTGGCGCCGGTTTTGAGCGCCAGGGCCAGGGCCTCGTCCACCAGGGTTTCGAACTGTTCGCGGCTGTGGGCGAACACCAGGGCCTTGTCGGGGCGTGAATCGTTCATGAATCGGGCTTTCGTGCAGTTGCTGCGGACCCCTGAGGCTGCAGACGCGGCCAGGTCGCATAAAATCCAGCGGGCCATCATAGCCTGACCCCGCACGGCCCGCAGCCCAGTTCATGACACCACACCCCACATCACCCCTCCCTTTTGAAGAGCGCCCCAGCCGTTCCGACCGCAAACGCCAGGCGCAGGATCTGCAGGTGCTGGGCGGCAAGCTGGCGGCCCTGCCCGCCTCGCGCCTGAAGGTGATGGCCGTGCCCGACCGCCTGCAGGGGGCGCTGGACGAACTGGCGCGCACGCGCTCCTTCGAAGGCCGCCGCCGCCAGCTGCAGTACATCGGCAAGGTGATGACGCTGCTGGACGAAGCCGACATCGAGGCGCTGCGCCACGGCGTCGAGCAGTTCGAGCTGGGTCTGGCCCACGACAGCCTGCGCCTGCACCAGGCCGAACTGTGGCGCGAGCGCCTGCTGCGCGATGACAACGCGCTGCCCCTCTGGCTGGAAGAGCATCCGGGCACCGACGTTCAGCACCTGCGCAGCCTGATCCGCTCGGCGCGCCAGCAGGCCGCCGCCACGCCCGACGCCGCGCCACCGGGCACCGCCGACCGCAAAGGCCACACGCCGCGCCACGGCAAGGCCTACCGTGAACTCTTTGCCCTGGTCCGGGATCAGCTCGGGTCCAGCTCGTCCGGGGACTGATTCCCCCGTTTTTCCTGAATCAGATCGCACGCCATGACCACCCCCCGCTCCTCCCGTTTGATGCCTTTTCTCCGCCGCCCCAGGCGTCCGGGCCGCAGGGCCGTGGGCACCGCCTGCGCGCTGGTGCTGGCCTGCGCCGCAGCCGGGGCCCAGGCGGCCGATCCGCGGCCGGGGGGCTCATCGCACCGGGAGCCGGGCGTGCGCTTTGTCATCACCTCGGGCGACACGCTCAGCCACATCAGCCAGCAGTTTCTGGTCGCCAGCAGCGCGTGGACCGAAGTGGCGCACATCAACCATCTGGCCGACCCGCACCGCCTGCGCCCCGGCCAGACGCTGTGGATTCCCGCCCGCCTGATGCGCAGCGGCAGCCAGCCCGCGATGGTCACCGCGGCCAGCGGGCCGGTGCGCGTCATCACCGCAACGGGCGAGCTGCCGGTCAGCGCGGGCCAGGCGCTGCTGGTCGGCCAGGAGCTGGTCACCGGCGCCCTGGCCACGGCCACGCTGCGCCTGGGCGATGGCTCGCTGGTCGAGATCCAGCCCGGCAGCCGCACCCAGGTCACGGCCAACCGTGTGCTGCCCACCAGCACGCGGGCCGACGCGCCCAGTCTCTTCATCAGCGGGCTGCGCCTGCTGCAGGGCAGCATCGAGGTGCTCGCCACCAAGGTGCTGCGCGCCACGCCGCTCGCCGTCGAAACCCCCACCGCCGTGATTGGCGTGCGCGGCACGCGCTACCGCGTTCACGCCGATGGCAGTGCCTACCCGACCCGCGCCGAGGTGCTGGAGGGCCGTGTTGCAGTTGACCAGGGCCAGCGCGTGCGCGATCTGCCCGTCGATGCCCTGCAGGGCGCGGCTATGGCACCCCAGCGGGCGCCCCAGGTGGTCCGGCTGCCCGCTGCGCCGCAGGTCACGCTGCCGGATACCGTCTGCGCGGGCCGCGACTGGCGCATCACCCCCGACAGCGCGAACCCGCCCTCGCCCATTGCCGCCAGCCAGATCGTCATCAGCCGCGACCCGCAGGCGCACCAGATCGTCAGCGTGCAGCGCGTGGCCCAGGGCCAGAGCTACGCCGTCCCGGCCGATCTGCCGCCCGGCCCCTGGTATGCCACGGTCATCAGCGTCAATGATCTGGGCCTGCTGGGCCTGAGCCGCTCGCTGCAGTTCGTCGCCGCTCCGCCCGAGCGCTGTGCCCCGGCAGCCCCCGAAGGCATCGATCCGGCGCCCTCGGTGCGGTGGCTGTCCAGCACCCTGAGCCTGCAGGTTGATGTGCCCACGGCCGCCCAGTCCGCTCAGCCCGCGCAGGTCGTCATCGCCCGCGACCCCGATTTCCGCCAGCCCCTGTTCAGCCAGACCACCGCCAGCCCGCGCTGGATCATCGGCGCCCCGGGCACCAGCGGCACGCTTTACGTGCGCTACCAGCGGGCCGGACACGCGCCCAGTGCGGTGGCGCGGGTGATGTACTGATCGCCGTCAGACCGGGATCGGCGACGCTGGCGAAGACGCTGCAGGTTCTTCGGGCCATGTTCGCCGGACAGGCGCAGGAACATCAAACCCCGCTGCCCCGGAATCACACATCCACCGGCCCTATCGTCAGCCGCGTATCGACGGTGCGGCGCTCCTGCTGCATCCAGGCTTCGGTCTGCATTTCGTGCAGGCGCGACACGGTGCGCACGAACTCGTGGGCCAGCGTGCCTCTGGTGTAAAGCGCTTCGGCGGGAACAGCGGCGGACAGGATCAGCTTGACGCGGCGGTCGTAGAGCACGTCGACCAGCAGCGTCAGGCGGCGGGCGGGCACAGCCAGGGTTTCGTCCATTTCGGGCACGCCGCTGAGCAGCACGGTGTGGAAGGCGCCCGCCAGCTCGAGGTAATCGTTCTGCGAGCGCGGCTGCTGGCACAGCTCGCGGAAATCAAACCACACCACGCCGCCCGCGCGCTGGCGGGCCTGCAGGGTGCGGCTGCCGATCGGGATGGCGGTGTTCTCGTCGCCCTCTTCGGCCAGGCGGGCGAATGTGGCTGCCATGGCGGCGTCGGTGGCGGCGTCCAGCGGGTGCAGGTAGGTCGGCATCTGCGGGCCGTCGGTGCTGCGGTAGTCGGTGCCGTTGTCCACGTCCAGCACCTCCAGGCGCTGGTTGAGCAGCGCGATGGCGGGCAGCAGGCGGTCGCGGTGCAGGCCATCGGGGTAGAGATCGTCCGGGCGGAAGTTGGACGTGGTGACAAAGCCCACGCCGTTGGCAAACAGCGCGTCCAGCAGCCGGTGCAGGATCATCGCGTCGGTGATGTCCGAGACGTGAAACTCGTCAAAGCAGATCAGCTTGAAGCGCCGCGCCATGCGCGCGCCCAGCACGTCCAGCGGGTCGGCGGTGCCCTGCAGGCCGGCGAGTTCGCGGTGAACTTCGCGCATGAACTCGTGAAAGTGCAGGCGCTGCTTGCGCCGGATGGGCACGGCCGCGAAGAAGCAGTCCATGAGGAAGCTCTTGCCGCGCCCCACGCCGCCATACATATAGACGCCGCGCGGAATCTCGGGGTGGTTGAGCCACTTTTTCAGGCGGTTGCTGCGCTTTTGCCGGTACGCGGCCCAGTCGCTGGCGCAGCGCTCCAGGGCCGCGATGGCACGCAGCTGGGCCGGATCGCTGCGGTAGCCGCGCTCGCGCAGCTCGCGCCAGTACATCTCGGTGACCGGGCCACCCGCGCTGGCCGGGGCATCAGGAGCGAAAGCCATGCCGCAACATCCTTGAAACGAATCAGCCTTCGATTTTAGCCCGGCCGTCTTCGCCCTGCTGCGGACGGTCACGGGGGCCATTGCGGGCCAGCGCGGCCAGATAGCTGTCCACGCGGCGCAGCAGGTCTTCCGAAGGATCGCAGACCCCCGCGGTGCTCAGCCCTTCGGCCAGCGGTGCGGCGCCCGGCGTCTGGCGGCAGGCCAGGCCGCAGTCGGAGCAATCGCCAAAGGCGCGGGCGCAGGCGCGTGTCCGGTTGCGCCCGGCCAGTTTGGCGGCGTAAAGCGCCTTGTCGGCGCGGGCGATCAGGGCGTCGAGATTCTCGCTGGCGCTGCCTTGCGAGACGCCGATGCTGACGGTGACGCTCAGGCGCTCGCCCGACCATTCGTTCTTGTGCACGGCCAGGCGGAAGCGCTCGGCGGCCTCCTGTGCGCCCGCAAGCGGCGTGTGCGGCATCAGCACCACGAACTCCTCGCCACCCCAGCGCACGGCGAAATCGTCGTGGCGCAGCGATTCGCGCACCAGACGGCCCATGTCGCGCAGCACCTCGTCGCCGATGCCGTGGCCGTAGCGGTCGTTCAGGCGCTTGAAGTGGTCCAGATCGAAAATCCAGACGCACAGCAGGGCGTCGTCGCGGCGGCGCAGCTTCTCCATGCGCTCCAGCGCAAAGCGCCGGTTGTAAAGGCCAGTCAGCGGATCGACGTAGGCCGCTCGCCGCAGCGCATCCGAGACGCGCACGTCGGCGTCGCGGCGCTCGTGGAACAGCGCCACGCCCAGCGCGATGCTGAACATCATGGGCTGCACCCACAGGGCGTTGATCCACATCACGCGGACAGCCGGTTCCAGCCCGCGCGCGTTCAGCAGCATCTGCTCCAGGCCCAGCAGAACCATCCAGACGTACATCCCCGCCCACAGCGCCATGGCCTGGCGGCGCTGCAGCAGGTAGAACAGCGCCGTGCCCACCACCGGCATCCACATGAAGACCACGGCCAGCTCGGTGACAAAAGTGGGCGGACGCGCCAGCGACAGAAAAGTGATCTGCCCGCAGATGAAGGCCAGCGCCACGGCCATGGTCACGGTCTGGTAGATCGCCATGCCCGATGGCCGGATTCTGACCAGCACCAGCGCCAGGCCGCACCATGCAGCGCAGACCGGGTAAGCCCAGCGGTTGAAGTCGTTGATCGGGCCGCCGTTCAGACCGGCCACGTACAATCCCAGGGATCCGATGAATCCCAGTGCAATCTGGATGACGAAGAATGTGCTGGAGCGTTGTGACAGGCCCAGCAGGGTCTGTTTCATTCCGGTCCCAATTGATGCGGTAAAAATGCCTGATGTCGAACTGATTCTAGTGGCCGCCCTGGACCGTTCCGGCGGGCTCGGTGTGAATAATTCACTGCTTTGCCACCTGCCGGGCGACCTGCGCCACTTCCGCCAGCTCACGCGCGGCCAAGGGGTGCTGATGGGGGCGCGCACCTGGGATTCTCTCCCCGCCGCGTTCCGCCCCCTGCCCCAGCGCCACAACCTGGTGCTGTCACACAAGCCAGCGCCCGAGGGCCTGGCCGCCACACCGCAGCAGGCGCTGGCGCAGATCAGCCCCGAGCGCCCGCACACCACCGCCTGGCTGCCAGGCTGGGCCGAGGCCATCGCGCTGGCCCGGGCCCTGTCTCTGTCGCAGCTCTGGGTGATTGGCGGCGCCGACATCTACCGACAGGCGCTGCCGCACGCCACGCAACTGTGGCTGACGCGCATAGACCATGTTTTCGAGGCCGCCGACGCCTTCTTCCCGCCGCTGGACGGCCTGCCGTTCGAGTGCACCCAGCGCAGGCCGGGGCCGGATGACGCCGACTGGCCCTATCAGTTCGAGCACTGGGTGCGGCACGGCCCGGCGCCTGACCTGAGCGCCCTCTGACCCCCGCTTTTCTTCAGGATTCGCCATGAGCCACGATCTCCCCCTGCTGCGCACTGTTCCCGGCGCCTGCCCGCACGACTGCCCCGACACCTGCGCCTGGCTGGCCGATGTGGCTTGGGTGGACGGCCAGGAGCGCGTGGTCGCGATGCGCGGCCACCCCGATCACCGGCACACCCACGGCGCGCTGTGCACCAAGGTGTCGCGCTACGCCGAGCGCACCCACCACGCGCAGCGCCTGCTCACCCCGCTGCGGCGCTGCGGTCCGAAAGGATCCGGCCAGTTCGAACCTGTCAGCTGGGACGAGGCGCTGTCCGCCATCGCGCAGCGGCTGTCCGCCATCGCGCAGCGCGACCCGCTGGCCATCGTGCCCTACAGCTACGCGGGCACCATGGGCCTGGTCCAGGGCGAAGGCATGGCCGAACGATTCTTCCACCGCCTGGGCGCCAGCGAGCTGGACCGAACCATCTGCGCCAGCGCGGGCGGCGCGGCGCTGAGCGCCACTTACGGCCTCAAAGCCGGTCTGCCGGTGCAGGATTTCGCACACAGCCGCCTGATCCTGATCTGGGGCAGCAACCCGATCACGTCCAGCGTCCACTTCTGGACCCGCGCCCAGGAGGCCAAACGCGCGGGCGCGCGCCTGATCTGCGTCGACCCGCGCAAGAGCGAAACCGCCCGGCGCTGCCACCAGCACATCGCCCTGCGCCCCGGCACCGACGGCGCGCTGGCGCTGGGCCTGATGCACGCGCTGCTGGAGCGCGAAGCCGCCGGAACGCCCACTCTGGATCACGATTATCTGGACCGCTACACCGCTGGCTGGCCCGAACTGCGCGACGAAGTCGGCCGCTGGAGCGTCGAACGCGCCGCGCAGGTCTGCGGCGTGAGCGAGGCCGAGATCCGCGATCTGGCCGACGCCTGGGCCAGCACGCGCCCGGCCGCCATCCGCCTGAACTACGGCATGCAGCGCGTGCGCGGCGGCGGCAACGCCACGCGGCTGATCCTGGCGCTGCCCTGCCTGACCGGCGCCTGGCGCGAGCGCGGCGGCGGCCTGCTGATGAGCAGCTCCGGCCAGTTCCCCGCGCTGGATGCGCGTTTTGGCGGACGCCACCTGCGCGGCGCGCGGCCCACGCGGGTGATCAATATGAGCGCGCTGGGCGACGCCCTGCTGCACCCGGGCGGCGACGCTTTCGGGCCGCGTGTCGAAGCGCTGGTCGTCTACAACAGCAACCCGGCCGCCGTGGCGCCCGATTCGGGCCAGGTGATCGCGGGCCTGTCGCGCGAAGACCTTTTCACCGTGGTGCTGGAGCATTTCCGGACCGACACCGCCGATTACGCCGATTTCATCCTGCCTGCCACGACCCAGCTGGAGCACGACGACATCCACAAAAGCTACGGCCACACCGACGTGCTGCTCAACCGCGCGGCGCTGGCGCCGCTGGGGCAATGCCGCCCAAATGCGCAGATTTTCCGCGACCTGGCCCGCGCCTTGGGCTGGACCGAGCCCGAACTGGCCGCCAGCGATTCCGATCTGATCGCGCAGGCCTTTGGCGATGCGATCGACATGCAGACGCTGCAGCAGCAAGGCTGGGTCACCTCGCCGCACGCCAGCGTCGGCGCTGCGCCCACGCCCTTCGCGCAGGGCGGTTTTGGCACGCCGTCGGGCCGCGCCGAGCTGGGTGCCCGTCCCGATCTGGGTCTGGCCGTGCCGACGCACCTGGACAATTACGAAAGCCCGGAGGCTGACCCGGCGCTGGCGGCGCGCTATCCGCTGGCCATGATCTCGCCCCCGGCGCGTCATTTCATGAACTCCACCTTCGTCAACGTGGACAGCCTGCGCGCCACCGAACGCGAGCCGCTGCTTGAAATGCACCCGCAGGACGCCACCGCGCGCGGCATCGCCCACGGCGACACCGTGCGCGTCTTCAACGACCGGGGCGATTACGTCTGCCGCGCCGCCGTGGACGATCACGCCCGGCCCGGCGTGGTCCACGGCCTGGGCGTGTGGTGGCGCAAACTGGGCCTGGCAGGCAGCAACGTGAACGAACTGACGCACCAGCGCCTCACGGATCTTGGCGCTGCGGCCGCTTTTTACGACTGTCTGGTGGAGGTTCAGCCCTGCGACGCACCACCCGCAGGCGGGCGGGCGATAATTCCGGCATGAACACCTCCATCCACATCCGGGGCGATGGCGCGGCCGGGCTGGCGCTGGCGCTCTCGCTGGCGCACCAGGGCCTGGCCTCGCGCGTGATCGCCGGGCCCACAGACACAGCGGCCAGCGACCTGCGTGCCTGGGCTTTGAATGGCGCCTCGAAAGAGCTGCTGGCGGCGCTCAATGTCTGGGATCAGCTCCCCGCAGCAGCGGTCACGCCCATTCAGGCCATGCGCGTCCAGGGCGATCAGGGCGGGGTGCTGGAATTTTCCGCGTGGCAGGCGAAGCAGCCCGCGCTGGGCTGGATCGTCGATGCTGCGCCGCTGCTGGACATGCTGCGCCAGGCGGCGCGTTTCGCCCCGCTGGTCACGCTGGCGCCGTTTGAGGAAGCGCCCGCCGCCGCACCCGGCCTGACCGTGCTGTGCGAGGGCCGCGACAGCCCCACGCGCGAACGCGGTCACCGTGCCGCCGGGCACGGCCTGTTCAGCCTGCGCCAGCACCCTTATGGACACAGCGCGCTGGCCGGGCATGTTCACAGCGCGCTAGCGAATGGCGGCCAGGCCTGGCAGTGGTTCCGCCACGGTGAGGTGCTGGCCCTGCTGCCGCGTGACGGGGGCTACGGCTTGGTCTGGTCGCTGCCGCACGAGCGCGCCGCCGCCCTGCAGCAGCAAGGCCCGCAGGCCATCGCCCAGGCTCTGAACGAAGCGACGGGCGGCCTGGCGGGCGAGCTGTCCATGACAGCCACCGCCGCGCTGTGGCCGCTGCGTCTGGCGCACGACAGCGCCCTTTATGGCGCTTTTGCGCCAGGCAGCAGCTGGGTGCTGGCGGGCGACGCGGCCCACGCCATTCACCCGCTGGCCGGTCAGGGACTCAACCTGGGCCTTGCCGACGTGCGCGTGCTGGCCGAGGTGCTGGCCCAGGCCCGCAAGGACAGCCCCTGGCGCGGCAGCGACGATCTGTCCGTTCTTGCGCGCTACGCCCGCCAGCGCCACGGCCCGGTCACGCGCATGGCGCGCACCTGCGACGCGTTGTGGCAGGCCTTCGCCCAGCCGCATCCCCTAGCCGCGCCGCTGCGCAACCTCGGGCTGGACGCGGTCAACGCGTTGACGCCGCTCAAAACGTGGCTGGTGCGCCAGGCGCTGCAGGGCTGACACCGCTTACTCTTTTTCTCCCTTTTCCCCATCTTCTCCCTATTCCCGTTTCCTACTCCCCGATCTTGCGCATTCGGGAGCATTACCGGACTGATTCATGACCTCCATTCAACGCCGCCGTCTGGCGCTGGCCACCCTGCCCCTGCTGATGGCGCTGTCGGCGTGCAACCGCACGGCGGACACCGCCGCACCCGCTTCTTCGCCCGAAAAAGCCGCCACCGCCGCCCAAGCCACCCCTGCTGGCGCCGCGCCGCTGGACGAAGCCGCGCAGAAATCGCTGCGCGAAGCCCTGGCCAAGGGCCTGCCGCAGCTGGGCCAGACCGGCGAGATCCGCCCCACACCCCTGCCCGGCCTGTACGAAATCCAGGCGGGCAAAGAGGTGTTTTACAGCGACGCCACCGGCCGCTACATCCTGCAGGGCGAAATCGTTGACCTTGGCCAGCGCCAGAACCTGACCCAGAACCGCCTGCAGGAGCTGTCGCGCGTGCCTTTCGACCAGCTGCCGCTCAAGGACGCCGTCGTCACCGTACGCGGCAAGGGCGAGCGCAAGCTGGCCGTCTTCGCCGACCCCAACTGCCGCTACTGCCACATCCTGGAAAACAACCTGGCCAAGGTCGACAACGTCACCATCTACACCTTCCTCATCCCCATCCTGGGCGACGATTCAGTGACCAAGAGCCACGCCATCTGGTGCAGCAAGGACGCCTCCGCCGCCTGGAACGACTGGATGCTGAAGCAGAAAACACCTGCTGCTGCACCCGCTGCGTGTGACACCAAAGCGCTGGATCGCAACCTGGCCTTCGCTCGCGAGCAGGGCATTACCGGAACGCCCGCGCTCTTTTTCGCCGACGGCACGCGCGTGCCCGGCGCCATCCCCACTGAACAGATCGAGCAGCGTCTGGTGGCTGCCGCCGCATCATGATCGACTACCGCGTCAGCCTGCACGACCACGCCCGGCACCGCCTGCAGGTTCACACCACCTTCACGCCGCAGGCCACCGAGACGCGGCTGGAGCTGCCGGTCTGGATCGCGGGCAGCTACCTGGTGCGCGAGTTCGCCCGCCACCTCAGCGGCCTGCGCGTGCTGGATGGCGCGCCCGGCACGCTGTCTGGCGCAACGCTGCAGCCCGACGGCAAGAGCGCCTGGCGGCTGACCGTGCCCCCCGCGCAGGTCGGGCAGGCGATCACGCTGGCGCACGAGGTCTACGCCTTCGACGCCTCGGTGCGCACGGCCATGGCGGACAGCACGCGGGTCTTCTTCAACCCGACCAGCCTGTGCCTGCGCGTGCAGGGGCAGCAGGACGCGCCACACCAGATCAGCCTTCAGGATATTCCGCAAGGATGGGAAGTCGCGACGGGTCTGGATGATGTGGATGGCCCTGGCAACGCCTGGCGGGCCGACAGTTACACGCTGCTGGCCGATCATCCTTTCGAGATCGCCCCCTTCTGGCGCGGCCACTTCGAGGTGCGCGGCGTGCCACACGAGTTCGCCGTCAGCGGCGCCTGGCCGGATTTCGACGGCGAGCGCCTTCTGGCCGACACGCAGCGCATCTGCGAAGCCGAAATGGCGCTGTGGCACCCGGAGGGCAGCGCGCCGCCGTTTTCGCGCTACGTCTTCATGCTCAGCGCGGTCGAGAACGGCTACGGCGGGCTGGAGCACATCAACAGCACCGCGCTGATCGCCCGCCGCGCCGATCTGCCCACCCACACCGAGGCGCAGGAAGAAGGCCGCGCCACCCGCGAAGGTTATGTGCAGCTGCTGGGCCTGATCAGCCACGAGTACTTCCACACCTGGAGCGTCAAGCGGCTCAAGCCGCTCGATCTGCACCCCATCGACGATCAGCGCGAGAACCTCACGCAGATGCTGTGGTTCTTCGAAGGCCTGACCTCCTATTACGACGACCTGCTGCTGCTGCGCGCCGGGCTGATCTCGCCCGCGCAACACCGCGCGCTGCTGGCCAAGACGCTGCAGGGCGTGTGGAACAGCCCCGGGCGGCGCGTGCAGTCGGTGGCGCAGGCCTCGCACGACGCCTGGATCCGCTACTACCGCCCCGACGAGCACACGCCCAACAGCACCGTCAGCTACTATGCCAAAGGCGCGCTGGTCGGCCTGGCGCTCGACGCCCTGCTGCGCCAGACGCCCGCACCGGGCGGCGCGGTGACGCTGGACGATCTCATGCGCTGGCTGTGGCAGCGCGGTGGCCAGGCGCCGGGCTTTGATGGCCTGTCGCGGCCGATCACCGAGGACGACATCCACGCCGGAATGCTGGCGCTGACCGGGCACGACCTGCGCGCGCGCATCCAGCCCTGGCTGCACGGCACGGACGAGCTGCCCCTGACCGAGCTGCTGGCGCCGCTGGGCCTGAAGATGCCGCCGCCGCCACAGGCCAGCATCTGGTCGCTGCTGAACGCCACTCCCGACGTGACCGACGCGCAGGCCAGGGCGCTGCTGAGCCCCGCCGCGCTGGGCCTGCGCCTCAAGCTGGATGCGGGCCGCGTGCGCATCGCTGCCGTGCTCGACGGCGGGGCCGCGCACGCCGCCACCCTGTCGGTGCACGACGAAATCATCGCCATCGACGGCTGGCGCGTCGCGCAGACGGGTGACGTGGCCGACTGGCTGGCCCGCCTGCACTGCGCGGGCAGCGGCCCCGTCCGGACCACGCGCTGGACGCTGTGCCGCGACCAGCGCCTGATCGAACTGACACTGGATCTGGACCAGGGCGCCGCGCTGGCGCAAGGCGTCACGATCCAGCCCGAAACCCCCGAAAAGCCCGGCGCAGGGGCCGAATTGGCTTACGTCCTGGCCTGATTTGAGGGAACCGCCAGAATCGCGGTGACTCGAAGCCGGTGTCTGGCTTTGATCCCGTTTTTTTATCCCACCCCCAAGGAACTGACATGAAATACACCCTGACCCGCACTCTGGCCACCGCTGGCGCCGTCGCTCTGAGCCTGGCGATGCTGAGCGGCTGCGAAAACATGACCCGCACCCAGAAGAACTCCGCCATCGGCGCCGCAGTCGGCGGCGTGGCCGGTTCGGTCCTGACCGGCGGCAGCACCGGCGGCGTGCTGGGCGGCGCGGCCATCGGCGGCATCATCGGCAACCAGACCGGCAAATAAGCCCGGCCAGGTTGCCCCAGCAGGCCAGGTAGCCTGCGGCCCACGGAAAGCAGGCCTGCGGGCCTGCTTTTTTTTCGCCCGGCCCTGCTGCGCGATGGGCGCGGCGTGCGGTTTTACAATCGCACCGATGAATGCTGTTGACGCCCTGATTGATTCCCTGCCCCCTGCCCCCGCAAACCCGGGCGGCCAGCCGGGCCGCGTGACGCTGGCGGGCGCGGGTCCGGGCGACCCCGACCTGCTCACCGTCAAGGCCGCCCGCGCCATCACGCAGGCGCAGACCGTGCTCTACGACGCGCTGGTCAGCGAGCAGGTGCTGGACCTTCTGCCCCAATCGGCGCAGCGCGTGTTCGTCGGCAAGCGCGCCTCGCGCCACAGCCTGCCGCAGGACGACATCTGCACCCTGATGGTCCGCCTCGCGCAGCGCGGCCAGCCGCTGCTGCGGCTCAAAGGGGGTGATCCTTACATTTTCGGACGGGGCGGCGAAGAGGTCCAGGCGCTGGCTGCCGCCGGGATCCCCTACGAGGTCATCCCCGGCATCAGCGCGGCGCAGACCGCCGCCGCCTCGACCGGCATGGCGCTGACGCACCGCGACCACGCCCAGATGCTGGTGCTGGCCACCGGCCACCTGCGCCACAGCAGCGAAAGCGGCCACCCCCCGCACCTCGATCTGGACTGGCCCGCCCTCGTTCGCCCCGGTCAGACCGTCGTCATCTACATGGGCGTCGGCGCCCTGCCCGAGCTGTGCCGCCAGCTCATCGCCCACGGCCTGCCGCCCACGCACCCCGCCGCCATTGTTGAGAGCGCCAGCCTGCCCGGTGAGCGCTGCACCCCAGGCACTCTGGCCACCCTGCCCGGCCTGGCGCTGGCCGCTGGCGTCAAACCACCCGCGATCATCCTCGTGGGGGATGTGGTGGGTTTGGGGCGTGTGGGTAATGACCCGGTGCGATGACTCCGCACTCAGGAGCAATTCTCAATAGAATGTCTGGATGCGGATATCCTCCATCTGCGTTAACCGAGTCACTCACTCCAAGGAGGTTTGCATGACCGCAGTTCCTGTCAGGCGAGACCCAGAAATCATGCACGGCACTTTGTGTTTCACTGGCACGCGCGTCCCGGTGAAGAATCTGTTCGATTACCTCAAGGGCTCGTCGTCGCTGGAAGATTTCCTCGAAGACTTTCCCGCTGTTTCGCGGGAGCAGGCCATCGCTGTGCTGGATGCGGCCAGCGCCAGCTTGGTTCATTGATGCGTCTGCTACTGGATGAATGCGTGCCTGCGCGTCTGCGCCGGGCACTGCCGCTTCATCAGGTTTCGACGGTCACCCAGGAAGGCTGGTCTGGCATTAAAAATGGCCAGCTCCTGGCGCTGGCGGCGACCCGGTTCGACGCATTTATTACCGTAGACAAGAATCTGCCTTATCAGCAGAAGCAGTCTGCTCTTCCAGTGGCAGTTCTGGTTCTGGACGCTGTCTCCAACGAACTATCCTGTCTGCTTGAGCTTATTCCTGCGCTGGAAAAAGCGTTGATTTCTTTGATGCCTGGCGACTATGTCCTGATTCAACGTCCGGAGTAAATCGGCGTCACATGTTCCAGATGAAAAAACACCTCTGTTTCACGGCACAATGATCATCGAAACCGACGACCTCTCCCGCCCCGAAATTCACGCCCTGCTGCGCGAGCATCTGGCGCATATGCACGAACTGAGTCCACCCGAACAGGTTTTTGCGCTGGATGTGAACCGGCTGAAATCCCCCGACATCACCTTCTGGACGGCGTGGGAAGATCAGGTTTTGCTGGGCTGCGGTGCGCTCAAAGAGCTGTCGGCCACGCACGGCGAAATCAAATCCATGCGCACGCCGGCGAAGTATCGCGGCCGGGGCGCAGGCCAGGCGCTGCTGGCGCATATTCTGGCCACCGCGCGATCGCGGGGTTATCGCCTGCTGAATCTCGAAACCGGAACGCACCCCGATTTCTGGCCCGCCCAGCAGCTCTATCGCCGCGCAGGCTTCAGCGAATGCGGGCCGTTTGGCAGTTACCTGGAAAACCCGCACAGCCTCTTCATGGCCCTGCATCTGGACTGACGTGCTGGCGAAATACCCTCTGACCGAAAGCGCGACATGACCGAATCCACCACGCTCAGCACCTCGCGCACCCTGCCCTTTGCGCCGCAGATCATTTATGACGCGTTTGCAATGCCCTCGGTACTGGCCACCTGGTGGGGGCCGCAGGGGTTTACAAACGCCTTCGAACATTTCTGCGCGCCGCTGTTCACACTCACTGCAGCGCCAGGCGGGCGCGCAGGGCTGAAGCACGCTCAGATGCCGACCGAAGGCCCTGACGCAGGTGCAGGCAGGGGCTGCATCGCCTGGCGGGCGCGCTCGGTGTAGCTCTGGTAGGCCGGTATCGCCACTGCCGCCATCACGGCCACAAAGACAATCCCGACCAGCACCAGCAGCACCGCGCTGGTCCCGCCCTTGCGGCGCAGCCAGTCCAGCTGCTGCTGCGGATCGCTGAACAGCCGCTGCGCCTTGGCGATTTTGGCGCGGCAGTGGCGGTAGTACAGCGCATCACCGTACAGCGGCGGCACCACGAAAAGCGCCAGCGTGAAGCCGACCCAGCCCACGATCAGCCCGGCGCCGGCCAGCGTCTCGCTGAAAAAGCCCAGCAGCATCACCGATAGCGGCAGCGCCAGCATGACCACATAGGGCAGTACGAAATAGATGAAGGCGTTCAGCCCCATGCGCCGGTAGGCCAGCCAGTAAAAGGTGATGAAAAACGCGGGCCAGTGCCAGCCCAGGCCGGACTTGCCGCGCGCATCGAAATCCAGAAAACGCGGCAGATAGTGCAGCACAGCGCGCGGGCCGATGACGGCACGGTACAAATCCTCCGGGCCAGGCGCAGCGGGGAATGCCTTTTGGGCGGGGTGGTCTGTGGAGAGATGGGTTTCGTTCATGCGGGCATTCTAATTCCCGGCATACCGTCTCCCGAGCCAAGAGCGCTGCGCTTCAGCGCCCCGTACCCAGCCGCCACACGGCCTGCCCCAGCGCTTCGGGCAAGTCGCCCGGGTGGGCCAGCGCGCTATGCTGCGCGCCAAAAATGGCGGGCATGTAGGCGATGCGGTCCGGATCGGCGCTGGCCGGCGCGCCTTCCAGCCCGATGCCGTAGACCGTCAACCCCTGGCTGCGCAGCTGCTGGACGACGCGCTGGCTGTCGCGCAGCAGGTCGGGCGCGCCGGGCGGTACATCGATGTCGGCGGGTTCGCCATCGGTCAGGACCAGCAGCAGGCGCGCGGCGGTGCGCTGGTGCAACAGGCTCGCGCCCGCATGGCGCAGTGCGGGGCCCAGGCGCGTGGACCAGGCGGGCTGCAGTGCGGCCAGGCGCTGTCGAGGCGCCCCGGCGGCGGGCTCGTCGAAGCCCTTGATGTGCCAGTAATGCACCGCATGGCGGCCGTTGGAATGAAAGCCCGCGACCGCCACGGGCACGGCGTCGCCCAGCGTGTCCAGCAGCAGCGCCACGGCGAGCTGGCTCAGCGCCAGACGGTGCGGCAGCGCAATGGCGCCATTCAGGCCGCCCGCCACCTGCCCTTCGCCCGGCGCCAGCGGATCGGCCAGCGAGGCTGACAGATCAAGCAGGATAAGCACGCTCAGGTCGCGGCTGTCGGGGCGGTGATGCTGCTCGATGCGCTCGTCGGGCAGCAGGCCGCAGCGCCAGTCGGTGGCGGCCTGCAGGGCCAGATCGAGATCCAGCTCGCTGCCGCGCGCCAGACGGCGCACACGCCCGCGCCCGTGCGGCCAGACCCGCGCCCACTGCCGCGCCAGACGCTCGCGCAGCGCGCCCTGCCCGGCCAGCAGCGCGTCCAGCGCCACCGGGCTGGCGCTGTGCAGCAGCGCCTCGTGGACGCTGACCCAGTCGGGCTTGTCGCAGCCCAGCGCCTCGTCCCATTCGGGGTAAAGGCGCGGCGGCAGGCGCGGGGCGTCGGGCGGTGCGCTGCGGGCCTGATCGGCATCGGCGGCGTTATCGTCGTCCAGAATGGGCCAGAGCAGGCGGTTGTCGTCGCGGTAATCGACGGCGACCAGCGAGACCTCGTCCAGCCAGCCCGCACCGGGCAAGGCCGCGCCGGCCGGACTTTGCGCAGGATTCTGGCGCTGGCAGGCCACCAGCCAGTCCACGGCCAGACGCGCCATCTGCGCGGTGCTGCCCTCGCCTTTCCCGTCCGCCAGCACCTGGCGGAAAGCGGCGCAGGCCTGCGTGAGCGGCCCAGCCGTTTCACCGTCAGAAGCAGGTTCCGGCCACCAGCCCATCAGCGCTGCCGAGAGCTGCAGCAGCCGCGCCGGCCAGCCCTGGGCCGCGGCCTGCGGCGTGGGCAGCGGGTGGAGCTGGCGCAGCAGCGGCTGCCAGCCCGGCAGATCGCGCAGCAGCAGGGTGTCGATGCGCGCGTCTTCAAACACGCCAATGGCCAGGCGCTGCAGCAGGCTGTGCTGCCCGGCCGCCAGCGGCGTGCTGTGGCGGCGGTGGCCCAGGGCGTGAGCCATGCGCAGCAGGTAGCGGGTGTGGGCCGGGACGCCGTCGCGCACGTCCAGCACGTCGGGCAGCAGCAGCGTGTCGCCCTGCCAGCAGGCGACGAAGCCCATCGGCGCCTGGCGTCCCCAGGTGCGCACCGGCGCCAGCAGCGGCGCGCTGCCCCACAGGGCGCGGGCGTTGGCATCGAGGCGCGGCTGCAGGGTTTCCAGCGCCGTGCCCGGGCGAAGGCGGGCCAGCAGCGCCAGGCTGTCGGGGCTGCGCGCGGCAAAATAATCGCGCAAACGGGGCGGATGGCCGCTGTGCAGGCGCAGGCCCCAATCGAGCCACTGCGTGAGGGCGTCCAGCGGCCAGACGGCCAGCAGATCGGCGCCCAGCGCGATGGCTTCGTCCAGACAGGGGCTGGCGTGCGTGCGGTGGTGGCCGTGAATGGACACACTGGTCTCGTGCGCCAGGCGGCGCAGCAGCGTCCACCAGCCCGTCAGGCGCGGCGGCGATCCCGCACAGGTGCGCGCCGTGTCCGGCAGATGCGCCAGCAGCGTCGCCAGCGCGGCCGCGTTGGGCGAGCGCTGCCAGTCGCGCACCAGATCGTGCCAGGCGGTCCAGACGGCATCAGCGTCTGCGTCCGCCTCGTCCGCCAGCGCATCGAGCGCCTGCGGCCAGCCCTGCAGCGCGGCCAGCAGCGGCGCCGCGCCGCGCCCCAGCCGGCCCAGGCGCCCGGCTTCGGCCAGCACCTGGTCCAGCCGCGCACGGGCCACTTCGGCGCCCAGACGCGACGTGCCGTCATCCAGCCAGCGGCGCAGATCAGGCCACAGGCTGGGCCAGGCGGTTTTGAGCTCGGGCAGCGCGCAGTCCAGAAGCTGCCAGGCGTCAGCCTGACAATCAGCGCCCTGCACGGCCGCGGGGGGCAGCGCGTTCATGGCCGGTCAGGAGGCTGAAGCGGGCTCGCCCAGCGCCATCACGGTGTCGAGCAGAGCCTGCTGCAGCGTGGCGTCGTCGCTGACCGGCTGCACCAGCGCGGTGCGGCAGGCGCTGGCCCAGGGCAGGCCCTGCAGCAGCAGGCGCGCGGCGTAAACCAGCAGGCGCGTGGACATGCCTTCGCGCAGGCCCTGGCCGCGCAGGCGGCGGCTGGCCTGCGCGATCTGCACCAGACGCGCAGCGCGATCGGCATCCAGGCCGGTTTCGCCGCTGACGATGGCGGCCTCGGTGGCCGCGTCGGGGTAATCCAGGTCCAGCGCGACAAAGCGCTGGCGCGTCGAAGGTTTCAGTTCCTTGCTGAGGTTCTGGTAGCCCGGGTTGAAGGAGATCACCAGCAGGAAATCGGGATGCGCCTGCAACAGCTCGCCCTTTTTGTCCATGGGCAGGCTGCGGCGGTGGTCGGTCAGGGCGTGGATGACGACGGTGGTGTCGGCACGCGCTTCGACCACTTCGTCCAGATAGCAGACCGCGCCCAGACGCGCCGCCTGCGCCAGCGGGCCGTCCTGCCAGCGCGTGCCGGTGGCATCGAGCAGGAAGCGGCCGACCAGGTCGGCGGCGGTCATGTCCTCGTTGCAGGCCACGGTGACCAGCGGGCGGCCCAGGCGCCAGGCCATGTGCTCGACCAGGCGCGATTTGCCGCAGCCCGTCGGGCCCTTGAGCATCACCGGCAGCCCGGCTGCCGCTGCGGCCGAGAACTGCGCCAGCTCGTCGCCCTGGGGGCGGTACCAGGGCTCGGCGTCCAGGCGCTGCGCCAGCGAGGCCGTTGGCACGGATGTCGCCGCAGACACGGCGGAATCGGTCACAGGCGCATTCATCGCCGCCCCCTGCTCAGCGGTGACCCGCCAGCTTGTCGCGCCAGCCCGGGAAGAGCGCGTCGGCATCGCCCGGGAAGGATTCAAAGGCGCGGGCGAATTCGCGGTGCTCGCGGGCCCATTCGATGGGGTCGGCGCCGGCCTTCCAGCACTCGTAAGCCTGGCGCAGCGACAGCGCACCGGCCGCCGGGCTGTCGATGTGGCCGTAAGAGCCGCCCCCCGCCGTGTTGATCACGTTGCCGTGGCCCAGGTTCTGGAAGAAGCCCGGCAGGCGCAGCGCGTTCATGCCGCCCGAGATGATGGGCGTCGTGGGCTTCATGCCATACCACTCCTGGTGGTAGACCGGGCCCTGGTAGCTGTCACGCTCGATGATGTAGGCGATGGCGCGGTCGTCCTTCTCGCCTTCCATCTTGCCGTAACCCATGGTCCCGACGTGGATGCCCGATGCGCCCTGCAGACGCGACATTTTGGCCAGCACGTAGGCGGTGTAGCCCCGCTTGCTGCTGGGGCTGGTCACGGCGCCGTGGCCTGCGCGGTGGTAGTGCAGGTACTGGCTGGAGAAGCAGCGGCGCGCCGTGGTGATCATGCCGGGGCCGCCGACATAGCCGTCGACCAGGAAGGCGACCTTGTCGGCGTCGGGGCCGAACTGCTCAAGGATGTACTCGCCCCGGGCAATCATTTCGTAGTGGTCGTCGGCGGTGATGTTGGCCGAGAACAGCTTGGCCTGGCCGGTTTCGTCCATGGCGCGCTTCATGGCGTCGTAGACCAGCGGGATGACCTTCTTCATCGGCGCGAAAGTCTGGTTGCCCTGGGGCTCGTCGTTCTTGATGAAATCGCCGCCCAGCCAGAATTCGTAGGCGGCGCGCGCGAAGGGCTCGGGGCGCAGGCCCAGCTTGGGTTTGATGATGGTTCCGGCGATATAGCCGCCGTCCTTGACCGGGCGGCCCAGGATGCGCCACAGGTCGGAGATGTCTTTGGCCGGGCCGTCGAACAGCTGGATGGCGCGGGGCGGCACCCAGAAGTCAATCATCTTGGCGCACTCGATGTCACCCATGCCCTGGTTGTTGCCGATGGCCAGGGTCAGGAAGCTGACCATCATCATGCGGCCGTCGGTGATGTTGCGGTCGAACAGGTCCAGCGGGTAGGCGATGCGCATTTCGCCGCGCGCCTCGTCGATCTGGTAGACGAGCGCGTCCACGCCTTTGGTGAACTCGTCGGTGGTCGAGACCTCGACGTTGGTCCCTGTGGACGATTCGGCCGCGAAGTGCGCCGCCGCCGACAGGTAGCCGTAACCGGCCTTGGGACGCATGGTGTAGGCGACCAGAATGTGATGGCCCCCGGCGATCAGGTCGGATTCTTTCAGGCTCAGATCAGCGTAACGTGAAGATTGGTCCATGGTTGTCTCGCTTTCAGTGAATGATTCGGGATGGAGGCACTGTATGCGGGGAAACAACTCAGCACAATTGAGTTTTTATGGCATTTCAGTTTATGATTTTCTGAACCTCAAGGAGCGCCGCATGAAAAACGCCACCTTCCGCCAGCTGCGGGTCTTCAACGAAGTGGCCCGCCACCTCAGCTTTGCCCGCGCGGCCGATGCCCTGCACCTGACGCCGCCCGCCATCACCATGCAGGTCAAGGAGCTGGAAGGCCACGTCGGCCTGCCGCTGTTCGACCGCAAGGGCCGCCAGGTCTCGCTGACCACGGCGGGCGAGTACATGCTGGTGCACGCGCGCAAGATCCTGGCCACCCTGAAAGACGCGCAGGACACCGCCGCACGGCTGCAGCACATCGAAATCGGCACGCTGACCATCGGCATGGTCAGCACGGCCAAATACTTCGTACCGCGCCTGCTGGCCGAATTCCGTCGCGAGCACGAGGGCGTGGACATGAAGCTGGAGGTCGGCAACCGCACCCAGCTGGCCAAAATGCTGCACGACGGCGAGGTCGACATCGCCATCATGGGCCGCCCGCCGACCGAGTTCTCCTGCCGCGCCGAACCCTTCGCGGCGCAGCCTCACGTCTTCGTCGCCCCGCCCGACCACCCGCTGGCGCGCGAGCAGCATCTGCCGCTGGACTGGCTGCGCCAGCACGGCTTCATCCTGCGTGAGCCGGGTTCGGGCACGCGCGCGGCCATGGAAGCGTTTTTCGAAAAGCGTCACTTCGAGCCGCGCGTGGTGATGGAAATGTCCAGCAACGAGACCATCAAGCAGGCCGTGATGGCCGGGATGGGCCTGAGTTTTCTCTCGCTGCACACGCTGGGCCTGGAGCTGGACAACGGCCTGATCCGCCTGCTGGACGTCCAGGGCGGCCCGGTGATCCGGGGCTGGAATGTGGTGCATCCGCAGGCGCGGCTGCTCTCGCCCGCCGCCGAGGCCTTCCGCTATTTCATGCTGGAGCGCGCCGAGGGCTTCCTGGCCCAGCAGTTCAGCCGCCACCTGCCGCTGCACGAAAATCAGGTGATAACATCGCCGCCTTTGACAGCCAGTACGGCCCCGCTGGGCCAGGAGTGAACGATATGGACATGGTCCTGTGGATCAAGGCGGCGGTGATGGGCATCGTCGAGGGGCTGACCGAATTCCTGCCGATCTCGTCCACCGGACACCTGATCCTGGCCGGACACATCATCGGTTTCACGGGCGAAATGGCCAAGGTCTTCGAGATCGCCATCCAGACCGGCGCCATCCTGGCGGTGATGTGGGTCTACAAGGAACGCATCACCTCGACCATCTCGGGCCTGAGTTATGAGCCCAAGGCGCGGCGGCTGACGCTGAACATCGTCATCGCCTTCATTCCCGCTGCCGTCATCGGTCTGGTGGTGGGCAAGCTGGTCAAGGAATACCTGTTCAACCCGGTGTCCGTGGCCTCGGCCTTCATCATCGGTGGCCTGATCATTCTGGCGGTCGAGCGGCGCCAGAAAAACCGGGGCGGTGACGCCGCCGCGCGCATCCAGTCGGTGGACGACATGACGCCGCTGGACGCCCTGAAAGTCGGCTGCCTGCAGTGCCTGGCGCTGATCCCGGGCACCAGCCGCTCGGGCTCGACCATCATCGGCGGCATGTGGATGGGCCTGTCGCGCGCGGCCGCAACCGAGTTCAGCTTCTTCCTGGGCATCCCCACGCTGCTGGCGGCGGGCGCCTATTCGCTGCTCAAGAACCGCGACATCCTGCACATCTCTGATCTGCCCGTCTTCCTGATCGGCACCCTCTTCGCCTTCCTGAGTGCCATGGTCTGCGTGCGCTGGCTGCTGCGCTTTGTCTCGACCAACACCTTCACCATTTTCGCGTGGTACCGCATCGCCTTCGGCATCCTGGTGCTGGTCAGCGCGGCGTTCGGGGTGAACTGGCACGAGGGCTGAAGCCGCTCTTCCCGGCCAAGCGCTGTGGCCGGATCAGTGCGCGACCATCAGCATCAGCCGCAATCCCAGGGCGATGAAGACGCCGCCTGCGATGCGGTCCAGCCACAGGCCGATGCGGGGTGAGCGCTCCAGCACACCGCCCAGGCGCCCGGCGAAATAGCCCAGCAGGCCAAACAGCAGCGCAGCCTGCGCGGTGAAAACAGCGCCCAGCACGGCCATCTGCAGGGGCACGGCGCCGTGACCGCCGACCACGAACTGCGGCAGGAAAGACAGGAAAAACAGCGCCACCTTGGGGTTGATGGCGTTGGCCAGCACGCCGCGCCAGAACAGGCGGTTCAGCGATGCGCCAGCGCCCACGTCGGCAGCGGCGCGCGCGCCGCCCCGGCTGCGCAGCGCCTGCACACCCAGCCAGATCAGGTAAGCGCCGCCCGCCAGCTGCAGCAGGGCAAACGCCAGTGGCGACGCGGCCAGCAGCACGCTCACGCCCGCGACGGCCAGCAGCGTGTGCCACAGGCAGCCCATGGCGCAACCCAGGCCAAAAGCAATGCCCTGGCGCCGCCCCTGCGACAGACCCATGCCCAGCACCAGCAGGTTGTCGGGCCCGGGCGAGGCCGTGATCAGCACAGCCGCCAGCAGGAAACCGGCGAGCTGCTCGAACCCGGGCACGGCGATCAGGCCAGACGCGCGAGCTGCTCGGTCACGCGCGCCAGCGTGGCTTCAAAGCCGGCCAGACGCTCGCGCTCCTGGGCCACCACCGCTTCGGGCGCACGGGCGACAAAGCCCTCGTTGCCCAGCTTGGCCTGCGCTTTGGCGATCTCCTGCGTCAGGCGCTCGCTCTCTTTGCTCAGGCGCAGGCGCTCGGCGGCCACGTCGATCTCGACATGCAGCGACAGCCGAACCGGCCCGCACACGCCCACCGCCGACTGCGCACAGTCGCGCTCGAAAGCGGCGCTGTCCTCGTAAGCGATCCCCTCGGAGAGCTTGGCCAGCGTCACCAGCTGAGCCTGCGCCTGGCGCAGCAGCTCAGCCTGCGTGGCATCGCTGGCGTGCCAGCGCAGCGGCACGCGCTGGGCGGGCGACAGACCCATCTCGCTGCGCAGCGAGCGCACCTGCCCCACCCAGGCCTTCAGCCAGGTCATGGCCTGGTCGCTGGCCGCGTCGATGCGCTCGGGCTGCGCCACCGGGTACGGCGCCAGCGCCAGACCGCGCTCGATCTCTTCAGCGCTTCGGCCCGCCAGCGCCGCCACGCTGTGCCACAGCTCGGCGGTGATGAAGGGCGTGACCGGATGCAGCAGGCGCAGCACGGTTTCCAGCACGCGGATCAGCGTGCGCCGCGTGGCGATCTGCGCCGCCCCATCGCCCGCATCGCGCGCGGCGGCCAGCTGCGTCTTGGCCAGTTCCAGATACCAGTCGCAATATTCGTCCCAGACGAACTGGTAGAGCGCATTGGCCACCACGTCCAGACGGTAGGCCGCAAAGCCCTGCGCCACCTGCGCCTCGGTGCGCTGCAGCTCGCCGATGATCCAGCGGTCGGCGAAGGACAGCGGCAGCGCGGCGGCTTCGTCCGCGCCCAGCGCCTGGCCGCAGTCCTGGCCCTCGCAGTTCATCAGCACAAAGCGCGTGGCGTTCCACAGCTTGTTGCAGAAGTTGCGGTAGCCCTCGCAGCGCTTGCTGTCGAAGTTGATCGAGCGCCCCAGCGTCGCCATGGCCGCGAAAGTGAAGCGCAGCGCGTCGGCGCCGTAGGCCGGGATGCCTTCGGGGAATTCTTTCTCGGTCGCCTTGCGCACCTTGGGAGCGGTTTCGGGCTTGCGCAGGCCGGTGGTGCGCTTGTCCAGCAACGGCGCCAGCGCGATGCCGTCGATCAGATCGACCGGATCCAGCACATTGCCCTCGGATTTGGACATCTTCTTGCCTTGCGCGTCCAGCACCAGACCGTGGATGTAAACGTGCCGAAACGGTACCTGGCCGGTGAAGTGCTTCGTCATCATGATCATCCGGGCGACCCAGAAAAAGATGATGTCGTAGCCCGTCACCAGCACGCTGGAGGGCAGGAAGAGATCCTGCTCGGGCGTTTTTTCGGGCCAGCCCATGGTCGAGAACGGCACCAGCGCGCTGGAATACCAGGTGTCCAGAACGTCCGGATCGCGCACCAGCTCGCCGCTGTAACCGGCGGCGCTGGCGCGGGCGCGGGCCTCGTCCTCGCTGCGGGCCACAAACAGTTCGCCGCCCGTGCCGTACCAGGCCGGAATCTGGTGGCCCCACCAGAGCTGGCGGCTGATGCACCAGTCCTGGATGTTGTTCATCCACTGGTTGTAGGTGTTGACCCACTGCTCGGGCACGAAAGTGACTCCGCCGCTGGCCACGGCGTCGATGGCGCCCTGGGCGATGCTGCGGCCCGTGCTGGCGCTGGGCTGGCTCATGGCGACAAACCACTGGTCGGTCAGCATGGGCTCGACGACCTGGCCAGTGCGGGCGCAGCGCGGCACCATGAGCTTGTGCTTCTTCACCTCGACCAGCAGGCCTTCGGCTTCGAGCTGCGCGACGATGGCCTTGCGGGCGGCAAATCGGTCCTGGCCCACGAACTGCGCCGGAATGTCCGGGGTTTCGTGGGCGGTGACGCGGGCTTCCAGATCGAAAATCGTCAGCATGGGCAGCTTGTGGCGCAACCCGACCTGATAGTCGTTCTGGTCGTGCGCGGGCGTGACCTTGACCACACCGGTGCCGAAATCCTTGTCCACGTAATCGTCTTTGATCACCGGCACCAGGCGTCCGGTGATGGGCAGGCGCACCTGACGGCCGACCAGATGGGTGTAGCGCTCGTCTTCGGGGTGAACCATGACGGCGGTGTCGCCCAGCATGGTTTCGGGGCGCGTGGTGGCCACCACCAGCGATTCGTCCGTCCCGTCCACGGGATAGCGGATGTGCCACAGCGAGCCGTCTTCCTCGGCGCTTTCGACCTCGAGATCGGACACAGCCGATTTCAGCACCGGATCCCAGCTCACCAGTCGCTTGCCCCGGTAGATCAGGCCTTCGTCAAAGAGGCGCACGAAGGTCTCGGTGACAACCTTCGAGAGCGACTCGTCCATGGTGAAGTATTCGTGCGACCAGCTCACGCTGGCGCCCATGCGGCGCATCTGCGTGGTGATGGTCGAGCCGGACTGCGCCTTCCACTCCCAGACGCGGGCGACGAAGTTCTTGCGCGCTTCAGGCGGCGTCGCGCCCATGTCGTGGCGGCTGATGCCCTGCGCCTGAAGCTGGCGCTCGACCACGATCTGCGTGGCGATGCCCGCGTGGTCGGTGCCGGGCACCCACAGCGTGTTGTCACCCGACATGCGGTGCATGCGGGTCAGCGCATCCATCACGGTCTGGTTGAAGGCGTGGCCCATGTGCAGCGTGCCCGTCACATTGGGCGGCGGCAGCTGGATGCAGAAGCTGGCCCGCGCCGGGTCCAGCGTGGGCTCAAAAGCACCCGACTGCGCCCAGGCGGCGGCCCAGCGGGCTTCAATATCGGCGGGCTCGAACGATTTGGCGAGTTCGGTCATGGGATCAGCAGGTCAGAAGAAGGAAGGCGGATTTTATGCGCGGGGAAGGCCAGTGCCTGCGCCCCCATACACCGACGCATGCGTATGCAGCGCCTCCAGCGGCAGGCGGCGGCCGCAGAGGTAATCCTGAACGCCCTGCCAGACCGAGGGGCTGCGCAGGCGGTCGGCCTGCTGGCGCATCTCGTCGGGGCTGAGCCACAGGCACTGGGTAATGGGGCTGTCCAGCACGCGGTCCGGGTGATGCGCGCCCAGGGTGCCGCAAAAGGCGAAGCGCACGAAAGTCGGCGAGCCGATCGCCGGAGCGTCATCGCCGATGTAGCGCGACAGGTAAACGCCCACCAGCGCGGTCGGGGTGAAATCGTGGGCGGTTTCCTCCAGCACCTCACGCACGCAGGCCTGGACCAGCGATTCGCCCGGGTCCAGGTGGCCCGCCGGATTGTTGAGCACCAGCCGCCCTTTCTGGCGCTCCTCGACCAGCAGAAAGCGGCCCTCCTGTTCGATCAGGGCCGCGACAGTGACGTGGGGAAAAAACGGCGTGTCCGCCGCCGCCAGACTCATTTCAGCGCGCCTTTTTGGCCGAAAACAGCGCGGCCATGCGGGGCGGCTGGCCGCTGCGGCCTTCGATCACCGGCGCGTCGGGCTCGTCGCGCTCCGGGCGGGCGCTGGGCGCTGGGGCTTTTTTGGCGGCCTTGGCCGGTTTGGCGGATTTGCCCGCTGCCGGTTTGGCCTTGGCCGCAGAGCCGGTGGCCTGCAGCTTGCGCCGCTGCGCCTTGGTCGCCTGATCCTGCGCCTGAACGGCCTGCAGCGCCACGCTGGTGGCGACGGCGGGCGGCAGTTCGGCCAGGGCCTCGCGCTGGCGCACCGGGCGCACGGGCTGGGGCGGCTCGGTCAGCGCCTCGTCGCCGCGCAGCAGGCGCAGATCGATCTTGCGCGCGTCCAGATCCACGCGCGTCACCTGCACCTGAACCGCGCCGCCCAGGCGGTAGCGGATGCCCGTGCGCTCGCCGCGCAGCTCCTGGCGCACATCGTCGAAACGATAGTAATCGCCGCCCAGTTCGCTGATGTGGACCAGGCCCTCGACGTACATCTCGTTCAGGGTGATGAAGAGGCCAAACGCCGTCACGCCCGAGACTTTGCCGCTGAAGGACTGGCCCAGGTAGTCGCTCATGAAGCGGCACTTGAGCCAGTTCTGCACGTCGCGCGACGCCTCGTCGGCGCGGCGCTCGCAGGCGCTGCAGTGCGCGCCCATGGCGTCCCACGCCTGCGTCTGCGCGTCCATGGCCACGGGCGCAGCGGCCGGAGCGCCCGGGCGCTGGCTGCGCGGCACGCGCATCGCCGTCGTGGCGGGCAGCTTGCCGACCAGACGGCCGGTGACGATGTTGTAACTGCGGTCCTGCAGCTGCGCCTTGATCACGCGGTGGACCAGCAGATCGGGGTAGCGCCGGATCGGGCTGGTGTAGTGCGTGTACGCGGCGTAGGCCAGGCCAAAGTGGCCGCTGTTGACGGGCGAATAGATCGCCTGCTGCATCGAACGCAGCAGCATGGTCTGGATCTGCAACGCATCGGGTCGCCCGGCGGTGGCACGGGCGATGGCCTGGAATTCGGCCGGGGTCGGGTCGTCGCTGATACTCAGGCCCACGCCCATGGCGCGCAGGAAGGCGATCAGCGCGGCGCGTTTCTCGGGCGTCGGGCCCTCGTGCGAACGGTACAGGCCGGGGTGACCGCTGTCCTCGATGAACTCGGCCGCGCAGACGTTGGCGGCCAGCATGGCCTCTTCGATCAGGCGGTGCGCCTCGTTGCGCGTGCGCGGCTCGATGCGCTGGATGCGGCCGTCGTCGTCACAGATCATCTGCGTCTCGACGGTTTCGAACTCCATCGCGCCGCGCTGGTTGCGACGGCGCAACAGCACGCGGTAGACGGCGTGCAGGTCGATCAGGTGCGGCAGCAGCGCGCGGTGTTTCTGCGCTTCCGGCCCCGCCGAATTGGTCAGCATGGCGGCGACCGTGGTGTAGGTCAGGCGCTCGTGCGAGCGGATCACCGCCGGGTAAAACTGGTAGGCGGCGATGTCGCCAGCGCCGTCAATCACCATGTCGCAGACCAGCGCCAGACGCGGCTGGTGCGGCACCAGCGAGCACAGGCCGTTGGACAGCTTCTCGGGCAGCATGGGAATCACGCGGCGCGGGAAGTAAACCGAGGTGGCGCGGTTGACAGCCTCGGAGTCGATGGCGTCGTGCGGCTTCACATAGTGGCTGACGTCGGCAATGGCCACGATCAGGCGCCAGCCCGGCGGCGTGTGCGCGTCGCCCGGGTGTGGCTGGGCGTAGACGGCATCGTCGAAATCGCGCGCGTCCTCGCCGTCGATGGTCACCAGCGGCACGTCGGTCAGATCAATGCGGCCGCGCCGGTCGGCGGGACGCACGCCAGGCGGCAGTTTTTCGGCGGCGTCCATGACGGCGGCGTCGAATTCGTAGGGCAGATCAAACTTGCGCACCGCCATGTCGATCTCGATGCCCGGATCGTCGATGTCGCCCAGCACCGCAACCACATGGCCGCTGGGCTGGGTGTAAAGGGTGGGCTGCTCGGTCAGTTCGACCTCCACCACCTGCCCTTCGCGCGCCTCGCCGCAGGCGGCTTCGCTGGGCAGCAGCACGTCCTGGCTGAAGCGCCGGTCTTCGGGGGCGACCAGCCAGACGCCGTGTTCGCGCACCAGACGCCCGATCAGGCGTTTCTGCTGGCGCGCCAGAATCTCGACCACCTGCCCTTCGGGCCGGCCACGCCGGTCCTGACCGGTGATGCGCACGCGCACCACGTCGCGGTGCATGACGGTGCGCATCTGGTCGCTGCTCAGCACGATGTCGGTGTCGTGGCTGCCAATGTTGCCGAAGCTGGCAGGCTCGTCCAGCCAGTGCGCGCTGCGCGTGGCCATGGACTGGCCCTGCCGCGAGGATTCGGGAACGACAAAGCCAAAACCGTCGCGGTGACCCATCACCACGCCGACGTATTCGTCGCTGCGACCGGCCGCTGCGGGGCCGTTTCGCTTTCCGGAGGAGGTTTCAGGCTGAATGTCCGACTTGTTTGCCTGGTTTTTTGTTTTTTTAGCCAATTTGGTGCTATAGTCCTGTCTTCTTTGAACGGCGAACAAAACATTTGAACGCCAGACAAGGATTATAAGCCCAGGTGGCGGAATTGGTAGACGCACTAGTTTCAGGTACTAGCGGGTAACTCCGTGGAGGTTCGAGTCCTCTCCTGGGCACCAAGATGCAAGCCCCCAAGTCGAAAGATTTGGGGGCTTTTATCATTTCCAGAATCGTATTCCGGATCATTTCTGGCTGCGATTTCAGACGGTGCCTGGGCGCCTGACGCAAAAAACCCCGCCGGGCCTGCGCCACGGCGGGGTTTTTGATGACGAGGAATCAGCGGTTGTAAGCCGACTCGCCGTGCGAGTTAATGTCCAGGCCTTCGCGCTCCTGCTCTTCGGTGACGCGCAGACCGGTGATGGCGCGCACGGCGGTGAAGGACAGCCAGGCCACGAGGCCCGACCAGGCCAGCGTGATCAGCACGCCTTCGATCTGCACCCACAGCTGGTGCATCATGTCGTAATCGGCCTTGCCCGTGCCGCCCAGCGCGGGGCTGGCGAACACGCCCACCAGCACGGCGCCCACGATGCCGCCCACGCCGTGCACGCCAAACACGTCCAGCGTGTCATCGGCACCCAGCAGGCGCTTGAGACCCGTCACGCCCCACAGGCAGGCGAAGCCGGCGATGACCCCCAGCACGATGGCGCCCATGGGCCCGACCGAACCGCAGGCCGGGGTGATGGCGACCAGGCCCGAGACCATACCCGACGCCGCACCCAGCATCGACGCTTTGCCCTTGTGGATGTGCTCGCCCAGCGACCAGGCCAGAATGGCGCCCGCCGTGGCCAGCAGCGTGTTCAGGAAGGCCAGTGTTGCGCCGCCGTTCGCCTCCAGATTGGAACCGGCGTTGAAACCAAACCAGCCCACCCACAGCAGCGAAGCGCCGACCATGGTGAAGGTCAGGTTGTGCGGCGCCATGGCTTCGCGGCCATAGCCCAGGCGCTTGCCGACCATGTAGGCGCCCACAAGGCCCGCCACCGCCGCGTTGATGTGGACCACCGTGCCGCCCGCAAAGTCGATGGCGCCCTGCCCCAGCAGATAGCCGCCCGCGCCCCAGACCATGTGCGCGATGGGCAGGTAGCTGAAAGTGAACCACAGCACCGAGAACAGCAGCACCGCGCTGAATTTCATGCGCTCGGCGAAGGAGCCCACGATCAGCGCGCACGAAATCCCTGCAAAGGTCAGCTGGAAGGCGACAAAAATCAGCTCGGGGATTTTCGCGTCCGCCGTGAAGGTGTCGGCCAGCGAATCGGGCGTGATGCCCAGCAGGAAGACCTTGCTCAGGTTGCCGATGATCAGGCCCTCGCCGCCAAAGGCCAGGCTGTAACCGTAAGCCGCCCACAGCACGGCGATCAGCGCGAAAACCATGGTGACCTGCATCAGCACCGACAGCATGTTCTTGCTGCGCACCAGGCCGCCGTAAAACAGCGCCAGGCCCGGCACCACCATCAGCAGGACCAGCAGGGTCGAGACCATCATCCAGGCGACGTCGCCCTTGTTCACGGCCGGCTCGGCCGCCAGGGCCGCCGACGAGGCCAGCGCCAGCGCGCCCAGGCCCAGAGTTTTGAGGAGTGTTTTCATGGTTTTTGGGGTGTTATGGGAAGAATGCTTCAGAGGGAATGGCCGGGGCGGCGCGTCACAGCGCGGCGTGGCCGCTTTCGCCCGTGCGGATGCGCACGACCTCGTCGACTGGCGTGACAAAAATTTTGCCGTCGCCGATCTTGCCGGTGCGCGCGGCCTTTTCGATGGCCTCGATGACGCGCTCCAGGTCGCTGGCGGCGATGACCACGTCCACCTGCACCTTGGGCAGGAAATCGACGACGTACTCGGCGCCCCGGTACATCTCGGTGTGGCCCTTCTGTCGGCCAAAGCCCTTGACTTCAGACACAGTCAGGCCCTGGACGCCGACATCGGCCAGCGCCAGCCGGACCTCGTCCAGCTTGAAGGGTTTGATGATGGCGGTGACGCGCTTCATGGGAGCTCCTGTTGGGGGATATCTCCCTTTCAAGCAAGAGCTGTGCCAGCATCCAGCGTGGTCTCTTGCCCGCAGGACGCCCTGCCCGGCCTGGCGGCGACGCACCAGAAGCGGGCGCTGCACCGGATTGGTGCAAGCGCCCCAGCCTCTGGCTACACCTGTGGGCGAAGAAATGCGCCAGGGCGCGCAGAACGCGACTGCCTCGCGTCAGCGCAACCCGGACGTGAGCGGACGGGTCAGGCGGCGCAGGCTGTCCGGGGCGGTGGTGTCGAGCGGAATCAGACGGTTGGCGACGTAGCTGTTCTGGCTGTCGGGCTCCAGCGCAGCGCTGACCAGGCCAGACATCGGCTGGGCCAGGGGAACGTAATAGCTGCCCGCAGGCACGGACTGCGTGCCAGGCTCCAGCGCCACCTTGAGCTTGCGGATGGCCTGGCTGGCCGCAATCGCACCGCGCGCGTCCTGGCGCTGACCCTCGTCCTCCGCCGTAATGCGATAACGCTCGCCCGCCACTTCGGCGGGCTGCAGCACGCGCTGCACCGTGACGCCCAGGCGCTGCAGCGTCTGCGCGGCCAGGGTCTGGTCGGCCGACAGCACATAGCCGCAGGGACGCGGGCGTGTGGCCAGCACCTTGAGCGGATCGGCGGCGCGCCAGTCCAGGCTGAGTGTGCGGTCGGCGCCGGTGGTGGCGTCCAGATAGACCAGATCGCGCGGCTGGGGCGTGTGCGTGGCGCTGACGACCAGATCGCCCGTGCAGGCGCTGGCCGTTGCGCTGCGTCCGGCAGCAGCCACGGCGGCCAGCAGCGCGCTGCTCTGGCGCGCCGCCGAATCCAGCACGCTGCGCGCCAGCGTCACCTGCGTGTAAACGCGGCGCAGGAAGTGCGCGCGGCCGATGCCCACACCGCGCGTCTCCAGCAGGATGCTGACGCTGTTGCGCAAGCCGTAGACGTTGCGGCCGGTGTCGGGCTGGACGCCGCCCATGGACACGACCTTGTCCTGCGCATCATCGCTGGCCGTGTGATACGGCGCGGCCGTCAGCCCGGCCCGATCCAGCGCGGCCAGGGCGGGCGCCAGCACCTGGTTTTCGGCGAAAGCGCGCAGGGCCGGATCCAGGTTGCCCACGCTGGCGCTCTGCAGCAGCGCATCGTTTTTCTGGACCACGCCAAACTTGTCCACCCAGCGGCCGCCCACGGTGAACTCGTGCAGGTCCAGCACCACCTGCGGCGCGTAGCGCCGGGCGATCCCGGCCAGCGCGGCGGCTTCCGGGGTGCGCAGCAGCAGGTGGTCGCGGTTCATGTCCAGACCGCTGGCGGTGGCGCGCTGGAAGCGCTCGTAGCCATCGGGGTTGGCCAGCGGCACCAGCAGCACGTTGATGCGCGACAGGATGCCGTCCGGGTTCGCGGCCAGCTGCTGCGCCAGCACCAGCGCCGCCTCGGCTGGCGCGGGCTCGTTGCCATGCTGGGTGGCCACCATCAGCACCGTGGGCAGCGCGGGGTTGATGCGCCTGCCCTGCGCCAGCGTCAGCAGGTGCAGGTTGCGGCCCTCCTGCGACACCCCGGCCGATTCCAGCTGCACATTGGGCGACTGCGCGGCCAGATCCTCGACAAAGCGCGTCAGCCGCGCGTAGCTGGTGAAGCCGGTCTGGCCCGGCTCGAAGCCCGGCGTGTCATAGCGCACGGGGGGATCAGGCAGGCGCGCGGCCACACCCGGCGCCTCGGGCTGGACCTTGGCCGGATCAAAACCCGCCGCACGGGCCGGGCTGGCCGCAAAAGCCGCCACCAGCGCAGCAGCCAGAGCGGCCGCCTGAACAGAACAGAACAAAGCCCGGCGGGTGAATTGCGGTGCTGCCATCGAAGTCTCCTGATTTTGAATGCAAGCCCAGACCATATCAGAGCTTCACCCACGATCAGACGATCCAATCAGACCTTCACAAGCGGCTGGCGTGCCGCACCCCGTCGATCTGCGCCAGCGCTTTGAGCGTGGCCTGCAGCGCGCGGGTGTCGCGGGTTTCGACCATCAGGTGCAGGCGCACGTCCTGCGGGTTCTGGCGCTCGCGGCGGCTGGTGATCTGGGTGACGTGGACGCGCTGGCGGGTCAGGAAATCGACCACATCGCGCATCAGCTGGGCCCGTTCGCGGGCCAGTACGCAGAGCTGGACGGCGAAGGCGCGGCCGGACGTGGCTGTCGATCCGGGTTCTGGCGCGGCCAGCGCGCGCTCGTCCCACTGCACCTCGATGACGCGCTCGGACGAGCGCTGCACCATCTGCTGCAGGTTGCGGCAGCTGCTGCGGTGCACGGCGACACCCTGGCCGCGCGTCACGAAGCCGCTGATGGCGTCGGGCGGCGCCGGGTGGCAGCAGCCCGCCAGCGTGGTCAGCATCGAGTCGATGCCCACCACCAGCACGTCGCCCCGCGCCCCGCTGCGGCGCCTTGGCGCGGCGGCGCGGCGCGGCGCCCAGTCCTGCACCGCGCCTTCGGGCGGCAGTTCCTGCGAGGCCGGGGGCGGCACGGGGCTGGGGCGCAGGAACTGCGCCACCTGCTGGATGGACAGCTCGTCCTTGCCGATGACCTCGAAGAGCTTCTCCGCCGATCGGAAACCCAGCCCAGCCGCGAGCTGCTCCAGGTTGATGGCCGTGCGGCCTTCGCGCTGCAGCAGCTTTTCAAGCACCTCGCGGCCGCGCGCCTGCGTCTGCTGCTGGTTTTGCAGGTTAAACCAGGCGCGCACCTTGGCCCGCGCCCGGGCGCTGCCCAGGTAGGCCGCCTCGGGGTTGAGCCAGTCGCGCGAAGGTCCGCCCTCTTTCGCGGCGACGATCTCCACCGTCTGGCCCTGGCGCAGCGGCGTGGTCAGCGCGACCATGACGCCATCCACGCGCGCACCCCGGCAGCGGTGGCCCAGCTCGGTGTGCACGGCGTAAGCAAAATCGACGGGGGTCGAGCCGCGTGACAGCTCGACCAGGCGCGCATCGGGCGTGAAGACATAGACGCGCCCCCCCTCGGACGATTCCGCCCCGGCGTCAGCGGCAGCCGCGCCCGGCGCGCTGGCCAGATCGCGCTCCCAGGCCAGCAGCTGGCCCAGCACCGATTTGCGCGCCTGCGCCACGCGGTCCTCGAACTCGCCGGCCGCCACCACGCCCGCGTAACCTTTGGTGCCCGCCTCCTTGTAGGCCCAGTGCGCGGCGACGCCGAACTCGGCGTGATCGTGCATGCCCACGGTGCGCACCTGCACTTCCATGGGGCGGCCCTGACCGCAGCGCAGCACCAGGTGCAGCGACTGGTAGCCGTTGGGCTTGGGCCGGGCGATGTAGTCCTTGAACTGCGCGGGCAGCGATTCAAACGCCGACTGCAGCGCGGCCAGCGCCGCGTAGCAGGCGGGCACGTCGGCCACGATGACGCGAAAGGCGCGCACGTCGTAAACCTGGCCGAAATCCAGGCGCTTGCCCTGCATCTTCTTCCAGATGCTGTAGATGTGTTTGGGCCGCCCGGCCACCTGCGCCACCACCCCGGCCTGGCCCAGCACGTCCTGCAGGCGCTGCACCATCTGCACCACATCGGCCTCGCGCTGGACCCGTTTCTCATCCAGCTGGCGGGCAATGGCGTGGTAATCCTGCGGGTTCAGGAAGCGGAAGGACAGATCCTCCAGCTCCCACTTGATCTGCCAGATGCCCAGGCGGTTGGCCAGCGGCGCGAACACCTCCTGCGATTCGCGCGCCAGCGCCTGCGGGCAGGGGATTTTCTGGCTGGCGAAATAGCGCAGCGTCTGCAGCCGCGATGCCAGGCGCAGCAGCACCACGCGCAGATCCTGCGAGAAGGCCAGCAGCATCTTGCGCACGCGCTCGATCTGCCCGGCCGGGCCGCCCTGCCCGCTGCGGCTGGCGTCCAGATCGCCCTCGGTGCCCAGCACGCGCGCCTGGCGCTGGATCTGGATCAGGCGGATCGTGGACATCACCATGTCGGACCAGGAGGCGCCAAAGTGGCGGGTGATGAGCTCCTGCGGCTGCTGCCACAGCGGCGCCACGTAGACCAGATAGGCGGCGGCGCGCATGGCATCGCTGGCGCCCATGCTGTGCAGGATGTCGGAGACCCCGCAGGCGTGCTGCCAGCTGTCCTCGCCCGTATCCAGCACCTGCCCCGCCAGCAGCGGCCCGGCGAGCTGTCGCGCCCGCTCCAGCGCCGCCTCGGGCGTATCGCCCGCGGTCAGGGCAAAGCGCGTTTCGGGCAGGTTGAGGACGCCGGCAGAGGCGGCAGGGGCCTCACCCGCGTGCTGGCTCGAATCGGAAGCGTTCATGGACATTCAGAAAAAGACGCGACGATCACCCGGATTTGGCCATCACGGTCATTCTGGCCTTCTCGTAAACAAAGAGTGGATCAAGATCGACCCCGCAAGGCCACTCGACGGTATCAAACCCTATTTTGGCTTGGGCAAAAACCGCTGGATCACGCAGGCGGCTAAAAACACCAAAATCGAGGTAAGGCTGCAGATCCAGCTCGCCAGCATCGCCATTGGCAAACCGGACAGCCAGACGGTGGTGATCAAGTGCCTGAACGTGAATCAGTCTGGGAGGCAACATAAAAAATCCTTTCCAGGGCTCAGGCCAGCGGCTGCACCATGAACGGCTCTTGCCCCGCCATGACCAGGCGCCAGTTCCGAAGAAGCTCATCCTGATGTAGTTCCGCCCAAGCAAGAACAAGCCTTGACTGTTTGCGGGGTAATTCGCCATCCATGATTTCGCAGGTGTGAATATTCACAGTGGCCTTGTACTCAGCGTAGTACACATGAAAATGGGCGGGTGGATGTTCACCCGGCGCAAAATACATGCGGATGAAAATACCGTAAAACATACTGATCGTCGGCATCAGGGCTCCCGGAGATTCGCCAGAGTGTTGGCTAAATTTTGACCCGCTGGTTTATCAGCCCTGTTCTATTCCCATCTGCCCAAGCACAAACCGTTCCACCACCGCCATCTGCTCGGGCTGGACCAGGGTGGGGGCGTGGCCCACGCCGTCCACCGTCGCGGTCTGGGCGCGCGGGCCGCGCTGGGTCATGGCCTGCAGGGTTTCGGCGGAGAGCAGATCCGATTCGGCCCCGCGCAGCACCAGCGTGGGGCAGCGGATGGCGTCGTAGCTGCGCCACAGCGCGGCTTCGCCCGCCGCCACCTGCTCGTCGCCCATGTTTCTGAACGCCGCCGCGATGGCCGGGTCGTAGCGCGACACCCAGGGCGCATCGGGCGCGTCGTGGGTCTGGCGCAGCTGCGGACGGCTCAGGGTGAGCTGCTGCTCGCGCGTGTGCGGACCAAATCCGGCCGAAACAGCCCACAGGCCGTCACTGGCGGCCTCAAAGGTCGGCCACTGCACCGGCGTGCCCACATAGGTACCGATGCGGCGCAGCGCGGCCACTTCCAGCACCGGCCCCACATCGTTGAGCAGCAGCGACGCCACCGGACTGTCCGGCAGCCCGGCCACCCCCATACCGATCAGCCCGCCCATCGACGTGCCCACCCAGTGCAGACGCTGCAGGCCCTCGCCGCGCAGGCGGGCGATCAGGGTGATCATGTCGGCGGCGTACTGCGGCACCTGATAGGCCGCGCCCTGCAGCGCGGCGGGCAGCCAGTCGGACAGGCCGCGCCCGACCACATCCGGGCAGACCACGCGCAGCGGCCGCCCCGCCGCCGCGGCAGACGCCACCATGTGCTGCGCCAGGGTGTCGAAATCGCGGCCCTGGCGCGTCAGGCCATGGACGCACAGCAGCACGTCGGGCGCATCCTGCGGCCCCCAGGACACATAGCGCATGCGGTGCAGCCCGGCGGGGCTCAGGCACTGGACGTCAGCGCTCACTGGAATCTGGCTCATGGTGTATCCCTGGTTTGATCTGATTTAGCGGGTCATCTGCACCGAGCCCGACACGTTGATGCTGACGTCGCTGCGGCCCATTTCCACCGGCACATCGGCGGATTTTTCCATGGCGGCGGCGCGCATCATCATGGGCGCCATGGGCGGGCGCTCGCCGCCTTCGGCGCTGGAGACGTTCAGCTCGCGCACCTCGTAGCCGCCGTAGCCCATGTCCTTGCTGACCTGGCGGGCGCGGGCCTGGAAGCGGCGCAGCGCCTCGGTGGTGACTTCGGCCTCCAGCCGCTCGCGTGTGGCTCGCGACACGGCCTGCTGCACGCCTGCGACCGTCATGGTGCTGATTTCGCCCGCCAGACGGGCGATGCCGGCCTGGTCGGTGCCGCTGATCTGCAGCGTCGCCTGGCCCTGCCAGCCGCTGATCACGCCCTGGTTGCTGTAGCGCGGCGAGAGCGAAAACCCGCCGCTTTGCACGTCCAGCTCGCCCGCCTTCGCCTTGGGCCGGGCGGTTTTCAGCGCGGCGTCCAGCGCGCTGCGCAGCTGGTCCTGCACCTGACGGGCGTCCACGCCCTGGCTGCGCGCCTGCAGATTGATGGTCAGCAGATCATTATCCACCTGGCGCGTGGCGCTGCTGTTCAGGTTGACCACGCCCAGTGCGGGCGCGGCCGCGTCGCCATGGGCCAGCGCCGGAGCGGCGGCAGACAAAAGCCCCAGGGCCAAAGACAGCGCGATGGCCGGGGCGCGGTGTCGGGATCTCAGGGCGGGCATGCGCAAGGGGTTCATTCGATTACTCCTGCAGAGCTGGGGTCTATGGGGGAACGGCGCTCGGGCCGCCTGAACAGTCATGATACCTTTGGCGTTACAACGTTCCCTGACTGTGCGCCAGTGTCCGCACCCTCCTGCCCACCGCATGTTCCACATCGTCCTTGTCC
Source organism: Amphibiibacter pelophylacis (assembly GCF_037688875.1). NCBI lineage: Bacteria > Pseudomonadati > Pseudomonadota > Betaproteobacteria > Burkholderiales > Sphaerotilaceae > Amphibiibacter > Amphibiibacter pelophylacis. The sequence continues at coordinate 44,706 of NZ_JAWDIE010000020.1, forward strand.
ACCCGGAAATCCCGCCCAACACCGGCAACGTCATCCGCCTGGCGGCCAACACCGGCTGCACGCTGCACCTGATCGAGCCGCTGGGTTTTGACATGGACGATAAGCTGCTGCGCCGGGCCGGGCTCGATTACCACGAGACCGCCGCCGTGCAGCGCCACGCCTCGTGGGAGGCTTTTCTGGTCACCGGCCAGCCTGACCCGGCGCGCTGTTTTGCCCTGACCACGCGCGGCGCGCAGCCGCTGGGCCAGTGCAGTTTCCAGCCGGGCGACTGGCTGGTGTTCGGCTGCGAAACCGCCGGGCTGCCCGATGCCGTGCGCGATCAGTTCCCGCCCGCGCAGCGCGTGCGTCTGCCCTTGCGTGCCGGGCAGCGCAGCCTGAACCTGAGCAACGCCGTCGCCGTCACTGTGTTCGACGCCTGGCGCCAGTGCGGCTACGCCGGATCGGTCTGACGCCAGCGCCCCTCGATTTCTTTGACCCTTCCACCCCGTCCATTCAAGCCCCAAGGAGACCCGCATGATCCCCACCCCGCCCCAGGCCGACAGCCTCGACCAGACCCATGACAGCGCGCGCCGCCAGACCCTGAAAATGGCCATGGGCGCCGTTGGGGCCGGATACGCCCTGGCCGCCCTGCCGCTGATGGCGCAAACCCTGCAGACCACGCCTGCCACCGGCCTGGTCGCCGGCAAGGTCGAGATTCCTGCCGCAGACCGCAGCATTCCCGGCTACCGCGCCGCGCCCGCCAGCGGCAGCGCCTTCGCCACCGTGCTCGTCCTGCCGGAGATTTTCGGCCTGCACGAGTACATCCAGGACGTGTGCCGCCGCTTCGCTCGCGCGGGCTATATGGCCGTCGCCATCGACCCCTTCGTGCGCCAGGGCGATCCAATGGCCATCGCCGACATCGGGAAGCTGCTAGCGGACATCATCAACCAGGTGCCCGATGCGCAGGTCATGTCCGATCTGGACGCGGCAGCGCGCTGGGCGGCGGCCAACGGCGGCGACGCGAAACAGCTTGCCGTGACCGGCTTTTGCTGGGGCGGGCGCCAGACCTGGCTCTATGCCGCGCACAACCCGGCCGTGCGCGCGGGCATCGCCTGGTACGGCCGCCTGGTCGGGCCGACCAGCGCGCTGCAGCCCAGGCACCCGATTGATGTGGTGGACAAGATCAGCGGCCCGGTGCTGGGCCTTTATGGCGGCGCCGACACCGGCATCCCGCAGGACACCGTCGAGCGCATGATCGCCGCGCTGGGCCAGGGCAGCGCCGCCGCCCGCGCCTCGCAGTTCGTGATCTATCCCGACGCGCCGCACGCCTTCCACGCCGACTACCGCCCCAGCTACCGCGAAGGCGCCGCCCGCGACGGCTGGAGCCGCACCCTGGCCTGGCTGGCTGCCCAGGGGCTGAAGCCGCAGGGTGCGGCCGAGAAATAATTGTCGAAAACCGCCGGCTTGGTCGTGATCCCCGGGCGCGAAGCGGATTTTGCAAGCCCCCTCAAAACCGCTTCGGGCATCATGGCCTCGATCTCGGGCTTTCTGCCCCACTCACGCGATACACGCACGGCGCCGACAGCAGCAGCGTCGCGCTGACGTGGGCTGCATCGGCATCCGTGAGGGACAGCTCGGCGCCGCGCCCGGGCAGCAGGGCGCGGACCAGCGACAGCCCCGACACCCCGGTGCGGACGCTGTGCAGATCAAACCCGGTGCGCAGCTGGCCGGTGTTGACGATGGCCAGGCGCAGACCGGCGCCGGTTTCGGCCTGGCCCGTCGGCGGCCAGGCGTCCAGGTGGCAGTGAACCGGCTGACTGGCGGGGCTGTGCTTGATCGCGTTGGTGAACAGCTCGTTGAGCACCAGCGCCACCGGGATGGATTCGTTCTCAGGCAGCATGAAATCGCTGGCGGAAGGCTCCAGCAGCGTGCAGACGATGTCGCGGCCGAACATGCGCTGAACCGATCCGGCGATGGACTGGATCACGTCCCACAGCCGCAGCGGCCCCTCGCCGCCCACCTGCAGGCCGTGGACCTGGGCGATGGCGTGGACCTGGCCCGCGGCCTCGGACAGCGCAGCGGCTGCGGCGGGGTTGGCCTGCGCGCTCTGCTGCAGCAGCCCGGCCACGCCCTGCAGGTTGTTCTTGATGCGGTGGTGGACCTCTTTGACCAGCATCTCGCGCTGGCCAATCGCGGCGTCCAGCCGGGCCTGTTCGGCGATGCGCTGCTGGGTGACATCGCTGGCCACCAGCAGGATCTGGTCGTGCAGGCCATCGGCCTTCGGGATGAGCACGAAGCGCGCGTCCCAGACGCGGTGGCGCGGGGGCTGGCCGCGCTGCAGTTCGGCCCAGACGCCGTCCGAGCCGTTCTGCGCCTGCTGCAGACAGCGCAGGATGTCGGGGCCCAGCTCGGCGCCGGGCTGGCGACCGTCGAGTACCACGGCATCGTCTTCGCGGAAGGTCAGCCCGCTGCCGGGCAGCATGCGGCCCAGCAGCAGCGCCGCCATGCGGTTGTGCTGCAGCAGGCCGAAGCGGCGCGCGTCAAACAGGGCGATGGCCATGGGCGCGGTTTCGACCATGCGCTGCAGCGAGCTGCGCGCCTGCGCGATGCTCTGCTCGGCCAGACGGCGGCTGTCGATGTCCAGGAAGGCCACGGTCAGCTTGCGCACATCGCCCTCGCGCGTGGCCACGATGTTGGCAACAACCCAGAACTCGCGGCCATCGAGTGCCTTCAGGCGGCATTCAAAGGTTTCGTTCTGGCCCGGTCCCAGCTCGAACCACTGCGGCTCGCGGCGCAGCGGGTGAAAAGGGTCGGGCGTGGCGACCACGCTGATGGGCTGACCGGCAAAGCGCGACAGATCACCGCCAAACATGCGCTGCGCCGAGCCGTTCATCCACTCGATGCCGCCGCTGTTGACGGTGACGATGCCGACAAACACCGAATCCAGAATGGCGCGGGTCTGCGCCATGTCGCCCGGAATATCCGCTGCCGGCGCAGCCGCCGCCTTGTCAGGCCCCGTCGTCGGCATGGCTCAGTCCGGCATCACGTTCAGGCGCGTCGCCTCGCGCTGCGCGTGCAGAAAGGCGGCGTTGAGCTGCTGCGGCGAAAGCATCAGCGCATCCGCCGCCGACACGATGGCCGAGCGCGCCGGCTGCTCGACGGCCAGCGCCAGATCGCGGAAGGACGACAGCGGGCCGCTGCCGCTCAAAAGCATGTCGCGCACCGCCGCGCGCAGCGGCAGAAGAGCCAGCAGGCTGGCCAGCGGCTGGTGCAGCACGCGGTCCAGCAGCGAGAACTGCCCGGCCATGAACAGCTCGGACGCCGCTTCGTCCTGTCCCGCCGACAGCGCCAGGTTTTCCATGAACAGCCCGCGGCGCATGGCCGCAAACAGCGCCACGCGCGCCGCCGGTTCGTTCCCGCAGGAGGCCAGCATCAGGCTGAGCCAGCGGCGCAGACGGTGATAGCCCAGCAGCTGGATGGCCTGCTGCAGCGATTCGACCGTGGAGCGCAGCCCGAAGGCGGGTGAATTGAGAAAGCGCAGCAGCCGGAAAGCCAGCGGCGCGTCGCTGCGCAGCGCGGCTTCGAGCTGGGGCGGGTCTTCGCCCCGGTCCATGCGGCCGATCAGATCCATCACCACGCGGGCGGAGTTCTGCACGCGGCTGTCGTCCAGATACTGGATGTCATCGCCAAACGGCCAGCCGGTCACGGCCAGCACGCCCCGGCGGAAGGCGGCTTCGACGTCACTCTCCAGCCCGACCTGGGCCTGCACGGTGGGCAGCGAGCGCATCGACGCGCCATCGCCCGCGCGCGCGGGCTGCAGCCACTCGCCGGTGCGGCGATCGTCCTCCAGGCCGATCACCGACCAGGACAGACAGGGCAGCAGGTCGGCGGGCAGGCTCTCGGTCTGAGGACGGCCCTGCAGGGCGATCTGGCCCCCGCGCGCGTGATGGGCCTGGACACGCCGCGCGACGGCTTCGTCGGCCAGCAGAAAAGCGGGCACTTCGGTGATGACGCCGCTCTGGCCCGGACCGTCCAGCAGCGCGTCCAGCCAGGCGGGGTGGCGCACTTCCAGCGACACCGGCAGACCCGATCCGCCCCAGACGCCCTGGACAATCTCCAGCAGTTCGCGCATGTCCTGCGCGGCACTGGCCGGGTCACCGTCGGACCAGGGCATAACGGCCAGACGCACAGCGGTGGTGCGGCGATCCAGATCAAACTGCGGCGCCAGGGCCAGCGCCACGCGGCCCAGCAGGTCCTGGCGGAAATCAGGGGATTTGGGCTTGAAAGAGCTCATGGGGTCGATTCAGGCAAAAGTGAAAACCGGGGCCAGTTCAGCCGCCCTGCCCGAAATCAACCCCCTCGAATCAGGACTTGACGTAATCAAACAGGGACATCTGCTGCACGGTGCCGTAGGCTTTGATGGCTGCATCATACCCGGCCTGTTTTTGCGTGAAATCCGAAATTGCCGTGGCTTCGTCGATGTCTTCGGCCTTGGACTGGTCGGTTTTGGCGCGCAGTTTCTGGTCTTCCATGCGCTGGTTGACGTCGTCCATGCGGTTCAGGTCGGCGCCCATCTGCGTGCGCCAGCGCGCCATATTGGTCATGCTGTCGTCCACCGCCTTGAGCCGGTTGCCGATCTGCTGGCTGTAATCGGCGGGCGCCGGATCGGCGGTCAGCAGGTCCACGGTGTCCTGCAGCGCCTTGAACACGTCGGTGCCGCTGCCCGCCCCGGCCGCCCCCTGCCAGACCTGGCTGCCGTCGTAACTCAGCGGAACGCTGACATCGCCCGCCTGGCCCACCATCTGCCCGGCCACGCCGTTGAAAACCGCGCCAGTGGTGCCGTCGGCAAAGGGCTCGCCAGTGCTGCTCTGGCCCGCGAACAGATACTCGCCGTTGGCCGTGCGTGTGTTGGCCAGCGAGAGCAGCTGGCCGCGCATGGCGCCGATCTCGGTGGCCAGCGCAGCGCGGGCCTCTTTGGGCAGGCTGCCGTTGCCCGCCGCCACGATTTTTTCGCGCACCGTCTGCAGCACCTCGCTGGCGTTGCCCATGACGCCTTCGGCCATTTCCACCCGGCCCTGCGAGGTCCGCAGCGAGCGCTGGTCGGTATCGACCCGGGTGTAGGCCACGCGGGCGCGCTCGGACACCGCCGCCAGGGTCGGGTCGTCGCTGCCCCGGGTCACCTTCTTGAAGGTGGTCATGCGCTGGAAGGCCTCGTCTTTCTCGGCGGCGCGCTGCTGGATGGTGTCCAGGCCCATGGCGATGCGGTTGGATGTAGCGATGCGCATGGCGCTCTCCTTTGTGTCAGTTCAAGGCTCAGGGGCTGGTCAGCGACAGCAGCGTGTCCATCACGTTCTGCGCCACCTGCAGCACCTTGGCCGAAGCCTGGTAGCTCTGCTGGAAAGTCAGCAGCTTGGCGGCTTCCTCATCCATGTTGACCCCGGAAAAATTGGTGCGCGCGGTTTCGGCGCTTCGGGCGGTGCTGGCCGACACCTGGGCGCTGGTCTTGGCCTGCGCCGCCTGCGAGCCCACGCGGGACAGTGCCCGCGCGTAACCATCGCTGATGCTGACGCCGCCCTGGCCGGTGGCGTCGCGGCCCAGCACGTTCGCGGTGCGCAGATCGACAAAGGCCTGCGCGTTGGCATTGTTGACCTGGCCTGCGGCCGTCGGTGCCAGATTGATTTTGTCGTTGTTCTCAGGCACGCCATCGAACTGGACGATGACATTGCCCACCTTGACGGGCTGGCCAGGCACCCAGTCGGCGCTGCCGCCGGTGCTGGACGTGAACCGCCCCTGCGCACCCGGCGTGGTCGCGCCGGTGGTGGAAAACGTCCACACCGCCGCCGCCGCAGTGCCACTGGACTGCACGCCGGTCAGCGCCAGCGTGCCCAGGTTGGCGTTGTCGGTGGCCACGGTGATGGGCGCGGCGGCGGCCAGCAGGCTGCCGTTCAGGCTGGGCGTGCGCACCTGGCCCGGGATGCGGCTGGCGGCCTGGACCAGGAAGCTGTCGCCCGCATTGGGCGCTGTGCCGCCCACGGTGACTTCCAGCCCTTCGAAAGTCAGCTTGCCGGCCGCAGCCGTCAGGGTCTGGCGGCTGCCGTCGGACAGGCGCGTCACCTCGTACTGCCCCGCCGTGGTCGAGGTGGCGACGCGGTAATCGGTGGGCTGAAGCTGGTAAGCATCGGTGATTTTCACGGCCACCGTGGTGCCTGCTGCCGTGTTGAAGCGGCTGGGCAGCGCCACAGGCGCGTTGTCCACGCCCAGCACCAGATCCTTGCCGGGCTGGCCGTTGGCGTCCACGCCCAGCGCCTGCTGGGTGTTGACGGCCTTGGCGAACACGGCGGCCACCTGGCCCACCTGCGCACGCGCGGTCATCAAATCCTTGTCCTGGAAGGACAGCAGACCGGCCAGGCTGCCGCCGCCCAGGTAGTCGGACGGAATCGTCTGGCGCACGCCGCCGTTGATGATGCCGACCTGAACGCGCGACGGGTCGTAAGGGTCGCGGCCCAGCGTCATCTCGCGCGAGGAATCGGGCGTGACCAGGCTTTGGCCCGATCCGACAAACAGGCTGACCGCGCCGCGCGTGTCGTACACGGTGCTGACCTTGACCATGTCGTTGATCTGGCGCACCAGCTGGTCGCGCTGGTCCAGCAGGTCGTTGGGCGTCTGGCTGGGGTTGGGCGCGGCCATGATGGTCTGGTTGACCCGCGCCAGCTGCGAGGCCAGCGTGTTGACCTGCGTGAGCGAGTTCTTCACCTGTTCGGTGATGCCGTCCTGCAGCGCGGTGAACTGGTCGTTGACCGACGCCAGGCGGTTGCCGAACTCCTGCAGGCTGCTCATGGCGACCTGGCGCGCCGACGGGTCGGCCGGGCTGTTCGCCACGTCCGTCATGCTGTTGAGGAAACCTTCGGCGGCGGCGCCCAGGTTGCTGGCGCCCAGCGGGAAGGAGGTTTCCAGGCGCTGCATCTGCGTGCTGCGGGCGTCCTCGCGCTTGGCGATGGCCGCCGAACGCAGCGACTGCTGGTTCAGGAAACCATCAAAAGCGCGCACGACGGTCTGCACCTGAACGCCGGTGCCGACATAGCCCGAGCCGAGGTTCTGGTACATGGAGGTGACGCGCGTGGCGTCCTGCCAGGAATAACCGGGCGTGAGTTCGTTGGCGACGTTGTGGCCAACCACGTCCAGCGCAAGCCGGTTGGTCTGCAGGCCGGACAGGCCGGTGCTGATCAGGGTGGACACAGCCATGGGTTTCGATCTCCGCAAAAGGGGTGCGACAGGCGCACGTCCCGTGTTATTTCGGCCGCCGCACGGCGAACTTGAGCGGCGTCAGGAATCCTGCAGACGCTGCGCGGTACGGATCACGCGCTCCAGCTTGCTGGCGTAGGCCGGGTCGGTGGCGTAACCGGCGGCCTGCAGGCCGCGCGCAAACTCGCCCGGCGTTTCCGAGCCCGCGACCACCCCGGCGTAGCGCGGGTTGCCCAGCATCAGGCGGGCGTAGTCGGCGAAGGATTCGGCGGTGCTGGCGTAGGCGCGGAAGCGCTGCACCAGCTTGCGTGGCACGCCGTTCTCATATTCGGTGGTGACGATGTCGGTGGTCGGGCCCGTCCAGCCGCGTCCGGCCTTGATGCCAAAGAGGTTGTTGGACGACGTGCCATCGGCATTGAGGATCTGGCGGCGGCCCCAGCCCGATTCGTGCGCGGCCTGGCCGATCAGGAAGCTGGCGGGAATGCCGGTCTGCGCGGCGGCAGCTTCGGCGGCGGCGCGGTGCTCGCGCACGAACTCCTGCGCGGTGCTGCTGCGCCCGCCCTGGGCCTCGCGCAGCGCGGCATCGCCCTCGACCGCGCCGGGGGCGGCGGGTGGGCTGCTGCGGCCCTGCGCGGCGGCCAGCAGCGGGTTGATGGCGATCTGGCCCATCTGCGCGACAAACTGCGCGGTGCTGGGCCCGGTGTAGCGCGACTGCGGCGACTGGCTGATGGGCGTGAGCGTGTGCCCGCCCGGCTTGGCCGTGTCTAGCTGACGCTCCAGCTGCTGCGCGATCAGATCGCCCAGGCCCCCGGGGCGGCCCGACAGCGTCGCCGCGTACTGGGTGTCCAGCATGTCGCGGCCCATCTGCGTGGCGCTGTTTTCCATCATCCCGGATGACAGCGTGGCCTGGCGCATGCTCTTGAGCACCTCCTGCATGAAGAGGGCCTCGAACTGCTTCGCGGCCACGCGGATGGCGGCCTTGGGGTCTTTGCTGCTCTGGGTTTTGAGCGCGTCCAGCGAGCGGCCATCCGTCAGGACAGCCTGGTTGAGTGCGGCGGCGGCATCCATCAGATCACCTCGATTTCGGCATTGAGCGAGCCCGCCTCTTTCAGGCCCTGCAGGATGGCCATGAGGTCCATGGGCGTGGCGCCCAGGCTGTTGAGCGCCTTGATGACTTCGCTGAGTTTGGCCCCGGCCGGGACGGAGATCAGCGAACCGCCGCCCTGGGTCACGGCAATATTGGCTTTTTCGGTCACTGTGGTCTGGCCCCCTGCCAGCGCATTGGGCTGGCTGACCTGCGGCGTGGAATCGATGGTCACCGACAGGTTGCCGTGCGCCACGGCGGCCGGGCCCAGGGTGACGCTCTGGTTGAGCACCACCGAACCCGTGCGCGCATTGATGACCACCTTGGCCGCCGGGGCCGCCAGGCGCAGCGGCAGGTTTTCGATGTCGGCCAGGAAGGCAATGCGCCGCCCGGGCTCCAGGGGCACACGCACCTGCACAACACGCCCGTCGATGGCCTGCGCCACACCGCCGCCCTTGGCCTGGTTGATGGCCGACTCGACCGCGCGCGCGGTGGCGAAATCACTCGACGAAATATCCAGCTGGATCTGGCCGTTGGCCGCAAAATCGCTGCTGACCGCGCGCTCGACCGTCGCGCCAGCGGGGATCCGTCCGCCCGACAGGTGGTTGATCTGCACCTTGGAGCCCGCCGCCGACGCCCCCGCGCCGCCTACAATGAGCTGGCCCTGGGCCATGGCATAAACCTGACCGTCCAGACCCTTGAGCGGCGTGGCGATCAGCGTGCCGCCGCGCAGGCTTTTGGCGTTGCCGATCGAGGACACCGTCACATCCAGCGGCTGGCCGGGCTGGGCAAAGGGCGGCAGCTGCGCCGTGACCAGCACAGCCGCGACGTTTTTCACCTGCAGCGTGATGCCCGGCGGCAGCGACACGCCCAGCTGCTGCAGCATGCTGCTCATGCCCTGCGCGGTGAACGGCGCCTGCTGCGTCTGGTCGCCCGTGCCGTCCAGCCCGACGACCAGGCCGTAACCCACCAGCTGGTTCATGCGCACGCCCTGCACCTGCGCAACGTCCTTGACGCGCACCTGCGCCTGGGCCAGCGCAGTGGCCGGGGCCAGCGCCGCCAGAGTCATCGCCAGCGACAGCAGCGCTGCAGAAGCTCTGGCGGTGTGAGGGCGAAAAAATCCTGAATCCATGAAGAACCCTCAGAAGGGCGAAATGCTGGAGAAAATCCGCGACATCCAGCCGCGCACCTGGGCGTCGCCGACCGGCCCCTGGCCGACCTGCTCCAGTCGCACATTGGCCACGCGGGTGCTGGGCACCACGTTGCCGGGCTCGATGGTGCGCGGATCGACCTGGCCGAAAAAGCGCAGCACTTCCACGTTGCGGTTGACGCCGATCTGCTTCTCGCCGGAAATTTCCAGCAGGCCGTTGGGCAGCACCGAGGTCACCTGCGCGGTGATCGAACCGTCAAACGCCTGCGCGGTCTGGGTCGAACCCGCTCCGGTTGCCGAATTGCTGCCCGACACCCCGCCGCTCAGGCGGCCCAGGATGCGGCTGAACAGGCTGGGCAGCGCGCCGCTGCCCGTGCCGATCTGCACCTGGCCTTCGCCGCTGCGGTTGGATTTCATGTCTGACGACTGCGTGGCGCTGACTTTCTCCACGATGCGCACAGTGAGGATATCGCCCACTTGGCGGGCGCGGAAATCCTCGAAAAACGGCCGGTTGGTGGCCGCATTGAAAATGGCACCGCGCGTGGGCATGGCCTGCTGCGGCAGGGGCAGCGTGGACGCGGGCGCACCCGTCAGCGCCGGGTTGACGGCATCGGGCGCCGGGGGCGGCAGGCCGGTGACCATGCGTCCGGCGGCGTCCGCATACTGCCCGGCGCGGGCCAGCATCGACGGCGGAGCGCCGGGCGCCTCGGGCGAGGTGGCCGGGCGGATCAGGTTGGTCGGCTGCGGAAACTGCACGGCGGCCTGCGGCGGCAGCACGGTCGTGCAGCCGCCAAGGCCCAGAAGACCCAGCAAGGCCAGCGCCCCGGAGCGTCGCCATGCAGACATCGCCGTCATCCTCACAGCTGCGCCAGCTTGGCCAGCATCTGGTCCGAGGTGGTGATGGCTTTGGCATTGAGCTCGTAAGCACGCTGGGTCTGGATCATGGTCACCAGCTCTTCCACCACGTTGACGTTGCTGTTCTCGACATAGCCCTGGTTGACCAGGCCCATGTTCTGGGTACCGGGCTCGGCCACCACGGGCTCGCCCGAGGCGGCGGTCTGGGTGAAGAGGTTGTCGCCCTTGGGCTCCAGACCGGCGGCGTTGACAAAGTTGGCCAGCTGGATCTGACCCAGCACCTGCGGCGTCGCCTGGCCGGGCAAGGTCGCCGAGACCTCGCCGCGCGATGAAATGCTCACCTTGATCGTATCGGCCGGCACCGTGAAGCCGGGCTGCAGGCGCAGGCCGTTGTTGTCCACGATCTGGCCTTGCGAATCCAGCTTGAAGTGGCCGTTGCGCGTGTAGGCGGTGGTGCCGTCGGGCAGCTCGATCTGGAAAAAGCCCCGGCCGTTGATGGCCATGTCCAGCTCGTTGGTGGTCTGCTGCAGGCCGCCCTGCTCGAAATTGCGCGCCGTGGCCACCGGGCGCACGCCCAGGCCCAGCTGCAGCCCCGTGGGCAGCTGGCCCTCGTCACCATTGGGCGATCCGACCTGGCGCAGGTTCTGGTAAATCAGGTCTTCAAACTCGACATGCGAGCGCTTGAAGCCCGTGGTCGACGAGTTGGCCAGGTTGTGTGACACGGCATCCAGCTGCATCTGCTGGGCTTCCATGCCGGTCTTGGCGATCCAGAGCGAACGTATCATGAGCAAACCTCCACGAAGTGCTGCGATGGTGCGCCAGGTCCGCCGACCGCGATGGCGCGATAAGCCGCCGCAGCCCCGCCCAATTTGCCGCTATGACCGCCCAGACTCTTCCTGATCCCAAGGCCCGGGGGGCCGCCCCCGATGCTCAAGATGCCGTCTGGATGCGTCTGGCGCTGGATCAGGCCCGCGTGGCCGCACAGGCCGGCGAAGTTCCCGTGGGCGCGGTGCTGGTGCGGGACGGGCAGATGCTGGGGCTGGGGCACAACCACCCCATCGGTCTGCACGACCCCAGCGCCCACGCCGAAATGCAGGCCCTGCGCGCCGCTGCCCGTGCCGCCGCCAATTACCGCCTGCCGGGCAGCACGCTTTATGTCACGCTGGAGCCCTGCCCCATGTGCGCCATGGCGCTGATGCACGCCCGCGTCCAGCGCGTGGTCTACGGCGCCCGCGAGCCCAAAACCGGCGCCTGTGGATCGGTGATTGATCTGTTCGCCTGGCCGCAGCTCAACCACCACAGCCAGGCCACGCAGATCGCCGACGCGGGGCTGCAGGACGATTGCGTGCGCGTGCTGCGGGAATTTTTCGCACTCAGGCGGGCCCAGCGGCGGGATACACTGCCGACATCCTTGACAGGCCTCCCCGATCAGCTTCCCCCTGCAGTCCCATGAGCATCACCCTGCCCCGCGTCCCGGCCGCTCCCGTCGCAGTGGCCGCTGAAGTAGGCTGCGCCGCCTGCGCCAGCGGCGAGGCGCACAGCCACCACGCCCCCCTGGCCACGCGGCCCACGCTCATCATCCACTCGCCCGCCGGCGCAGTGCAACTGCCCGCCAGCCTGGACCGCGCCAGCAAGCGCCTGACGCGCATGGGCTTTGACGTGACCCTGGCCGAACACGCCAAGGCCCGCGTGCAGCGCTTTGCGGGCGACGAAGCCCAGCGCATCGCCGATCTGCACGCCACCGCGCGCGCCTGCCCCGACGTGGCGCTGGCCAGCCGGGGCGGTTACGGCCTGACGCGCATCCTGGATGGCATCGACTGGAAACTGATCGCCGCCAGCGTCGATGCGGGCGTGAAGTGGGTGGGTCACAGCGACCTGACCGCCTTCCAGATGGCGCTGCTGGCACACACGCGCCGCCCCACCTGGATGGGCCCGATGGCGGCGTTTGATTTCGGCCGCCGCAAATCCGATCTGGACGAGATCACCTGCGACTGCTTTGTCGAAGCCATGACCGGCCAGCTCGAAGCCATCGGCTTCAAAACCGGCAAGGGCCACGACGGCCTGGACACCCAGGGCCTGCTGTGGGGCGGCAACCTGGCCGTGCTGTGCAGCCTGCTGGGCACGCGCCACTGGCCGCGTGTCTCGGGCGGGATTCTGGTGCTGGAAGATGTCGCCGAGCCTGTTTACCGCATCGAGCGCCTGCTGCTGCAGCTGCACCAGTGCGGCGTGCTGGCGCAGCAGTCGGCCATCGTACTGGGCGATTTCACCGACTGCAGCACTGGGCCCATGGACGCCGGCTACGGCCTGAAAGCCGTGGTCGCCTACCTGCGCAGCCAGATCAGCACCCCCATCCTGACCGGCGCGCCGGTCGGCCACGGCGATCTGAAGGTCACCCTGCCGGTCGGCCGCAGCGTGCGTCTTGCGGTGCAGGGCCGCGAGGCCATGATCCACTGGGCGGACTGACGATGAAGCTGCCTATCGTCCCGCAGGACAAAGCCAACCACGTCATTTACGGGGCCGCTGTCGGCCTGTGCGCCCTGCTGGCGCTGGCCGCCCTGCGCGCCCTGGGCGGCTGGACGCCCGGCCCTGAACTCACCCGCTGGACGCTGCTGGCCCCCACGCTGGCCGCGACGGCGATTGGCATCGCCAAAGAAATCGCGGACGAGCTCAACAACCGCCGCGCCATCGCTCAGGGGCGCAAACCGCCCGACACCGTCGAAGCCATGGACGCCATCGCCACTGCGCTGGGCGGTGTGGCCGTCTCGGTCACCCTGGGCCTGGGCGCTTACGTCCTGGCCTGAGCGGGCGGCTTACGGGTTTTCACCGGCCGGGACGCGTCTGGGGCATCCCGTATACTCGTTCGCAGTGCGCCCGGGCCTTGCTGAAACACGCTTGACATTCAAAGGCTTGCGCGATTGCAACCGCTAACAGGCCGACGCCATGCGCCTCCTTCAAGTCAGTGCTGAAATCTATCCTTTACTGAAAACCGGCGGTCTAGCCGATGTGGCCGGAGCGCTGCCGCTGGCCCTGCGCGACGCGGGGGTCGATGTGCGCGTGCTGCTGCCCGGCTTTCCGGCGCTGCGGGCGGGCCTGGCGGACGCCAAACCCGTGGGCCGCTTCATCACCCCCTGGGGCGACAGCGTGCAGGTGCTGCGCGGCCATCTGCCCGAAGTCGGCGGTCTGGAGGCTTATGTGCTGGACGCTCCGGCCCTGTTTGATCGCCCCGGCAGCCCCTACGAAGACGCCCAGCGCCAGCCCTATGGCGACAACCACCGCCGCTTCGCGCAGCTCGGCTGGGCCGCCGCGCGCCTGGCACATGGCCTGGACGCCAGCTGGTCGGCGCAGGTGGTTCACGCCCACGACTGGCACGCCGCACTGGCCCCGGCCTGCCTGGCGCACTGGCACAACGCACCCCACGTGCCCAGCGTCTACACCGTGCACAACCTGGCGTACCAGGGCCTGTTCGACGCGCACCAGATCGGCGATCTGGGCCTGCCCGCCAGCAGCCTGAGCGTGAACGGGCTGGAGTTCTTCGGCCGCATCTCTTTCATGAAGGCCGGGCTGTTTTACGCCAGCCAGGTGACCACCGTCAGCCCGACCTACGCCCGCGAGATCCAGACCCCCGACCAGGGCTGCGGCCTCGATGGCCTGCTGCGATCGCGCGCGGCGCAGGGCCAGCTGGGCGGCATCCTCAACGGCGTGGACACCGCCGTGTGGAATCCGGCGAGCGACCCCCACCTGCCGCACGCCTACAGCGCGGGCAGCGCCAAAGCCCTGAAAGGCAAGGCGCTGTGCAAGGCCGCGCTGCAACAGGAGGTCGGGCTGGATGTCGACGCCGACGCTCCGCTGCTGGCCACCGTCAGCCGCCTGACCGAGCAGAAAGGCCTGCCGCTGCTGCTCGCCCAGGTCGATGCACTGGTGCAGCAGGGCGCGCAGCTGCTGGTGCTGGGCAGTGGCGACGCCGCGCTGGAAGCGGCCTTCACCGAACGCGCCGCCGCGCACCCAGGCCGCGTGGCCGTCAAGCTGGGCTACGACGAGGCGCTGTCGCACCGCATTTTTGGCGGCAGCGACATGACGCTGGTGCCCTCGCGCTTCGAGCCCTGCGGCCTGACCCAGATGTACGGCCTGCGCTACGGCAGCGTGCCCGTGGTGCGTCGCGTGGGGGGCCTGGCCGACACGGTGACCCACGCCGATTTCATCACCCTGCAGGACGATACCGCCACCGGTTTCCTGTTCGACGATTACAGCGCCGACGCCCTGGGACACGCCCTGCGCCTGGCGCTGGCCGCGTACCGCCGTCCCGCCGACTGGCGCCAGATCCAGCAGGCCGGCATGCGCCAGCCGCTGGGCTGGGAGCAGGCCGCGCAGGCTTACGCCGACCTGTACCGCCGTCTTGTGCCGCAATAAGAGACGCGCCAGCGGCCCGCGCCACACCCCAAAATGCCGTTTTCATGCAACACAGCGCGGTTTTCCGGCGCGGGCCAGACCCGTTCCTGGCGGCAAAGCGGTGCCTGTATGGCAGGATTCAATAAATCAGACTCACTGACAAACCCGGACACACCATGAATGCTCCCGTTTTCGCCTACGACACGCCCCACCGCGACATCGACGGCCTGCAGCGCGCCATCGCCAACAAGCTGATGTTCACTGTGGGCAAAGACCCCAAAGCCGCCCGCGACGAGGACTGGCTGCACGCCGCGGCTTACGCCGTGCGCGACCTGCTGGTCGAGCGCTGGATGGCCTGCACGCACGCGCAGTACCAGCAGGACGCCAAGCGCGTTTACTACTTCTCGATGGAATTCCTGATTGGGCGCAGCTTCGGCAACGCCCTGCTGGCGCTGGAACTGCGCGCCGACGTCAAGGAAGCGCTGGCCCGCCTGGACGTGGACATGGACGCCATCACCGAGCTGGAGCCCGACGCCGCGCTGGGCAACGGCGGTCTGGGCCGCCTGGCCGCCTGCTTCCTGGATTCGATGGCCACACTGGGCATTCCCGGCATGGGCTACGGCATCCGCTACGACTACGGCATGTTCCGTCAGACCATCGTCGATGGCCGCCAGGTCGAGGTGCCCGACTACTGGCTGACGCACGGCAACCCCTGGGAATTCCCCCGCCCCGAGGTGCTGTACCGCGTGCAGTTTGGCGGCCGCGTCGTCCAGGACGGGGATTCCAGCGTGCCCGCCGCGCTGCGCCGTCACCGCTGGGTCGATGCCCGCGAAGTCACCGCCATGGCCTACGACACCATCATCCCGGGCTACGGCACGCAGGCCACCAACACGCTGCGCCTGTGGTCGGCCAAGGCCACCGAGGAAATCAACCTGTCGGCCTTCAACCAGGGCAATTACTTTGCGGCGGTCGAGACGCGCAACCAGTCGGAGAACGTCTCGCGCGTGCTTTACCCCGACGATTCCACGCCGTCGGGCCGCGAACTGCGCCTGCACCAGGAGTATTTCTTCGTCAGCGCCAGCGTGCAGGACCTGCTGCGCCGCTACCTGCAGACGCACGACAGCTTCGACCAGCTGCCCCAGAAAGTCAGCATCCACCTCAACGACACGCACCCGGTGCTGGCTGTCCCTGAGCTGATGCGCCTGCTGCTGGACGAGCACGGTCTGGCCTGGGACAAAGCCTGGACGCTGTGCCAGGGTGTCTTCTCCTACACCAACCACACGCTGATGCACGAGGCGCTGGAGACCTGGCCGGTGGAGATGCTGGGCCGCGTGCTGCCGCGCCACCTGCAGATCATCTATGACATCAACGCGCATTTCCTGAAGGACATCACCGCCACGCACGGCCACGACATCGATCTGATGCGCCGGGTTTCGCTGGTGGACGAATCGGGCGAGCGCCGCGTGCGCATGGCCTACCTGGCCGTGCTGGCCAGCCACTCGGTCAACGGCGTGTCGGCGCTGCACTCGCAGCTGATGACCGAATCGATCTTTGCCGATCTGGCCCGCCTGTGGCCCAAACGCTTCAACAACAAAACCAACGGCATCACCCCGCGCCGCTGGCTGGCGCACGCCAACCCCGCGCTGTCGCAGATGCTGGACGGGCACATCGGCCGCGACTGGCGCCGTGATCTGTCGCACATCGCCAAAATGAAACCACTGGCGGGCCAGAAAGCCGTACAGCAGGAGTTCCTGCAGGCCAAGCTGGCCAACAAGCAGCGCCTGGCCGCCTGGCTGCAAGATCACATGGGCCTGACGGTCTCGACCAGCGCGCTGTTTGATGTTCAGGTCAAGCGCATCCACGAGTACAAGCGCCAGCTGCTCAACGTGCTGCACGTGATCAGCCGCTACCTGCGCCTGCTGGACGATCCGGCCAGCGTGACTGTGCCGCGCGTGGTGCTGTTTGCGGGCAAGGCCGCATCGGCGTACCACATGGCCAAGCTCATCATCGCGCTGATCAACGACGTGGCGCGCACGGTCAACGCCGACCCGCGCGTGGGCCACAAGCTGCGCGTGGCCTTCATCCCCAATTACAGCGTGAGCCTGGCCGAGATCATCATCCCGGCGGCGGACCTGTCCGAGCAGATTTCCACCGCAGGCACCGAAGCGTCGGGCACCGGCAACATGAAGTTCGGCCTGAACGGCGCGCTCACCCTGGGCACGCTGGACGGCGCCAACGTCGAGATGCGCGACCACGTCGGCGCGGACAACATCTTCATTTTCGGCCACACCACGCCCGAAGTGACCGCGCTGCGCCGCGAAGGCTATCGCCCGCAGCCCTATGTCGATGCCAGCCCCGACCTGCAGCGCGTGCTGGAAGCCATCCGCTCGGGCCGCTTCAGCCCGCAGGATCCGCACCGCTATCAGGCCATTTACGACACTCTGGTCAACTGGGGCGACCACTACCTGCTGCTGGCCGATTACGCCAGCTACATCGAGGCGCAGGACCGCGTCGATGCCGCCTGGCAGAACCCCTCGCGCTGGGCCGAGCAGGCGCTGCTGAACGTGGCCAGCATGGGCGAGTTCTCGTCCGACCGCACGATCGCGCAGTACGCCAGCGAGATCTGGAAGACGAAGGCCATCGACCTGTGAAGAACGCGCCCGCCTGGATCTGTGCCACGGCGCTTCTGGCGGGCGCCTGCGCCGCGCACGCGCCGCAGCTTGCGAATCCGGACTCGCCGGCGGTGGCGATTCCGGATCGTCCGCACAAGCCCGGCGAGGTCGTTCCGCACGCCATTCCCCTGCCGCCGTTGCAGGCAGGGGACGCTGCGCCGCAATAAATTTCCCGCAACCGGGTGAAAACCCTTAGAATGCGCGCTGCGGGTGAGGCACAAAGCTCACCCGCCTGTCTTTCATCCCCTTCGATCGGTATCTGAACGGCCTGCTCCGGCGCCCCAAGCGCGACAGGAGCCCAGCACCTGCCCTGAGGCAGGCGCGCCCGGCCAGGTCGGTGGTGATGTGTTGTCACAACCCTCCGACCGCCCTGCGCTTTGCTGCGGGGTTCCGTCCCCTTCCCGAACCGATCGGGAGATGGGTCCGGATCGGGCTTTGCCTTTTCAGATCATGACCGACGATTTCAATACCCCCGCCGACTACTCCACCGACACCGCGCCCGACATGGGCTTCGATGCGTCTCCGCTGCAGGACCTTCTGGGCCGTGTGCTGGTGGACGAAGAAGCTGAACTGGCGGCCGAGTCCGCCCCCGCTCCTGCAGTCGCCCCGATGCTTGCACCTGTGGCCGCCAAAGCCGCCCCGGTGATGGCTCCGGCCACCGCACCGGTTCAGGCCGCCGACGTGGCCCCGGCCGCTGTGGCGCACGAGCCCCGTCCCCGCCGCAGCAAACCCGCTGCAGACGCCGCCCCCGCTGCGCCGATCGAAGCCCCCGACACCAGCGCCTTCGCCGCCCTGGGCCTGCACCCGCAGCTCCTGGCCGCCGTGGGCCGCCTGGGCTACACCACGCCCACCGAAGTGCAGGCGCGCTGCATCGCCCCCGCGCTGGAAGGCAAGGATCTGCGCGTGTGCTCCAGC
>NZ_JAWDIE010000021.1:0-56905 GCF_037688875.1 Amphibiibacter pelophylacis
AGCACGCAGACCACCAGCGGCATCAAGTCGGGCGATGGCGGGTTTGATGTGCAGGTGAAGGGCAAAACCACGCTGGACGGCGCCGTGATCGCCAGCAGCGACAAGGCTGTGCAGGAGGGCAAAAACCGCTTCAGCAGCGAAGGCGGCACAGAGCTGAAGGACATCACCAACTCGGCCAAGTACAGTGCGGACAGCGTGAGCGTTGGGGTGGGAATCTCTGGCGCCCCCAAATCCAAGGATGGCCCAGCCCTGAACAGCGCAGGAATAGGCACTGACAGCGGTAATGCCAGCAGCATCACCAAAGCGGGTATCAGCGGCATTGCGGGCGATACTGCCGTGCGCAGCGGGGATGTGGGCAGCGGAATCAAGCCGATATTTGATGCCGACACAGTGCGCGCGGATGTGAATGCGCAGGGGGTGATTACGAAGGAATTTGGCCCCATCGCGGCCAAGGAATGGGGAAGTTACTCTAATCGGAAATTTGAGGAGGCGCTCAAGAGCGGGGACGAAGACGAGGCTCGCTGCTGGGCACCCGATGGTGTCTGCCGTGCAGGAGGCCATGCTGTTATCGGTGGCCTAGGGGGCGGCGTAGCAGGTGCGGCTGGTGCGGCTGGTTCTAGTGTGGCTTCTCCACACGTGCAGGCATTTCTGATAGATCAAGGGATACCAGCGCCAGCAGCGGGAGCCATTACGCAATTGGCAGCAATCGGCGCTGGCAGCGCAGCGGGTGGAACTGCGGCTGGCGCGGGTGCTGCAAATGAAACCGGAAATAATGCGATTCTTGCTCTACCCCTTTTGGTCGAGGGAGTGATCGCTGGAGGCAATGCAGCTATTCGTGTTTGCATCGCTTCCCCTGCCTGTGCCAATGCAGTGCGTCTGCTCGGAACCGCGACACTCGCCAGGATGGCAAGCTTGCTGACGCCCGAAGAGCAGTCCCAGATTCCGGGATTTGGACAAGCCAGTCCGCTGCCGCCAGCAGCGCCGACAATAACGCCAGCAGACGCTGTGCGTGAGTACGGGACTCCACCATTGAATGACCCCGATAGGCTCAGGGCTTGGTTGGGCAGTGTTCTGGACGGTTCGTCGGCAGACGAGGCCCAAAAATGGGCACAAGGGTTCATCAGCACGCTACCTGCTGCTCAGCAGCAAAGTTTGTCCGACCTCATCATGATGTCGGTGCACGATAATCAGGTGGCGGGAAACCGCCGAGAGCGTGAGGTTGCGGCTGACCTGCAGCGTCAATACCCACTGGGCAGTATTCAGAATCAGCAGTATCTTCGCGATAAAGACGGTAATATTGCCATTGATCCCAACACTGGAACTGGCCGACGATTGGATCATGTGGTTGTGATCGGCGGAAAGGTTGTTGATGTGGTTGAGACCACAAGCCCTAATGCGAAAAAAGATCGACAGTTATTGCATGAGCAGGAGACAAGAAGGGCTGGGGGTGTATATATTCGTGATCGTGATACAGGGGGATATATTGAAGTTCCGAAGGTTTCGCGAATTGAAAGGAGAGAGTGAATGTCTCGTATTGGCAAGATATTGAGTTACGAAGAAATGTTGGAAAAATTCCCCGATTGGATCCTTTGGGAGACTGATTCATATTATCAGGAGTCGACTCCAGAGGCAACAGAGGCAAATCGAGTATTTCGGATAAAGGAAATAGGTAGCGTTGTTAAGTTTATTCAGGATCACGGCCTGACTCGTCATGTTTTGTGCACTACAGCGCCGGATATCCCTGATAACTTTTTCGTCTATCTGCGTGATATAACTCCGGAGGGATTGGACTTCTATCGTACTGGTTATAAAAAATGGCTTGACCATATAAACCGTAATACGAATGCAGATCCATCGGACGTCAGAATCATGGAGAAGGCTTTGGCAGAGATGCGGGCCAAGGTGGCCATGGCAAAAAAACCGCTCCCTTCGCCTGTAAAAAGATCGAAATTATCGGCGTCTGAATCCGTAGAGGCGGATGAATTCATTCCCCTTGTGAAGTACGATGATGCAAGCTGGCACAGTGAAGGCGATTTTCCTTCTGACATTCCACCTGATGCGGCTGGAACACATATAGGAATGTTTTTTTCTTGGCTGGTATTGAATAATATGACCAGCAATGATTACAAGGGTGCATTCGGCACAAATATTGATGAATTGAGGCAAAGAAATTTCACTCCAGGCGCTTATTTCTTGCGCTTTTGTGATGGAAAGTTTGTCAGCGATGACATCAATGCTGTTGGTAATAAATTTTCGGCATTTTATTACGATATGAAGCAGGGGGCCTATATAGCTGACTACGAGTCCAGTGTTGCGGCAGGCTTATCCAGCACTTATTTAGTGCCAGACACATGGGAGACGTATGACAAGCTCGCTCCGGTAATTGAAGAGCGTTTTCAGGAGTGGAGCAAATGTCAAGGGTAGATGATATCGATGTTCATCCGCATAAAATAACGCTCTGAAGATACATCTGCGTGGTGACGGGCGTTACCCTGACCACTGCCATACAGCTCGCGCTGAGCCACTCGGACGGCGAGAGCACGAGCAGCGCAACAGCCACATCAGCGGCAAGTGGATAGATCTGGCCTCTGGCGACAGCCTGAAGCTGAATGTGTCAGGTGGCCTGGTGAACTCCGGCACGCTGGCCGGGCGGCGCGTGGTGGACATCAGTGCAGGTGACGTGACGAACCTGGGCCGCATCACGGGCCAGGACGTGGGCACCACAGTCCAGGCCGCAGGCGATATCGCCCTGAAGGCGGGCGGCGACATCAGTGGCCGTGCGGCCACGGTGTCCAGCAGCGCCGGGTCGGTGACGGCCGCTGGCCGGGATGTGAAGCTGGCCGCCGGGGAAAGCAGCAGCAGCTTCGACCAGGCGCAGCGCCACACCAGCTCCGGCTTCCTGAGCAGTACAACCATCGCCAGCCGCACGACGAGCGACCAGACGAAGGCTGTGGCCACCGAACTCTCAGGCCGCAATGTGGCCATCAACGCCAGCCGGGACGTAGCGGTGACAGGCAGCAACGTCCTGAGCGATGCGGGCACGGCCATCACGGCCGGGCGCAACGTGGACATCACAGCCGCGACAGAAAACAGTGCCTCCAGCAGCGACTACAGCAAGCGCAGCAGTGGCCTGCTGGGCGGCGGAGGCCTCAGCCTCACCCTCGGTACGCGCAGCCAGAGCAGCGCCCAGAAGCAGGCCGGTGACACCGCCGCAGGCAGCGTCATCGGCAGTACAGGCGGCAACGTCAGCATCCAGGCCGGCCAGACCTACACGCAGACCGGCAGCGATGTGCTGGCCCCGCAGGGCGACATCGGCATCCAGGCGAAAAAGGTGGACATCACCGAGGCCCGCGAGAAGCGCAGCGACAGCAGCGAGCAGAAGTTCAGCCAGAGCGGTATCACCGTGGCGCTGAGCGTGCCGGTGATCGAAGCCGTGCAGGGCGTGACGCAGATGGCCGGAGCGGTGCAGGCCACCCGAAGCGCCCGGATGCAGGCCATGGGCACGGCAATGGCGGCCGTCAAGACCAGCGATGCGCTGGATGCCGCAAAGGCGACGGCCCAGTCGCTGTCGGAGGGCAAAGTGCCTGATGGCGTCAGCCTGAGCGTGTCGCTGGGGAGCAGCCAAAGCCGCAGCAGCAGCACATCCACCAGCGAAAGCGGCCGGGGCAGCACGCTGGCGGCGGGCGGCAGCATCGCCATCCAGGCGACGGGCGCGGGCCAGGGCAGCGATCTGACCGTGCGCGGCAGCAGCGTCCAGTCGGGCGGCGACATTGCGCTCAAGGCCGACAACCGGGTGCGCGTGCTGGGCAGCCAGGACGAAACGCAGCAGGGCGGCAGCGACAGCTCGGGCAGCGCCGCCATCGGCCTGAGCGTGGGTCTGGGCGAGCAAAGTGCAGGCCTGTCGCTAAACCTGGCGGCCAGCCGCGCCCTGGGCAGCCGCAACGGCAGCGCGACCACGCAGCAGGACAGCACGGTCGCGGCGGGCAAAGCCCTGACGATAGACAGCGGTGGCGACACCGACATCCTGGGCGGCACGGCCAGCGGCGAAACCGTCAAGGCGCGGGTGGGCGGCGACCTGAACCTGGCCAGCCTGCAGGACACGGCGCAGTTCAAGGAGGACAGCAAAAACGCCGGCTTCAACGCCAGCATCCCGATTCCGGGCATGTCCACGGGCACCGCCAGCGCGTCCCTCAGCGCAGGCAAAACAGCCCTCCGCAGCGACTACGCCAGCACGCAGACCACCAGCGGCATCAAGTCGGGCGATGGCGGGTTTGATGTGCAGGTGAAGGGCAAAACCACGCTGGATGGCGCGGTGATCGCCAGCAGTGACAAGGCTGTCACGGAGGGCAGAAACCGCTTCCGCAGCGAAGGCGGGCTGGAGCTGAAGGACATCACCAATTCGGCCAAGTACAGTGCGGACAGCGTGAGCGTTGGGGTGGGAATCTCTGGCGCAGCATCAAAGGACACCGGTGCCAAACCGGTCCAGAAGTCCGGCCCGGCGCTGAACGGTGCGGGCCTGGGCAGTGACAGCGGCAGTGCTGGCAGCGTGACTAAAGCGGGTATCAGCGGCATTGCGGGCGATACTGCCGTGCGCAGCGGCGATGTGGGCAGCGGGATCAAGCCGATATTTGATGCGGACACAGTGCGTGCGGATGTGAATGCGCAAGTGGTCATCACGAAGGACTTCAGCCCGGCCGCCAGCAATTACATCGGCAAAGTGGGTGACGGGCACCTCGATGAGGCAGCGGCGCTGGAGGTGCAGGCCACCCGGGCACGCGAAGCGGGCAACACGGAACTGGCTGACCGCCTGGCACTGCAGGCGCAGGAACTGAAAGACAACTGGGGTCCTGACGGCAAACTGCGGGTGCTGGCACACATGGCAGTGGGCGCACTGGCAGGCGGGGTGGATGGCGCTGTGGGCGCTGGCGCGGGGACGGTGACGGCCCCGGCCGTGATGGCACAGCTTGAGAAGTCGGGTTTGCCGGAGGATCTGGCCAAAGGAATCGTGGGCGCAGCCAGCACGACGGTGGGCGCCATCGCGGGCGGCACGGCGGGCGGTGCTGCGGCGATGAATGAGGTGGCGAATAACTATCTGGATCATCACCGGCGTGGCAACATGCTGAATATGTCTGAAGTCGAACAGTTCCAGAAGGCTTCGGAAAGCTGCAGCAAAACGGGCGATCCTGACGCGTGCGGTAAGGTCAAGGAGTTGACAGCGCTGTCGCAAGGGAGAGATCGCAAGCTTGGCGCGGCCTGCGGTGGCGGTCCCGAAGCCAGTTCGGTGGCCTGCAACAGCCTTATCCAGGATGCAGTCGCTAAGGGGAATATCACTAAAGGCAAATCAGGGGAATTTGTTTGGGCGGATAGTCCGAATGCCAGCTTTCCGCTGAACGTCGCAGTTGCTGGGCCACCGTCCCAAAGGGAGGATTTTCATTCTCGGGCGGCAAGGAGCACTGCAACTGGTACTCTTCTGTTGCTACCCGGCCCCGAAGATTTTGTGCTCGGAGCGGTACTGGCCACAAAAACAGGCCAGATGATTGCAGAGGCTGCACTGGTCGGTGGGCAAAAAGTTTGGCGATTTGTCGATGGAGCGACTGCGAAGTTTGGGTCCAAGGAAGCGGAGGCGATTGCTCGTGCACGAGTCGAGAACAACTTTTCCCGTGATGCAGGTGTTGACCCCTATGCAATCACTACGCCCAAGATAAGCAGTGCTCCCACTGCCAATGGTACAGCGGATGCTGCAAGCGGTGCAAGGTTGGCTGAAGACCTCCGACATTCAGAGCTGAACGCGATTCTGAACGCGATTGCCGTGAAGGATCCACGTTTAGCTGCCGCAGTGCGTGGAGGAGGTGACTTGGCAGTTTCTAACAGGCACGGTGAAGTAAATTTTGGCATTGGTGAATCTACGGCAGGCGAGGCGGATCGCTTGGGTAAGATTTGGGTAGGTCAGGATGCTAGATTTGTTAGTAATCAGGAGCAGTGTCCGGGATGTTTGGTTAGCTCGGATGGTACTCGCTTGTACAGGCCGCCGGCTCAAAAGACAAGAGCATCATCTGTATTAAATCCAACCGGAATTCAGGCGAATTTTGTAACATTGAGAAATGGGAAAGTGCTGACAAATGGGCACTTGAATATCAAATGAGTGAGATCATATTTCATGGGGTGTGGTGCTATGATGTTGACTTTGAGAATTTTGTGCCGGAGCTTCCTCATAACTTCTATCGTTCAATTAACGTAGAGGTTGGTCATAAATCCCTGGCAACCAAAAGTACATTCTCTGTAACCGTTTGTTCATTTACGTGGCTTGCGCATCACTATAGTAATGAGGGGCCGCAATGGGGGCGGCATTTGTTATTGGTTGGTCAATACAATGCTGAAGAAATTCGGAAGGCTATTACGGAGCGTGTGTTGCAGTGCTCTCGACCGACATGGGAGAAGTCTCTAGAAATGTTATGTCGATACTTTATTTGGGAGTTTGAAGATTATGTTCCATAGTTTTTGATTGGGTGGCGGACGCGCGCCCAGATATTCCTGACGCACACTCAGACTGCCAAGATGCGTGCCGAAGTGGCAACCTGCACGGCGAAGGCATCCGGCTGTTCGGATGATGACGCAGCACGACCAGCGACCAGACGAAGGCTGTGGCCAGCGAAATCTCGGGCCGCACTGTGGCGATCAACGCCAGCCGTGACGTGGCGGTGACGGGCAGCAACGTCCTGAGCGATGCGGGAACTGCGATCACGGCCGGGCGCAACGTGGACATCACCGCCGCGACAGAAAACAGCGCCTCCAGCAGCGACTACAGCCAGCGCAGCAGCGGCCTGCTGGGCGGCGGCCTCAGCCTCACCCTGGGCACGCGCAGCCAGAGCAGCAACCAGAAGCAAGCCGGGGACAGAGCAGCGGCCAGCACCATCGGCAGCACGGGCGGGGATGTGGTCATTAAGGCCGGTCAGACCTACACGCAGACGGGCAGCGACGTGCTGAGACCAGCGGGCGACATCGACATTCAAGCAAAGAAAGTGGACATCACCGAAGCCCGCGAGAAGCGCAGCGACAGCAGCGAACAGAAGTTCAGCCAGAGCGGCATCACCGTGGCGCTGAGCGTGCCGGTGATCGAAGCCGTGCAGGGCGTGGCGCAGATGGCCGGCGCGGTGCAGGACACCCGAAGCGCCCGGATGCAGGCCATGGGCACGGCGATGGCGGCCGTCAAGGCCAGCGATGCGCTGGATGCCGCAAAGGCGACGGCCCAGTCGCTGAACGAGGGCAAAGTGCCTGATGGCGTCAGCCTGAGCGTGTCGCTGGGCCGCAGCCAAAGCCGCAGCAGCAGCACATCCAGCACCGAAAGCGGCCGGGGCAGCACGCTGGCGGCGGGCGGCAACATCGCCATCCAGGCGACGGGCGGGGGCCAGGGCAGCGACCTGACCGTGCGCGGCAGCAGCATCCAATCCGGCGGCGACATTGCGCTCAAGGCCGACAACCGCGTGCGCGTGCTGGGCAGCCAGGACGAAACGCAGCAGGGCGGCAGCGACAGCTCGGGCAGCGCCAGCATCGGTCTGAGCCTGGGCATCGACGGCAAGGGCAAGGCGGGCTTCTCCCTGAACCTGGCGGCCAGCCGTGCCCTGGGCCACCGCAACGGCAGCGCGACCACGCAGCAGGACAGCACGGTGGCGGCGGGCAAAACGCTGACGATAGACAGCGGTGGCGACACCGACATCCTGGGCGGCACGGCCAGCGGCCAAACCGTCAAGGCAAGGGTGGGCGGGGACCTGAACCTGGCCAGCCTGCAGGACACGGCGAAGTTCAAGGAGGACAGCAGAAACATCGGCTTCAACGCCAGCATCCCCCTGGTGGGCAGCGGCGGCAGCGCGTCGGTCAGAGCGGGCAAAACAGCCCTCCGCAGCGACTACGCCAGCACGCAGACCACCAGCGGCATCAAGTCGGGCGATGGCGGGTTTGATGTGCAGGTGCAGGGCAAAACCACGCTGGATGGCGCGGTGATCGCCAGCAGTGATGCTGCGGTGGCTCAGGGCAGAAACCGCTTCCGCAGCGAAGGCCGCACAGAGCTGAAGGACATCACCAATTCGGCGAAGTACAGCGCGGACAGCGTGAGCGTTGGGGTGGGAATCTCTGGCGCAGCATCAAAGGACACCGGTGCCAAACCGGTCCAGAAGTCCGGCCCGGCGCTGAACGGTGCGGGCCTGGGCAGTGACAGCGGCAGTGCTGGCAGCGTGACTAAAGCGGGTATCAGCGGTATTGCTGGAGATACTGCCGTGCGCAGTGGCGATGCGGGCAGCGGGATCAAGCCGATATTTGATGCCGACACAGTGCGCGCGGATGTGAATGCGCAGGGGGTGATTACGAAGGAGTTTGGCCCCATTGCGGCGAAGGAATGGGGCACTCTGGCAAACAGCATGGCGCAGAAGGCGCAGGCGGAAGGCCGTGAGGAGGATGTCCAGAAATGGGCGGGAGGCGGTACTTACCGCGCGGCAGGCCATGCAGTGCTGGGTGGCTTGACAGGCGGCACGGCCGGTGCTGTGGGCGCATCGGCGTCCAGCCTTGCCGCGCCAGTTCTTGGGGACGTTCAGTCCAAACTGGCTGCGGGGCTTGCGAGTGCAGGCCTGTCTGACAAGCTGGCCCAATCCCTTGCGGGCACCACGGTGGCGACGGCTGCGGGCGTGACGGGTGCTGTGGCCGGTGGCACTGCGGCGGGCACGGCGTCGCTGAACGAGGATGCGAATAACAGGCAGCTGCATCCGGATGAAGTTGATTGGATCAAGAAAAACGCTGTGGTGTTTGCCAGCAAGGAAAATATTCCGCTGGACGTTGCCGAGAAACGGCTGGCCCAGCAAGCCGCACGCGACACGGATTTCTTGCGCTACTTGACTTTGCAGGATGGCGGACCAAGTATTGGCCGCACGGATGCTGCGGCTGAGAAGTTTCTGGCCGGCAACAGTGACACATTTGTCAGTGAAGAAGGTAATCGGCAAAAGCTATTCACTACAACGGGAAATCAGTATCTTCGGCCTGAAATGTACGGACCAGACACCGATATGGCGTTTGTGCAGAAAAACATTCTGCCAGGTACAACCCGCACGCCGGGTCAGGGCTTGAAAGACGCTGCTGGGCAGGTTGGCCGGACTGTGGCGAACGACCCAGTGAGCGCTGCGAAGGCGGCGGGTCAAGCCGGTTGGAGCGTTGTTGGGTCATTGGCGGGCGGCGCAGTGGATTGCCTGGGATCGCCCATTGACTGTGGTGTCAAGACGCTGAAAAGTGCCGCAGATAGCTTGAGTAACACGGGCCAGGCGCTGGGTGAAGGCGCGGCGACGTTGCTTGATCCAGCCAGCCGCAAGCTGCTGAATGATCTTTACGGTCAGGATATGACGGGTGCACAGGCGGTTATTACAACAGGGCGTGGGCTGGCTGCGATCACTGGGGCTGCTGCGGTTGCCAAGACCGTTGTCGCTGTGGGTGATGTGGCGGCTGGAGCGACAGGAAAAACTGTCGCAGTCGGCAAGGATATAGCGAGGATATTTGATAATGACCCAGCCAAATTGCCCGTTATTGAACCAGCTCCGGGAGGATTTATTAACTCGTCGAAAATTAGAGAGAGTGATCGAATTGTAGATCTTCCAGATTCTGTGACTTTGAAGCAGGCTGATTTGGCAATTATTTCTGATAAGTCCAAAGGAGGGGTGCTAAGGGAAGAGATTTCCGATGCTTATTTTCTGAAGGATGGCTTTACCAAGCTGGACAGGAAATGCGGCTCCAACTGCTTTGATGGCGTTTATACAAAAAATGGTGAAATTTATATTGTCGAGGTGAAGCCATTGCAAGAACACGGAGCACTAAAGCTATCGTCGGGAGATAAGGGGACCGGGCTGCCTGTTCAAATGTCTGATGCATGGGTTGAGAACCGCATTGATGCTCTTTCCAGAGCAGGCAGTGCCTCGGCAAGGGAAACGGCTGAAATTCTGAAAAATGCTAAAAAATCTGGAGTTGGGATTAATAAAATTGTTGTTGGCGTCGACGATCGTCGAATGATGACAGTGAGTCTTGGGAAGGTGAACAAATGACCACTTTTATGGGTCTCAATGATTTTATTTATACATTGCCAAACTGCGACAAATCGGAATCCGAGGATCTTCATTGCTTCTTGGTTTCCGGGAAATTGGCTGGACTTGATGGTCTTGTGAAAAGAGCAGAGTTACATGGATTCTATTCGTGCTATGTTGAGGATAATTTTTCTATGTGTCGGCAATGGTTTTACTTGGCGTCACGATTGCGTGAAGAGTGCTGTAAGTTCTCGAACGGGTGGAGCATGGAGTTTCCTGACCCTTTGATTTTTGCCTTGTTAAGTGATTGCGCCCCATTGATTGGTAGGTATGGAAATTTAAGTACGATTGCGAAGCCTCATCTAGAATTGCCGTCGTTCAATGAGGCGGCTCTCAGGCCGAGTCGACATGACTTTAGATACATGGTTCACTATTTGCAGGCGCTTATTAGGCGTGATTGGACTTGTGCGGGCAATATAGAGATTTGCGTAAGGAGAAGCTTTAAAAAAATGAGTGCCGTTGATTTGGAATGGTTTTCTGTTGGCGCGGCGCTAAGAGATTCAAATAAAGATGAAATCATTGAATTAATTTATAAACTGCTAAAGCCCGGCGTTCATAAAGCAAGAAACAAGGAGCGTTTTAGGGAGCTTTCAGGCCAAGTTTGGTCACATCATCCCGTCATGTTCACAAAGCTGGCTTGGATGCACGGTTTAGAGATTGAAATCGACAGTCCGCTCGTGCCGATGGCGTTGATGCCGATCAGACCACTTGAGCACTATGATGACGTATATGACTTTTTGAAACCAGGTTATGTGCCTGTAGTCGAAAAGCCCAAAAAAAGCTTCCTAGACAGAGTTTTCCGGCGCTGAGGTGCGGACGCCCGCAGCGAACAGAAGCTCAGCCAAGCCGGCATCACCGTGGCGCTGAGCGTGCCGGTGATCGAGGCGGTGATCGAGGCGGTGATCGAGGCGGTGCAGGGCGGACGCAGATGGCCGGCGCGGAGCTGTACGGGGCTTATGCGCCGGCAATGACGCCGCCCGGGGCCCAGACGCTGCAGGGCGTGAACGGCAGTTTTGCGGGGGCGACCACGGGCTCTGACCTGGCGCTGCAGCAGGCCGCAGGCGATCTGGCGGATATGCGCCAGCAGCCGCCTGCCGTGCAGTGGGAGGTGCTGGCCAGCCTGCGGACGCAGCGGCTGGCGGACAAGGCCGAGCAGCTGTCCCTGATGGAGGAAATGCAGGCCTTGCACACCCGTGCGGCGAAGGGGCAGAGGTCGGTCCAGGATACCGCCCGGGCGGATGCCATCGTCAGCCGCCTGAGCCAGCTGGAGTTCAGCGACCAGGACCTGCGCAAGAGCACGGTGGCACAGCTTCAGGCGATGCAGATCGCCGGACTGACCAATCCGGCCAGCCACCGGGAATGGGCAGAGGGCTCGGGAGAGGCGATTGGCTCCAGCCGTCTGGCGTTCACGGGGCTGACAGCCGCCAGGCTGGCGAGCAGAATCTCGATGCTGAAGACGGCGGTGCAGGAAGCGAAGGCTGCTGTGGCCGTCACAAAGAGTGAAGCGCAGGCTGTGGCGAAGGCGCGGGAGGGTAACAACCTCTATCGGGATGGTGCCCAGTTCGAGAGCAATATTTTTGATGGTGTTCCTAAAGCGAATTTGAGATTAGAGTATGAGCAAGCATCACGTGATCTTTTGACGCAAGCACAAAAAATGCAGGCCACCGGCTTCAGCGAAGAACAAGCCGCTCGCTGGGCGGTCGATCGACGGAACCAACTGAAGGTCGAATACCGTGCTCTGACTCCCCCAGAAGAAGTTGCCAAATATGAAACGAGAAATTTAAAAACATACGGCAGTAAACTTGGCCCTACTGTTGAACAACTAAGGAAACAAGGGTATGGCTGGCAGCAAATTATCGAAAAATCTGCACGTCCTGGTGGCGGGGATCAAGATTTTTCCCCTCCCGGGTTCAGAGGAAATAAATGAATATTAATTTATGGAAAGCAGTAAACGGTCCAGGGGTTTCCGTCAATTTGAATGAATTTGAACCAAGTGGCGGCTACGAATCTTTCCTGCAAGATATTTGCCCTGTACTGAAAGCTATTTTTTTAGATTGGCATCAAGGTATTGAGTCTGGTATTGGTCATATCTCCTATCAAGGCAAAGAAATTGAAGTCTTCTGGACGGATTTTCCATTCGCATTAAGCTTTGATTGCTTGGGCGAGAGTATGGCTCAACAACTGAAAAAGGAGCTGGAAGATTACTTCCGCCTACACGAAGAGCGATGTTCAGCATGGAAAAATTATTGAGATGACTCCTTTCTTTCCTGAAAAGCGCTTGCTTAAGGAAGCGCCGGTCAATAAGCTATTCTTGGATGAGGCTATAAAGCGAGGGGATGATATTGCGTTGGCGACGATTCCTGATGATAAATATAAAATATTTGACTTAAAAACCGGAGGGCTTAATGGGAATTTTGCTAAGGAGCTTGATTATTTGGTACGCAATAATTACAAACCCGTGAACGTCACTTCTTCTCAGTGGAAAATAATAAAGGACTGGTTTCAGTGATTTATAATAAAAATATTGATCGTTTGGCAAAGACGGAAGTCGTTAAAGATTTCATGAGGCGTAACGATTTTAAGATGGCAACGCAGTGCAAAGACTATAGTTTTGTTTTGCACAAAATTCCATATGTTATTGAATTTAAGGATGCCTTGATTGAAAATTATTTAGAAATTTATTTTTCAGATCTAAACAGTGATCTATATATTGTTGGGAATTGTGCCCTTGCTTGTGGTTTGGATATTGGAAATCAAGACTTGTTAAAATTAAAAAAAAGAGACTTGGGCTTAAAAAACCATCCGGACAAAGAAATTTTTTTATCAGAAAATGAAAAAAAAATTGGAAACCTGTATGATACTTTAGAGGCGATTGATGGGCTTATCCCATTGTTTGATACCAAAGGAGGTTTGGCATCTATGCGTAATGGTACTTTTGACTCTCGTTTCGATTTTAAGACCCGTGTTGATTTGATGTGGCACGGGATGAAAGAGAGATATTTGCGCTGCATCGGTGAAGGTGACTTTCAACCATAATTTATTCACCGACTAGGATGTTGCCCTGAAATCTGACCGGGATATTCTCGTCCAAGGCGGAACGGTGGATGCGCGGGACAGCCTGAAGCTGGACGCCGGGCGCAACCTGGTCGTGGCCTCCACCACCGTGGGCGGCAGCAGCCAGGATGGCCCCAGCAGCCACAGCTACACCGCTCTGGACCGCGTTGCGGGCCTGTATGTGACGGGCTCCGGTGCCACGGTGTTGCAGGCGACAGCGGGCCAGGACATCCAGCTCACGGCCGCGCAGGTGGCCCATGCAGGCGGTGCAGGCAGCACCACGCTGCTGCAGGCCGGGGGTGATCTGACGCTGGATGCCGTCAGGACCGGCAGGTTGCAGAGCATCGTCTGGGACGCTGACAACCACCTCAAGGCCAGCCAGAGCCAGGACGTGGGCACCACAGTCCAGGCCGCAGGCGACATCGCCCTGAAGGCGGGCGGCGACATCAGTGGCCGTGCGGCCACGGTGTCCAGCAGCGCCGGGTCGGTGACAGCTGCTGGCCGGGATGTGAAACTGGCCGCCGGGGAAAGCAGCAGCTTCGACCAGGCGCAGCGCCACACCAGCTCCGGCTTCCTGAGCAGCACAACCATCGCCAGCCGCACGACGAGCGACCAGACCAAGGCTGTGGCCAGCGAACTCTCGGGCCGCAATGTGGACATCAACGCCAGCCGTGACGTGGCCGCGAAGGGCAGCAACGTCCTGAGCGATGCGGGCACGTCGATCATGGCGGGCCGCAACGTGGACATCACCGCCGTTACGCAAAACAATGCCTCGAGCAGCGACTACAGCAAGCGCAGCAGTGGCCCTCTGGGCGGCGGAGGCCTGGGCTTCACTATCGGCACGCGCAGCCAGAGCAGCGACCAGAAGCAGCCCGGTGATACCGCCGCAGGCAGCGTCATCGGCAGCACGGGCGGCAGCGTCAGCATCCACGCCGGTCAGACCTACACGCAGACCGGCAGCGACGTGCTGGCCCCGCAGGGCGATATCGCCATCCAGGCGAAGAAGTTGGACATCACCGAAGCCCGCGAGAAGCGCAGCGACAGCAGCGAGCAGAAGTTCAGCCAGAGCGGGCTGTCGGTGAGTCTGGGAGGCGGGATCATCGACACGGCCCGGGCTACCGTCGAGGGCATTCAGGGGCTGGCTGATGGAGGCGCCAGGCGCAGCAAAGCGCTCAATGCCCTTGTCGCCTATGCCAAGGGGGCCGACCTCGTTGCTCAGGGAGCAGCGGTGGTCAATGCGGCCGACCGGAACGGCGTCATGGGAACCACGGGGGCCGATGGCAAGGCTGAACCGGGTGCGGCGGCAGCCAGCGGGATCAGGCTCAGCATCAGTGCAGGTTCCAGCCGCAGCCAGAGCAGCAGTTCGACCGCTGCGGATTCGGCTTCGGGCGCCACGGTCAAGGCGGGAGGCAATGTCCGCATCAGCAGTGCCGAAGACAGTCTGAACGTCCGTGGCTCCCGCGTTGAGGCCGGTCGGGATGTGGAACTTGACGGGGTCATGGATGTGAACGTCATAGCCAGTTCCAGCGCCGAGTCCACGCGGGCCGGCAACAGCAGCAGTGCTGCGAGCATTGGTGGAAGCGTGGGCATCGGTTCCGGCGGTGCTGGCCTGAGTGTGGATGTAGCTGCCAGCCGGGGCAAAGGCCAGGCCAACAGTGACAGTGCCACGTACGACAACAGCCGGATTGTGGCGGGTAACGCCGTCAGGATTTCGAGTGGAGCGGATACGAATATCAAAGGGGGCAACGTGTCAGGCCGTCAGACGGTGGTTCAGTCTGGCGGGAGCCTGAATGTGGAAAGCCTGCAGGACACGGCCACCAGCAACGCCAGCCAGAAAAACGCCGATGTTTCGGCCAGCGTCCCTGTCGCGGGCTCTGGAGGGAGCGCAAATCTGAGTCTGGCCAGCCAGAAAAGCAGCAGCAGTTACGCCTCGGTCCACGAGCAGAGCGGCATTCAGGCCGGCGACGGCGGCTTCCAGATCAGGGTCCAGGGCAATACGGACCTCAAGGGCGCAGTGCTGTCAAGCAGCGCGGATGCCGGTGCGAACCGGCTGGACACCGGGTCCCTGACCACGGGCGATCTGGAAAACCGCATGTCGGCCAGTGCATCCAGCAGCGGCATCAGCGCGGGCACGGAGATGCTCAGTGGCAAATATGGCCTGGCCAAGGGCATTGCCGGTAACCTGCTGAACAAGGGAGGTGCCTCAACCGGTGATGTCAGCACCACAGCCAGCGCCATCAGCGCTGCGAAGGTGACCGTGGGCGGAAAAACCACCGATACTGGCAGTGAGACGCTGCTGGACAGCGATGGAAAGACGGTAAAAACGGCCACGGAGGATACCCACCGGGCGCTGGACAAGGCGGATGTTGTTGCATTGCAGGACAAGGCACAGCAGAAGCAGGCTTCTCAGCAGCTGCTGATCAATGCGCTTGCCGTGGTTGGCGACAAGATCTATCGCAAGGAAACTGAAGAGAAAAAACTGATTCGGATTCAATGTGAAACCGCCAACAAAGAAAATTGCGTACGGCAAGACAGTGTCACGCTGGATCAGATCAAGGCCATAAAAGGAAAGATCACCGCTGTTAATAACGGGATGTTAAATTCGGAAGAGCAGACTCTGATTGTGGGCTATATGCAGTCCACAGGAATACAGTTGCAGGATGGCGTGCTGGTGGTTGTGAATCCGCAAGCAAATGATGTGATATCCGAAGGCGCTTGGGTGACGTGGAAAAAGATTGAGCAGGTTTTTGGCTTTGGCACCAGCAGTGCAGGCGAATTGAATCTGGCATTAGTGGCTATTGCTGCTTCGCAGGGCGCTAAACTGGATACAATCAGTCACAGTGCAGGAAATTTTGCGGTGGATGAGATGCTGCGAAAGTTGCAGGACAGCGGTGTAAAAGATGCTGCCGTTGGCACAGTGACTATGTTTGGCTCGCCTGTGAACGCACAAAGCACGTCGAACAGGGTTGGTGAAGTAACAAATAGTCAGGGTGTTACGCAGCAATCGACACATGTCAATGATTTTGTAGGGTCGTTATTCGGGGGCAATTCGCCAACGGGAGGAAGTCCAGAGATAGGCTCGTTGCCCTCGCACAGTTCATATACAGGGGATTTGACATCTAGTGAGAGTGCGCTCCCGCAGTTTCCAAATGTTCCATCACCTCGCGCAATCAGAAATTTCACTGATAAAGCATGGTTGCCTAACCAATTTAGCGCGCCTTTGGTTGTTCCATTCATTAACGGCTTGAATCGAAAAAATTTTGGAAATAAAAAATGATGCGACATAAATTAGCGCACCAAATTGCAATTGTTTTTTTTATATCCGGATGTTCTGGAGTTTCTGGCTATATGAAGTTCCCTCCGGACTATCAGCTGGTATGGTCCAAGAACTTAACAACCCTTGGTGAAATGAGCGAAAATTACAATACATGTTATGGCAAGGCAAAGCGGACGGGGGTTTATGGCAATGAGCGAATGCATTATGTGGAGAATTGCATGTTAAAGCTGGGTTACAAATTTACCAACTATCGATCGTCTCAAACGGCAAATTACTGCAGCGGGGATTGGTACGGTGGCGGTCCAGCCTGCAAATCAATTGGGCAATGACATGTTTACACTGAGTTAAAATTCTCGAGCGAATTAAATGAAGATTAAAAAATTAAAACTGATTTTTCTGTCCCTTGTCCTGATGTTGAGTGCTTGCGTGACAGTCACCAAAAATCAGGCGTTGAATACAATAAGGGGGAAATACTCTGATGTACTATTTATCTATGTTGATGCCCCAAATGATGCGATTACCAGTACTTTGATGGTGACGCATCTCAAGCTGTCGTCGTCAACGACTTCGGAGGCGCTGACTCAGATGCTGCGCATGAGCAACAAGGTGGCTGTAGCCGTGGCAGGAGAGTCGGATCGTGTGACAGCCGCTACCATACGCCGGGCGATTGAAGATGCGGGGGCGGGCCTACCGAAAAATGGCCAGCTGGTGATTGTGGGTCAGCCTGCCGATTTCGAAGCTATCTCCCTCTTTGCAGTAAGCAAAGGGCTGAAAGTCGATGTGATTGCGCCTGAAAACAACCGTGCTGACGCTGCGCCCGTCACGATTGCTCCGTCCACCAGCGCTGCGCAAAAGAATCAGGAGCAGGTTCAGAAAAGCAGCAATACCCAGATGAATAAAATGCTGCGCAGGAGCGAAAGTCAGAGTAAGTAAGCCTCAAGTTCGGAGCTGATTCAACTGCCACTGAAATTTCGTCATGCCAGAAAAAATCCTCACTGTGGGTCCACTTGAGAACATGGGCTTCGGCAGCGAACTTGAGGCGTTAGATGCCATGGCGTGACTGTGGATGCAGTCGGTCAGTCACCGTGAAATGCCCCTTTTCGGCCTGCAGATGAGGCTGCTGCCTCCCATAAGAATGCAGCAGTATGTAGGTCCTCATACAGAACAAGCAGCCGCTTGCATGGACCTCATTGGCTAGGTTCGATGGGGCATGTGAAGCCATTTATTTGCGGCAACCTCAAAATCTCACCACATTGTCCGATTGGCGGTCTGGGGATAGAATCTGGATAACGGATTTTGTGGCGCTGTTTGGTTATGCTATACAGCTATCACGAAGCTTGCGGCGCGATATCTTCCCCGCCTCGATTTTCCGTTCGCTTTATCACCGGGGTGATGAACGAGGGCTCCGGATTCTGACGTGGCGGGGTGTGAATGTGAGAAAAATCAGACCGCATTCTGGATGCGGAAAATCCAGTGCGGGATGGCTCATAGAACAGAAATGTTTAATTTTTTCACATGTCGAGTATCACTATCGGAGACACCGCCGCAGGCAGCGTCATCGGCAGCACGGGCGGCAACGTCAGCATCCAGGCCGGTCAGACCTATACGCAGACCGGCAGCGATGTGCTGGCCCCGCAGGGCGATATCGGCATCCAGGCGAAGAAGGTGGACATCACCGAAGCCCGCGAGAAGCGCAGCGACAGCAGCGAACAGAAGTTCAGCCAGAGCGGCATCACCGTGGCGCTGAGCGTGCCTGTGATCGAGGCGGTGCAGGGCGTGGCGCAGATGGCCAGCGCGGTGCAGGACACCCGAAGCGCCCGGATGCAGGCCATGGGCACCGCGATGGCGGCCGTCAAGGCCAGTGATGCGCTGGAAGCCGCAAAGGCGACGGCCCAATCCCTGCAAGACGGCAAAGTGCCCGATGGCGTCAGCCTGAGCGTGTCGCTGGGCAGCAGCCAAAGCCGCAGCAGCAGCACGTCCAGCACCGAAAGCGGCCGGGGCAGTACGCTGGCGGCGGGCGGCAACATCGCCATCCAGGCGACGGGCGCGGGCCAGGGCAGCGATCTGACCGTGCGCGGCAGCAGCGTCCAGTCGGGCGGCGACATTGCGCTCAAGGCCGACAACCGGGTGCGCGTGCTGGGCAGCCAGGACGAAACGCAGCAGGGCGGCAGCGACAGCTCGGGCAGCGCCGCCATCGGCCTGAGTGTGGGGCTGAGCGGGCAAAGCGCAGGCCTGTCGCTGACCCTGGCGGCCAGCCGTGCCCTGGGCCACCGCAACGGCAGCGCGACCACCCAGCAGGACAGCACGGTCGCAGCGGGCAAAACCCTGACGATAGACAGCGGCGGTGACACCGACATCCTGGGCGGCACGGCCAGCGGCGAAACCGTCAGGGCGCGGGTGGGCGGCGACCTGAACCTGGCCAGCCTGCAGGACACGGCGCAGTTCAAGGAGGACAGCAAAAACGCCGGCTTCAACGCCAGCATCCCGATTCCGGGCATGTCCACGGGCACCGCCAGCGCGTCCCTCAGCGCAGGCAAAACAGCCCTCCGCAGCGACTACGCCAGCACGCAGACCACCAGCGGCATCAAGTCGGGCGATGGCGGGTTTGATGTGCAGGTGAAGGGCAAAACCACGCTGGACGGCGCCGTGATCGCCAGCAGCGACAAGGCTGTGCAGGAGGGCAGAAACCGCTTCCGCAGCGAAGGCGGGCTGGAGCTGCAGGACATCACCAATTCGGCCAAGTACAGTGCGGACAGCGTGAGCGTTGGGGTAGGAATCTCTGGTGCAGCATCGGACAGTAAATCCGGTCCAGCGCTGAACAGCGCAGGAATTGGCAGTGACAGCGGCAGTGCTGGCAGCGTGACTAAAGCGGGTATCAGCGGTATCGCTGGAGATACTTCTGTGCGCAGCGGCGATGTGGGCAGCGGGATCAAGCCGATATTCGATGCCGATAAAGTCAGGAAGGAGATAGAAGCTCAGGTCACAATCACAAAAGATTTTGGTGCAAAAGCGGATCAGGCTATCCAAATTTATGTCAAAGGTCAACGACAAGAACTGCTGGATAAAGTAAAAAATTCGAGCACACCCGATCAAAAGGCAAGTGCAGAAAAGGAAATAAAAGACCTTGATATGCAGGAGAGAGCATTGAATATTCTGGCGGGCGCTCTGACAGGTACTGCTGGTGCTTCAGTAACCAAAGAAGCTTTGGGTGCTGCGGCTGATAAAATGCGAGCACTGATGATTGAAGATTCGCGCAAGTTTGCTGGTGTGGTGGATGCTGCCGGGAATATTTTGAGCAATGTCAGTGGTACAAGTGAGGGCGTCAAGGGGGATGGTGTAAAACTGGGTGGTACGCGCGTGGACTTGGATTTACTGTGTGGTTCAAACAATGAGCGGTGTGTTAAAAATATTGATGGTAGTTTGAAATTGGATCCGCAGGGTAGGGTCCAGTTTGAAGACAAAGTATCAGGATTATCATTAAACGAATTCCTCAATACAGATCAAGGTAAAAAATTGTCGGGCTTGACAGGTGGAATTCAAGGTGCCAAAGGAACTTTATTTGGGGTGCCATATGCAGCCGGGAGTTGGCAAGACAAGTTGATCGAGGCCTTTGCCGGGACCCATGATTTTGTTGGAGGAAGGCTGAGCGGATTGTATGATGATCAGGGTAACGCGGCGCGAGGACGTAGTGATATCACTAAAATCGCACAAGATCGCTGGAGTGAAATTGCACTGGTTCCAAGTGCTCCTTTTGCAGCAGCGCAGGCTCTTCCTGCTGATGTGTGGAAGATTATTGGAATTTTCTTTAAAAATGTAAAATGAAATCAAAGACTCTATTTTTTTTATTTGGCACAATTTTGCTTCTAACTGGATGTGTTTATGGGCAGTGCATTAATGGGCCATGTGCATTAGAGCATTCGCGCATTGTTGCTGATATAAAGCCCAATGGTGCGCATTGGGTCAAAGAAGGCGCTACAAGCAAAAGTAGGATGTCTGACTCTTGGGCATGCGGTGCAGCGGCGACGGTACCTGGTGCAAATGGTCCAATTTTCAGCGATGAGAAAATTAATCGAGAAAGAAAAAATTTTGATAAAAATGATTACGGACCGAGAGATCGATTGTTTGATCAGTGGGGCGCATGCATGAAATCAAAAGGGTACACGTACATCGAACAATGTGATTCGCGGTGCATGTATCCCTGAGTTTCGAGTGGCAATAATAGCGAGCAGAAGTTCAGCCAGAGCGGCATCACCGTGGCGCTGAGCGTGCCGGTGATCGAAGCGGTGCAGGGCGTGGCGCAGATGGCCGGCGTGGTGCAAGACACCCGAAGCGATCGCGTCAGCCTGAACGTGTCGCTGGGCAGCAGCACGTACAGGGGCGATACGGGCCTGAGCAGCACGCTGGCGGCTGGGTCAACCAACGCAACGGCAAGAGCGCCCAGACGGTCCAGGCCAACACCAGCCATCTGATTTGATGAGATCAGACACCCATACCGCCAGGGGTTTGCCCCAGTATTTTTCAATTTTTCAACTGGTACAGTGATTGAACCAGTCAACCAGAAATCATGAAACTCATCGACCGCATCCCCGGTGACAGTGGCGACATCGCCAAGCGTCCCGTCAAAGACCAGCTCAGTGACAAGCTGGCGTACATGATCCATTCCGGGCTGCTGCGGCCGGGGGATGCGCTGCCGTCCGAGCGTCGGCTGGCCGCGACGCTGGGTGTGGCCCGGGAAACGGTCCGGGCGGCCATCGGTGTATTGCAGGCGCGCAAAATGATCGAGGTCAGCCAGGGCGCGCGCACCCGCGTGATCGGGCCGGGGGCCATGTCGCTGCACGAATCCATCACCGTGTTTGGCCGGCTGAAAGACTGCCCCTTCACCGAGGTCGCTGAAGCGCGCGAAGCGGTCGAAAAACAGGTGATTCACCTGGCGGCGGGCCGCATCAGTGACAGCACGCTGTCCCGCCTGGCCGACCTGGTGGAAGAGCAGCGCGACATGCTTGACGATCCGGTGCAGTTTCAGATCTCGGACCGCGAGTTCCACGTCACGCTGTACCGGGCTTGCGGCAACTCGCTGCTGTGCGATGTGGTGTCTGATTTTTACGATTACGCGCTGGAATACCGGCGCATGGCGCTTCAGCGTCCCGGAGCCATCGCTCGCAGCGTGGCCGACCACGCCGCCATTGTTGAGGCTCTGCGCCAGCGCGTTCCCGAAGCGGCGGTTGCGGCAGTGGGCCGTCACCTGGATGTGGTCCGCCAGACCACGCTTGAGGAGATGAACCGGTGATGGCCGCTGAAATTTTTGATCCTCGCGCAGCCGACCTGCTGCGACCGGGTGAGGTTCTCGAGCGCCTGGCAACAGGTGCCGCCTGGGGCGAAGGACCGGTCTGGATGCACGAGGATGGCAGCGTGCTGTGGAGCGACATTCCCAACAACCGCATGCTGCGCTGGCATGAGGCCCAAGGGATGTCGGTCTGGCGCGAGGCCATTGATTTTGTCAACGGCCACACCCGCGAAGCCGATGGATCGCTGCTGCACTGCTCGCATGGACAAAGGGCGATTGTCCGCACCCGGATTGGTCCGCAGGGCCAGCCGCTGGGCGACGAAGTTCTGGTTGATCGCTACCAGGGGCGGCGGCTCAACTCGCCCAACGACATTGTGGTCAAGAGCGACGGCACGATCTGGTTCAGCGATCCGCCCTACGGCATCGTGTCGGACCACGAAGGACACAAGGCCGAGTCCGAACTGGGCGACAACTACGTCTTCCGCTTTGATCCCCGCAGCGGGGCGCTGGATATCGTCAGCGATTTTGTGGAAGAGCCCAACGGGCTGGCGTTTTCGCCGGACGAGAGCGTGCTTTATGTCTCCGACACGTCGGCTGCCTTGCGTCAGGACGGTGGGGGCCACCACCACATCGTGGCTTTCGACGTGGTGGATGGTCGCACCCTGGCACGCCCACGCATTTTTGCGCAGGTGTCCCCGGGCCTGTCGGATGGTTTCCGGCTGGACAGCCGGGGCTGGATCTTCACCAGCAGCGCTGACAGCGTGCAGGTCTACCACCCCGATGGCACACGTCTGGCGCGGATTCCCGTGCCCGAAAAAGTCGGCAACCTGACTTTTGGCGGCCCCAGCCGTGACGAGCTGTATGTGGCCGCATCGGCATCGCTGTATCGCATCCGCCTGAATGCCTGTGGCATCCAGCGCCCTTGAGGAGTCAACCCATGTCCCGTGACATTCTTCTTCTGGTGGAAAAGTGCTCGCACTGCTTCAGCTGGTATGACATCGCCAGCGGCGAGCGCCTGCATTCGCTGCCGTTGCCTGATTTTCCCCATGAATTCGTGATCGACCGCGAAGCGCGGTACGCCTGGGTCGGGCATTACGGGGTGGAAACCTCGGGCCACAGTGGCGCGGGGGGACACTCGCTGCTGCAGATTGATCTTTTATCGCGCCAACTGGTCCGGTCTATAGACCTGTCACCCTTCAACCGCCTGCATGGTCTGCAGATGGACCAGCAGGACAGGCTGTACGCCCTGAGCGAAGAAAAGGCTACGCTGCTCGTGCTGGATCAGCCCGCGACGGACACCGGTCCGCGCCGTGCTGTCCCCAGCGGCGGGATCAAAAGCCACCTTTTTGCGCTGACCCAGGACGGGCAGACCGCGTTTTGCATGAATCTGCTGAGCCACACCGTGACGCGGGTTCGGCCCTGGGAGCCGCTGGCCCCTGTGCTGGCCTGCCACCCGGGTGACAAGCCCGAGGGTTATGCACTCAGCGAGGACGAGGGCACGCTCTACGTCAGCAACCGCTGGAGCAACACCCTGTGCGCCATAGACACGCAAAGCATGGCAGTGCGGCTGACAGCCGGCTCGCGCAACGACGTCACGCGCATCTACCGCTACCGCGACGGCCGCCTGTTCACGAGCAATTACGGCGACAACAGCCTGTCGGTGGTGGACCCGCAGACCCTCCAGGAGCTGTCCTATCTGCCCCTGGGCGCGCGCGCCATTGCGCTGTCGTTTCACCCGCTGCAGCCACTGGCCTTCGTGTCACTGGACGACGACCGCGTCGCGGTGCTGGACATCGACAGGATGCAGGTGCTGCGCCATATCGCCACCCAGCGCGAACCTGATGTTTCGCGGGTGGTTTTCCAGTGAAGACGCAGGAACACGCCATGGCACTTCCACTGCTCACTTTTGACCATGTCAGCAAGCGCTTCGGGGGCACCCAGGCGGTTGATGACGTCAGCTTTGACATTCATCCGGGCGAGATCGTGGCCCTGCTGGGCGAGAACGGAGCGGGCAAATCCACGCTGATCAAGCTGCTGGCCGGCATCTACCCCATAGACAGCGGCCGCATCCTGCTGGACGGGCAGCCGGAAAGCGCCTGGCGCTCCTCCTCCCGCAACCGTCAGCCGGTGGCTTTCATCCACCAGGATCTGGGGCTTGTCGAGTGGATGACGGTGGCTGAAAACGTCGCTCTGGGCATGGGCTATCCGCGCCGCTTTGGTCTGATCGACTGGAAAGAAGCCAGCGTCGTGGCACGCCGCGTGCTGGCCCGGGTGGGTTGCGAGCTTGAGCCGGACCGGCGTGTTTTCACCCTGACGCGGGCCGAAAAATCGCTGCTGGCCATAGGTCGGGCCCTGGAGGTTCAGGCGCGCCTGCTGGTGCTGGACGAGCCTTCGGCCAGCCTGCCGATGGCAGACGTCGAGCGCCTGTTCACCGTGTTGCGCCGCCTGCGGGAGCAGGGCATGGCCATGATGTATGTCTCGCACCGGCTGGATGAAATCATGGCCATCAGCGACCGCTGCGCGGTGATGCGCGACGGCGCGCTGGTGGCCGTACGCGAAACCGCTGAGACCAGCCAGGATGAGCTGATCCAGCTGATCGTCGGCCAGTCACTGTCGGGCAGCGTGGAAAAGGCCACCCAGCAGCCCGGTGCCGAACCGCTTCTGGAGCTGGAAGGCGTGGCCAGCGGCAATGCCGGCCCCCTGTCGTTTTCGGTGCAGCGCGGTGAGGTGCTGGGCCTGGTGGGTCTGCGCGGCGCGGGCCACGAGGCCCTGAGCAAGGCCCTGTTTGGCCGGGAGCCGCTTTCGGCCGGAACGATGCGTCTGGCCGGTCAGGCCGTGCGCTTTGACACCCCGCAGCAGGCCATACGCGCCGGTGTGGCCTGCGTGGCGGCCGAGCGCATGGAGGAAAACCTGGCGGGGTCCATGTCGGTGCTGGAAAACCTTTTCCCCAACCCGGCGCTGAATGGCGATGCCGGGTTCAGCTGGCAGCGCCGCCGCCGGGAGTCGGATGCTGCACAGGCGCTGATCCGCCGCTTTGACGTGAATCCGCCCGCACCGGATGCGGCCGTTCAGCAGCTTTCGGGGGGCAATCAGCAGAAAGTGGTCCTGGCGCGCTGGCTGAATCTCGACAAGCCGCTGGTCATTCTTGAAGAGCCCACCGCCGGGGTGGACGTGGGGGCCAAGCGGCAGATTTACAGCATCCTGCGCCAGACGGCAGAGTCGGGCACCGCGCTGGTGGTGGTATCGACAGATTTCGAGGAAATCGCCACGGTCTGCACGCGCGTGCTCGTGTTCCGTCACGGGCTGATTCACAGCGAACTCACCGGGGCAGACATCACGGTGGAACGCCTGCTGGCACTGGCGGCCGGGCAGGGTGAGGCGCCGCCCCAACACAACACACTGGAGACCATGGCATGACTGCTTCGATCCGCTCGACGGCCCTTGAACCCGACGCATCTCTGGATGGCGATGCACTCACACTGGGGCAGAAAATCACGCGGCTGCTGCCCACTTACGGCCTGGTCATCCTGACCGTTCTGCTGGCGCTGCTGTTTTCGCTGATGCTGCCAGACACTTTCCCGACCCTGTTCAACCTGCGCTCCATCCTGGCCGACAAGTCGGTGATAGCCCTGCTGGCTCTGGCGGCGACCATTCCGATGATCACCGGCAAGATCGATCTGACGGTGGGCTACGGCATTGTGCTGTGGCATATCCTGGCCATCAGCCTGCAGACGCAGATGGGCCTGCCGTGGCCGGCGGCAGTGCTGCTGGTGATCGTCTGTGCTGCCCTGTTTGGCCTGATCAACGGTCTGCTGGTCGAACTGGCCCAGATCGATTCCTTTATCGCCACCCTGGGGACGGGCACCGTGCTGTACGCCGTCGCCATGTGGCACAGCGGAGGCCGTCAGGTGGTGGGCGATCTCCCCGATGGCTTCATCGGCATTGCTGGCGGCAGCCTGCTGGGGCTGCCCATTGGGACGTTTTACGTTCTGGCGATCAGCATCGTGCTCTGGCTGGTGACCGAGTTCACGCCCCTGGGCCGTGCGCTTTACGTGATTGGAGCGAACCCCAAAGCAGCGCAGCTCAATGGCATTGCCGTGCGCCGCCATGTCATGGGGGCTTTTGTAGCGTCTGGGGCGCTGTCTGGCTTCGCCGGTGTGCTGCTGGCCTCGCGCCTGCAGATCGGACAGGCCAGTGTCGGGCTGGAGTTCCTGCTGCCCGCCCTCGTCGGTGCTTTCCTGGGGTCAACCACCATCCGGCCCGGGCGCGTCAATGTCTGGGGCTCACTGGTGGGCGTGGCCATTCTCGCCATCGGTATCTCGGGCATCCAGCAGTTTGGCGGTGCGTTTTATGTCGAGCCCCTGTTCAACGGGCTGACGCTGCTGGTGTCCATCGGCATCGCAGGCTGGGCCCAGCAGCGCCGCAACGTCGCCATCAAGCGCCGCATCGCGGCCCGCCAGCTTGACGGGGCGGCCGCCCCAGGCCCAGTGCCTGCAGCCTCCCAAAGCTGATTCCCTTTTCCCACGGCTGACCATAAACCACCTTTTTACTATCTGGAGACTGTCATGAACCTGTTCCGTCGCAGCACTTTTGCCCTGCTGGCCCTTGCGGCTCTGGGCGCCACCAGCCTGGCCCGGGCCGATGATTTTGTTGATCAGGCCAAAAAGAAAGTCGAGGCCGCAGCGGCCCCAGCCGACAAGTGGGACGGGCCCACCAGCGGCCCCAAGGCCCAGCCCGGTAAAACCCTGGCCTTTGTGGCGGCTGACCTGAAGAATGGCGGCATCCTGGGGGTGTCCAAAGGCG
This sequence comes from Amphibiibacter pelophylacis, assembly GCF_037688875.1. Lineage (NCBI taxonomy): Bacteria > Pseudomonadati > Pseudomonadota > Betaproteobacteria > Burkholderiales > Sphaerotilaceae > Amphibiibacter > Amphibiibacter pelophylacis. Next base: position 26,531 of record NZ_JAWDIE010000021.1, read on the forward strand.
TGGAAGAGGCGGCCAAAGCCATAGGCTGGCAAGTCCGCGTCATCGACGGACAGGGCACAGTCAGCGGCCGTACGGCAGCGCTCAACCAGGCGCTGGCGCTGAAACCGGCGGGCATCGTGATCGGTGGCTTTGACACCACCGAACAGAAAGCGGCTCTGGCCAACGCCGCCAAATCAAACACGCCGCTGGTGGGCTGGCACGCGGGCGATAAAACCGGCCCCAATCCCGAAGCGGGGCTGTTTGCCAACATCACCACCACGCCCGACAGCGTGTCGGAGGCTGCTGCGCTATGGGCAGTCGCGGATTCGAATGGCAAAGCCGGAGTGGTGATTTTCACCGACAGCCAGTACTCGATCGCGGTTTACAAGGCGCGCGCCATGGAGGCCGTGATCAAGAAATGCGGGGGCTGCACAGTGCTGGCTTTTGAAGACAGTCCGATCTCGGAGAGCTCCACCCGCATGCCCCAGCTGACGACCTCGCTGCTGCAGCGCTTTGGCAGCCGCTGGACCCACTCTCTGGCCATCAACGACCTGTACTTCGATTTCATGGGCCCGGCCTTGCAGGCGGCGGGCAAAAAGGGCACGGACGAGCCCAAAGCCATGTCGGCAGGCGATGGCTCGGAAGCGGCTTACCAGCGCATCCGGACAGGACGCTACCAGGCCGGGACGGTCCCTGAGCCGCTCAACATGCAAGGCTGGCAGATCGTCGACGAAATGAACCGCGCATTGAGTAAGCAACCGTGGTCGGGCTATGTGCCCAAAGTCCATCTGGTTCTGCAGAAGAACGTTGGCCTGGACGGCGGCGCCCGCAATGTTTTTGATCCGGACAACGGCTACCGCGACCAGTACCGCCGCATTTGGGGCAAGTAAGGACAGCATGATGAACACATCCCTGAATGAGCGGCCCGTTGTGGCCTTGACCCTGGGCGATCCGGCCGGCATTGGCGCTGAACTGATCGCGCGTCTGATGGCCCAGAACGAACTGATGCAGCAGGCCAGCGTGGTCCTGGTGGGCGATCCGTGGCTGTGGGAGGCGGGTCAGCGCGTGGCTGGCGTGCACGTGGCGACCACCCCGGTCGCCGCGCTGGCGGACGTGCGCGGCCGCGCGGCGGGTCAGCCTCCCGCTTTTCTGGCTGTGGACACGATCCAGCCCGCGGAGGTCCACACCGGTCAGGCAGAGGCGCCGGGAGGCGCTTCTGTGCTGAAGGTGCTGGATCTGTGCATGGATGCCGCCCGCTCCCGCGACATTGATGCCATCTGCTTTGCGCCCCTCAACAAGCAGGCCATGAAGATGGGCGGTCTCAAGCACGAGGACGAACTCCACCACTTTGCCCAGCATCTGGGGGTCACTGGCTACTTCTGCGAGTTCAACACCCTGGGCGGGCTGTGGACGGCGCGCATCTCCTCGCACGTGCCGCTGCGCGATGTGGCGCAGTACCTGACTCAGGACCGCATCATCGCGGCGGCCACGCTGATTTACCGCTCGCTGCAGGCGAACGGCACCGAAAAACCGCGGGTGGCTGTGGCGGGGTTCAACCCCCACAACGGCGACGGCGGAACCTGCGGACGCGAGGAAATCGACATCATCGCACCAGCCGTTGCGGCGCTCCAGGCGCAGGGTATGGCGGTTGAAGGACCTTACCCTGCCGACACCATTTTCCTGCGTGCCCGCGAGGGGCAGCTGGACGCCATCGTCACCCTGTATCACGACCAGGGCCAGATCGCCATCAAGCTGCTGGGTTTCAGCCAGGGGGTGACCGTCCAGGGCGGCCTGCCCATTCCCATCACCACCCCGGCACACGGCACCGCCTACGACATCGCCGGTCAGGGACGCGCGAACGTGGACGCCACAGCCAACGCCTTCCGGATTGCCTGCCGCATGGGGCGGACCTATCGCGACGGCAAGACCCTGTTTGGCGGATGACCCCGCTGCCCCTGTCCTGATCCCTGCCGATCGGCCCCTTTATTTTCCTGAAAGGAAAAATCATGCGTATCACCTCTGTCCGTGCCCGCGTCTTTGAATGGAAAGGCAAGACGGTTCCACCGCAGGGCAATTTCTGCTCCAACGCGATGGATCTGGTGTATGACAACCGCAAAAACCAGCATGCGTCCGGCCAGGACACCATGAACACCTTCCGGTTTCATGGCTGGACGGTGGTCGAAATTGAAACCGATACTGGCCTGACAGGCCTTGGTAATGTCGCATTGGCCCCCAAAATTGCCAAAGCCATCATTGATGAGTATCTGACGCCGCTGCTCATGGGACAGGATCCGTGGGATTACGAATACCTCAACCAGCGCATGTACCGTGCAACGCACGCCTGGGGCCGCAAAGGGGTGGGCATGGCGGCCATTTCGGCGGTTGATATTGCAATCTGGGACATTCTGGGAAAAAGTGTCAACCAGCCCGTTTTCAAGTTGCTGGGTGGGCGGACCAAGGAGAAAATCCCCTGCTATTACAGCAAGCTGTACCGGACTGACCTGAAAGAGATGCAGGCCGAGGCCCAGAAATTTGTGGATCAGGGCTTCCGTGCCTTCAAGATGCGTTTCGGCTATGGCCCTGCGCATGGACAGCAGGGGGTGGTTGAAAATCTGAAATCCGTGGAAGCCGTCCGCGAAGTCATCGGGTACGACAATGATCTGATGCTTGAATGCTATATGGGCTGGAACCTGGAATACGCCAAGCGCATGCTGCCCAAACTGGCCAAATACCAGCCCCGCTGGCTGGAAGAGCCCGTGATTGCGGATGACATCGACGGTTACGCCGAGCTCAGCGCCATGAATATCATGCCGATTTCGGGCGGCGAGCACGAATTCAGTCTCTACGGTTTCAAGCAGCTGCTGGAACGCAAGGCCGTGGGTGTGGTGCAATATGACACCAACCGCGTGGGCGGCATCACCATGGCCCACAAAATCAATGCGCTGTGCGAGGCCTACAGCGTGCCGGTGATTCCCCATGCCGGTCAGATGCACAACTACCACCTGACCATGAGCAGTCTCAACTGCCCGATGAGTGAATATTTCCCGATGTTTGATGTCGAGGTGGGAAATGAGCTCTTCTACTACATTTTTGAGGGTGAGCCGGTCGCAGAAAACGGTTTCCTGCAGTTGCGCGACGATGTTCCGGGTCTTGGCTTGACGCTTAAGACAGAGTTCCTTGATCAGTTCGATATTATTGAGTGAGGTCAGATATGCCCGGACTTTCAAACCCGCGCTATCGCGGCATTTTCCCAGTCGTGCCAACCACCTTTCACGAGGATGGTGCGCTGGACCTGGACAGCCAGAAACGCTGCCTCGATTTCATGATCGATTCTGGCGTGGATGGGCTGTGCATACTGGCCAACTTCTCGGAGCAGTTTTCACTGTCGGATGACGAGCGCGAGCTGATCACCCGCACCGCGCTGGAGCACGTGGCGGGGCGGGTGCCCGTGATTGTCACGACGACCCACTACGGCACGGCAGTCTGCGCAGCCCGCAGTCGGCGCGCGCAGGATATGGGCGCGTCCCTGCTCATGATCATGCCGCCCTATCACGGGGCCACCTTCCGCGTGCCTGAACCGCAGATCCATGCGTTTTACGCCCGGGTTTCTGATGCTGTCGATATCCCCATCATGGTTCAGGACGCGCCCGCCAGCGGAACTGTCCTGTCGGCGGCCTTTCTGGCCCGGATGGCGCAGGAGATCGAGCAGCTAGCCTATTTCAAAATTGAAACGCCCGGTGCGGCCAGCAAGCTTCGCGAAATGATCCGGCTGGGCGGCGAGGCCATCGAAGGCCCCTGGGACGGCGAGGAGGCGATCACCTTGCTGGCGGATCTGGACGCGGGCGCCACCGGCGCCATGACGGGCGGGGCGTTTGCGGACGGCATACGTCCCATCCTTGTGGCACATCGTGACGGTCAGCGCGACCAGGCGTTTGAGCTCTACCAGAAGTGGCTGCCGCTGATCAACCATGAAAACCGCCAGGGCGGCATCCTGACGGCCAAGGCCCTGATGAAAGAAGGGGGCGTGATCGCCTGTGAGGCGGGTCGTCACCCCTTCCCGCCCATGCACCCCGAGGTACGCGCGCAACTGATCGACATCGCCCGCCGGCTGGACCCGCTGGTTCTGCGGTGGGGTCGCTGAGTCAGGAGGCCGGGGCCCGCCATGGACAGCTTCAAAACGCTCCCGGCAGCGCTGGTGAGCTGGCTGCTGCTGCCTCTGAGCGGGCTGTCTGACCATGCGCTGGATCCGGCGGTCTACTGGCATGCCCGTCTGATGGTGCTGGCCTGGGGTGTGGGACTGCCGTGCGGCGTTCTGGTCGCCCGGTTTTTCAAAGTGTGGCCGGGTCAGGACTGGCCCCGGGAGCTGGACAGGCCCACGTGGTGGCGAATTCATCTGCTGGGGCAGATTGCATCGCTGGTTCTGGCTGTCGTGGCACTGGCCCTTGTCCTGGCCGGGGGGCCAGTGCTGACTCAGGAGAAGCAGACGGTGCTGCTGCGCGCGCACACCCTGATGGGCTGGACAGTCATGACACTGGGCGGTCTGCAGGCCTTGGGGGGGCTGCTGCGGGGCAGCAAAGGCGGGCCGACCGCCCCGCAGATGCGGGGAGATCACTTTGACATGACGCCTCGTCGCGTCTGGTTCGAGCGCTTGCACAAGTCACTGGGCTGGCTGGCCATTCTGCTGGCCCAGCTGACGATTTTCATGGGTCTGGTGACTGTCGATGCACCCCGATGGATGGTTCTGACCCTGGCGACCTGGTGGTTTGTGCTGCTTGCGCTGTTCGCCGGGTGGCAGCGCCAGCAGCGGTGCATCGACACCTACCAGGCCATCTGGGGGCGCACCCCTGATCTGCCCGGCCTGAAACGCCCGCCGATCGGCTGGGGGATCAAACGCTACCCGGTGGACCCAGCGCCCTGATTTTTACGGATTGTTCAGGAGAGAAACATGTTGGAGACAGTCGCCAGGCCCCAGACCGGACAGGCCTCAAGGATGGGGCGAGACAGCCCCCAAACCACCGGGCTCAGTTTGCGCGGGGTGCAGAAGAGCTTTGGCACAGTCCGGGTTGTTCACGACCTCGATCTGGACATCGGTACGGGGGAGTTTGTCGTTCTGCTGGGTGAGTCCGGGTGCGGCAAATCGACGACGCTGCGCATGATTGCCGGCCTTGAATCAGTCAGTGCAGGGCGCATTGAAATCGGAGGCCGCGATGTGACGCAGGCCGCCCCGATGCACCGTGACATTGCCATGGTATTCCAGAACTATGCGCTGTACCCGCACATGGATGTGGCCCAGAACATGGGTTTTGCGCTGAGTCTGGCGGGGGTGTCGACCTCGGAAATTAACCGCCGGGTGAATGAGGCGGCCCGGATTCTGAGCATCGAGCATCTGCTCCAGCGCAAGCCCAAAGAGCTGTCAGGCGGTCAGCGCCAGCGGGTCGCGATTGGGCGGGCCATTGTGCGCGAACCGGCGGTCTTTCTATTCGATGAGCCGCTGTCCAATCTGGATGCCAAGCTGCGGGCGCAGATGCGAACCGAACTGTCGCTGTTGCACGAACGCCTGGGAAAAACCACGGTGTATGTCACGCATGATCAGGTTGAAGCGATGACTTTGGCCAGCCGTATCGTGATTTTTGATCGGGGTCAGATTCAGCAGGTGGGCACACCGAACGAGGTATTCAATCAGCCCGCTAATCTGTTTGTGGCCGGGTTTATTGGCTCACCCAGCATGAATCTTCTGTCCGGACAGATTGAATCTGTAGACGGCACAAAACTGTTCCGATCGAGCGGATTTTCCTGTCCCGTGCCCTTGGTCGTGGATGCGCATCATGGTGCCACCTCTGAGTGGGTGGCTGGGATCAGGCCGCAATCCTGGCGTTTGTGCAGTGCGGATGTACCACGGGATTCTTCTGCGGGTGAACTCGCAGTGCATGTCGATGTCATTGAGTATCTGGGGACAGAGTCTGTGCTGGTCGGTCAGCTTGCGACTGCAGACGGGAAAACCCAGCGTTTGACTGCACAGGTTCCCGGTCAGCGCACGGATCTCTTGCATCAGACCGTGATTTTGCAGGTCGACCCTGCAGAAATACACTGGTTTGATACAAAGACTGGGCTGCGGATCAAGTTAGGCTGATGGGTATTTGATTTTAATTTTTCTTACTAGAGAACACTTTGGGAGACAACCATGAAAAGACGGGCGCTGATTCAATCGATGGGCACTGCAACAGCACTGGGAATCAGTGGGGTGATGTTGCCCAGCCTCGCACGGGCTCAGGATCGCTATGCAAAGTATCGAGGCCAGACTCTGGTCATCAATATACCCGCGCATCCACATTACGATGCCATGCTGAAGCTGCTCCCCGAATTTACGCGTGAAACAGGGATTAAAGTTGAGGTGGATAAGCTGGCGATGGCGCGCCTGAAAGACAAGCAGCTGCTGGAAATGTCCAAGCCCCAAGGGGATTACGACATGATCAGTTATGTGGTGATGTGGAAAAGTGAGTACGTCAAGAAAAATCTGCTCCGTCCCCTGGAGCCATTCTTTAAAAATACGACCTTGGCCGACCCGCAGTACGACCGTGCCGATCTGGTGCCGCGTTATGTCGAGAACATTGGTCTGGTCGGTGGGCCCAAGGGCTACCTGCCCGGACCAGGAGCGCAGCTGTATGGATTGCCTTATGGTGCGGAGACCTCCATTCTGGCATATCGCCGTGATATTTTTGAAAAAACCGGGCTCAAGCCTCCCGCGACTTATGCTGAACTAGAGCAGTTGCTGCCTGTTTTGAAAGAAAAGGCGGGCATGGGTGCCATGACGTCCCGGGGCCAAGCGGGTCACCAGTGTGTTCATGCATGGCTTCTGCATCTGAATCCGCTGGGTGGACATATTTTTGATGATCACTGGAAGCCGCGCTTCAATGACGCCGTGGGGGTCAAGGCACTGAATTTGCTCAAGCTCATCTCCGACACGGGTCCGGTCGGAATACCGGGTTATGGGCAGGGTGAAATGATCACTTCCTTCTTGCAGGGGCAGTCGGCGATGTATCTGGATTCATCGCTGATTTTTGGTCAGGTGAACGACGCATCGAAATCACGGATTTCCGGCAAGGTCAGTTACCTGCTCCATCCGAAAGGCGTGCGCTATTCGTCGCAGTCTGGCGGCTTGGGTTTGGCTATTCCCCGAAATGCCAGGAATGCGGATGCGGCTTTTCTATTGATGCAGTGGCTGACCAGTAAAGCACAGGACAAAGCGGTATGTCGGCTGGGTGGAGTTCCTTCCCGCATGTCCACCATGATGGATCGTGACATGGTGCGGATGTACCCCGAATACATCATGCTGGCCGAGCAGATTCGCTATTCGGATCCGGATTGGCGCCCCATTATTGCCGAGTGGGATGAGATCAATATTCAGGCCTTGGGCGTTGCCATTTCGGAGGCTTTGACGGGCAAGAAAGGAGCTGCCGAGGCACTGAATGGCATGGTTCCCAAGGTGACGGACATCATGGTCCGCGGTGGTTACCTGAAGGCCTGAGTCATGCGCACCCCCACCTGGATCTCATGGGCCTATGTTGGTCCTGCGGCTGTCATCATGGCGCTGGCCTGCCTGCTGCCTCTGCTTTCGGCGCTTCAGCTCGGGTTTTACGACTGGAGTATGGGAACCCCCTGGAGCGAAGCGCGCTGGGTGGGGTGGCAGGCGTTTGGGACGGCGTTGGGTGACCCGGCGGTATGGCGCTCACTGTGGACCACACTGCTGTTTGCTGCCATTTGCGTGACGGCTGAAATGGTTCTGGGGACTGCTCTGGCTTTGGCCCTTGAAGGCCGGGTTCGGGGCATGGCTGTCTACCGGACGCTTTTCATCCTTCCCATGATGATGGCGCCTATCGCTGTTGGACTGATTTGGCGCTATCTGTTTGATGCGCAGTTTGGCCCTCTGAATGCACTGCTTGGCGCTGTTGGATTGGCGCCCGTGGGCTGGCTGTCGCAGGAAGAGACTGCTTTTGCGGCCATTATTATTGCGGACATCTGGCAGTGGACTCCATTTGTTTTTATCATGATGATCGCAGGCCTCGCGGGCCTGGATTCATCGGTGGTGGAAGCTGCCCGAATTGACGGAGCCCGCTGGTATCAGGTGATCTGGCGCGTCAAGCTGCCCATGGTGCGTAATGTCATCATGATCACGCTTCTCATGCGCTTGATTGATGCGTTCCGTGTTTTGGAGGTTATTTATATTCTGACTTTTGGCGGCCCGGGTGACAGCACGGAGATTCTCTCCATGCACATTTATAAAACGGCATTTATTGGTCAGCATCTGGGGGCCGCATCCGCTGTTTCAGTGCTGTTGCTGATTGTGGTCGCAGGGCTGTCTTTTGCGGCACTTCGCTTGGCCAATCCATTTGCTGCTGAGGAGCGGGCATGAATACGCATCCTGCAGTTGCTTTACTGAGACAGCTGGCGCTGGTGATTCTCGCTGCACTGTGTATTGGTCCGATTGTCCTGATGGTAGCGACTTCGTTCAAAGTGCAGAACCAGATTTTCAGTACTGCACTCAACTTCCTTTTTGTGCCAACTCTGGACAACTATCGGGATGTTCTGAACGAGGGGGGCTTTACGCGTTATCTCGGCAACAGTCTTTTCGTCGGAATTATTTCTACAGTAATTACTGTTTTTCTGGGTTGCATGGCGGCATACGGTTTGGCTCGCTTCCGGTTTCATGGCCGAAGTACACTGGCCTACACCAGCCTGCTGCTGCGCACGGTTCCGCTGGCCGTTCTGGCTGTTCCGGTTTACAGGCTCTGGAGTGAAGTCGGGCTGGTCAATTCCCTGTGGGGTTTGGTTCTGCTGTACGTGGCTGTTAACCTGCCTTTCACAATTTGGCTGCTGTATGGTTTTGTCCAGCAAGTTCCACATGAGCTTGAGGAAGCTGCGGCCATTGATGGTTGTGGGCCTTTACGGGTTTTCTACAAAGTGGTCTTGCCGTTGATCCGGCCCGGGCTTGCGGCCGCAGCAATTTTCACATTCCGGATTGCGTGGAATGAGTTCATTCTGGCATTGGTTCTCAGTGACCGGGCCACGCGAACCTTGCCTGTTGCAGCATCGCTGTACATCACGGATATGGGTGTCGAGTGGGGCAAAGTGATGGCCTTGGGAACACTGATTGCTGTTCCGCCGCTAATTTTTACATTCATTGCGGCTCGACAGATTATTACAGGGCTCACGGCAGGTGCCGTTAAAGGCTAATAATTTTCAACGAATCATATGCAAAGGTCAATCATGAGTCAGCAATACGCCAATCTTATCAATGGCGAATGGGTCGCCAGCACGGAGTCTTCGATAAATATCAACCCTTCGCATCTGAGCGATATTATCGGCGAGTATGCACAAGGAAATGCACAGGCTCTTGGCAACGCCGTCCTGGCCGCCCGAGCAGCGTTTCCTGCCTGGTCAACCAGTGGGGTTCAGGCAAGAGCAGATGCGCTCGAGCGAATTGCGAATGAAATTCTCGCCCGTCGCGAAGAGCTGGGTGAGCTGCTGTCCCGTGAAGAGGGAAAAACACGGGTTGAAGGAATTGGTGAGGTGACACGGGCAGGGCAGATATTCAGATTTTTTTCAGGTGAATGTCTGAGGCTGGCGGGTGAGGTTCTGCCTTCGGTGCGACCGGGCATTGGCATCGAGGTCACGCGTGAACCTGTGGGGGTTGTCGGCTTGATCACGCCGTGGAATTTTCCGATCGCCATCCCGGCGTGGAAAATTGCTCCTGCATTGGCCTTTGGCAACTGCGTCGTGTTCAAGCCCGCTGATCTGGTGCCTGGTTCAGCATGGGCGCTGTCCGATATCATTCTACGAAGTGGCATTCCCGCTGGTGTCTTTAACCTGGTGATGGGGCGTGGCAGTGTGATCGGAGAGGCAATGGTTAATCATGCTGGCATTGATGCGATCAGTTTCACAGGATCGGTTGGCGTCGGCCGCGCCTTGGCGCTGAAGTGCGTAGCCAGCGGTAAAAAAGTGCAGTTGGAGATGGGCGGTAAAAATCCCCAGATTATTCTGGACGACGCAGACCTCAAACAGGCGGTTGAACTTTCTGTTCAATCGGCGTTTTTCTCGACGGGTCAGCGCTGCACGGCTTCAAGCCGCCTGATTGTTACAGATCATATCCATGACCGGTTTATTGCCGCGGTCAAAGAGCGGCTGGCCAGTCTGAAAGTAGGCGATGCGCTGGCTGCGGGCACCGACATCGGGCCTGTTGTGAGCCGGGCTCAGCTGGATCAGGATCTTCAGTATGTGGATACAGCAACTTCTGAAGGCGCGCAGCTTTTCGTGGGTGGGACCGCTGTGAAATGTCACACGGGAAGTGGCCATGAAGGGTATTTCATGGCCCCTGCGCTCATTGTTGGAACCGATGCGCACCACCGGATCAACCGGGAAGAGGTCTTTGGACCTGTTGCCAGCGTCATTCGCGTCAGGGATTATGAGGAAGCGCTGGCGGTCGCTAACGACACGGAGTTTGGCCTTTCCGCAGGTATTGCGACAAGCAGCCTGAAATATGCCACGCACTTCAAGCGACATGCGCAGGCGGGTATGGTGATGGTTAACCTTCCAACGGCGGGAGTTGATTACCATGTTCCGTTTGGCGGCCGAAAAGGGTCCAGCTATGGGCCGCGTGAGCAAGGGAGTTATGCCAAAGAGTTCTATACCACAGTCAAAACGGCCTATATCATGGGGTAACGTTTGAGACGATAGCTTCCTGCACTGCACCTACACTCTCTGCTGAATCGGGACTGGCTTCAACCGCCCACCTTGCCCCCACAACCACCAACGCCACCACCATCGCCACCGCCAGCGAATGGCCGCAGCTCTCGCTACCGGCAAACGGCATCAACCCGACCCACTGGCGGTAGCTGGACGCTTTTTTCAGCGAGCGGACCTTGATGCATTTCACCGCGCAGTCGGCGAAGACGCCAAGCTCCTTGCGCGGCAGCCTGCTGGTCAGGTGAGCCCCCTCTTCTTTGGGGTCAGCGGCCCGCGTGATGATCTGGGACGCTGACGGGTCCAGGCCCAGCTCGGCCATCAGGCGAAAGAGCCGCTGCAGGTCGGCGGGCTTCGCCGCATGGAAATCCCGGTCGCGCCTGTCATAGCGTCCGATCAGGAAGCGCAGGTCGTCCTGGAGCTGCGCGGCATCGGCGCTGGCCCGCTGATGCGCGCGGACCTTGGAGGTGCATTCGTCTGGACCGGTAAGCGGCAGCACGGCCAAAGACCAGCAGCTCGCCCTATTCCAAGCGGGACACCCGCGCGGCTTCCCTTGCGGTGGCTGCTGCGCGAACAAGGCCCTCGTCGTGGATGTGTAGTGCATGTGTGTGATGGCCGGGCCGATGTGACCAACGAGGCAGGCAATCGCGTAGGACGTTCGTCCCTGCGCGGCATTGCGCGATCCGAAAAGCTGCCCTGTCAGCTTTTCGCTCCGCGACAGGAAGGCGTGCGTCAGTGGAAGATGGGTGAAACGCTCACGCAGCTGCGGCAGTTCGCACGAGCTCAGGTCCAGATCCATCCAGGTGGCAAACGAGTAGCGCGCGTGGTAAAGCCGCAGTTCGCCGTCGCAGGCGATGTGGCGCATGACCCGATGGACATACTCATCCACCTCGGCGCGATCCAGCGTGCCATCTCTGGTGCTCAGCAGACGAGATGTAGCGGGTTCAGTTTTGCGTCTGTTGATCACGAAGCGCTCAAAGCGCTCTTTGAAATGGGGCATCAGGATCGTCAAGCGACAGGATGTGGGTGTCGGCTGGGCTGCTCTTGCGTGCGTTCATCGCGCAAGATGCCGCTATGGCGCAGCGCTGCCGTCTTGCCCGAGCGGATCGGGTTTTCGCCGATGTCCAGCATCAGCTACGTCTGTTTCAGTACGTCCGGCATAGCCTGCGCCTGCCGGGCTTGACTGCTTTGGCTCTGGGGCCGTCGTCTCTTTAAAATTTGGCGCATCTGATGGAATTCATCGCGTAGATTTACTTTTTGGGGGTGGCACAAAGATGCCAGCCGTTGTTAAAGACATCGATAAAGCGAGGGTGTTTAAATGAACTGGTTAGTAGTTTATCGTTTTATCCGTAAGATATTGATTATTGGCGGCGCCTGGCTTGGCGCTGGAATTATTTGGGCCGTCCTGTTGGCTGGCCTTGCACGCTGGTTGTTCGGGCTTGGTGAGCAAAATTCAATTTTATGGGTGGGATTGCCAGTTCTGATTGCATTCTTTCCATTTTGCATTTTTATATTGCCGAGGCATTTGGAAAAAGCGGGGATTTTGTAGCTTTTTGACACAAATGCGGCAGGTGCGCTGCGCGAAGAGGTGACAGATTCTTACTTCAGACGGAATGGATTCACGGCGCTGGACGGCAAGTGTGGCGCGGGGAATAAAAATTGCTTCGATGGGGTTTATGTGAAAAATGGGCAGGTGTACATTAATGAGGTGAAGCCGATTACCGCACGAAATACTATTTCGCTGAGTGATAACTCCACTTCGCCAAACGGCATCCACGTTCAGATGTCGGATCGATGGGTTTTGAATAGGGCCGAAGAATTGATAAAATCAGGTGATCCGGCAAAAATTGAAGCAGGGCGTATGATTATTAATGCGGCCAGAGGTGAGCGATTGGTCAAGATTATTTCAGGAGTTCGGCCTGATGGCGTAACAGTCATAGGGGGCAAACGAATATGAAGCAGCTTTCCCGCGAAGAAAAATTATTTAATATTCTGGAATTTTATAAAAATAACTTATCGAGCGGAATTGATCTGTATTTGAGTGATCAACCTAAGGTCAATAAGGGATTTATTCTTGCTGAGCTTTCTGAGTTTCATGCCAATTTGGCCCTGGAAGAGGGATTTTTAAAAAGCAATTACAAACTGTTTCGACAGAATTTTTATTTGGCATATTTGACTTCGAGTGAGGCCAATAAAAAAGGTTTTGATCCGGAATTTCGCGCCCTTGGGTTTCCGGTACATTATTTTGCTTACGCCCTGCTCTCTGACAGCTCCGACTGTGTTAAGGCGATTTCTGAAGTTGAATTATTTAACAAGGATGATTACAAAGGGTATCATTTTTACTGCCATCTTTTGCAGTTATTGCTAAAAGACGATTTCGAAGCAATACAAGGCTTTTTGGAAAATGGAAAAAAAAGATGCTCAGGAGATTTTCGCAATCAATTAATCGAGGGGAAGGATTTTTTTACACTTATCATTAATCGCGATGTAGCGGGGCTGGAGGCGCATATCGAGGCGCTAGCTCACAAAAAAACCAGCGTCTTAATTGATGGCGAGTTTCTTAACCCATGGGCATCTGTGTGCGCAAAAATTTGCTGGATCAAAGGTATCGAGGTTCAAGTTGATCACCCTTTGGTTCCGATGGACTTGATGCCTGTGCGGCCATTAGATCATTACGAAATTGAGTACGAGTTTTTAAAACCCGGTTGGGAGCCGCCAAAGCAAAGTTTCATGGACAGGATAAAACGGATGGTCAAGCGCTGATCTGACGGTGATCGCCTCTCAGTCTGTCAGGCGACCTGACCGTGCACGGCGGCAGCATCCAATCCGGCGGCGACATTGCGCTCAAGGCCGACAACCGCGTGCGCGTGCTGGACAGCCAGGACGAAACGCAGCAGGGCGGCAGCGACTACGCCAGCACGCAGACCACCACCGGCATTAAGGCAGGCTATGGCACTTTGTTTTTAAAATATCGCGGATGAGCTTTTAAATATTCGAAGAAAAAGAAATGTCGACATGAATCGATGGTGGGATGAATGGTTCGTGCGATGATCAGTGCGATGCAGCGCGCGGACGTAGTGACATTGTCAAAATCGCACAAGATCTACGAGGTGAAATTTAGTAAGCTCCAAAGGCACCCTTTGTCGCTGTGTGGCGCCTCCTTCGGGCAGGTGGAAGAATATTTTAAATTTCTTTAAAGTGCAAAATGAAATCAAGAAATCTACTGTTTTTGTTTGGCATAATGGTTCTGCTGACAGGATGCATATCCGGTCAATGCATGAATGGTCCTTGTGCTTTGGAGCATTCTCGCATTGTTTCGGGAATAAAACCCTATGGCGCTCACTGGATCAAAGAAGGCATGTCAGCTTCGGGGCGTAGAGAGGACTATATTCAGTGCGGCGGAGGTGCTGATTTGCGTGAGGGGTATGGCAAAAAATCTGATGAGTCAGTTGCGGAGTTTTTTAGCGGATTCAATTCGCACGTCGATCAAGTTTTGATATGCATGAAATCAAAAGGGTACACATACATCGAGCAATGTGATGCGCGGTGCATGTATCCATGACTTTTATACAGCGGCGGCAACGAGCAGCAGTTTAGCTGCGACACCATCGTCGTGGCGGCTCAGGTTATGGGCGTTACGAAGGCTTCAGTGCCGAGGCAGGGCAATGTCAATGCGGTGCATTAAGGTTTCAGACTTGGAGGTGAGTGATGCATTGTGATCGTATGGTGATTTCGCCTCGATGGCCTTCCCGTAAAACTTGCGTTAAATTGTTTGAAAAATTCCCCAAGGTGGATCAAGATTTTTATGAAAGGAAAATGATTCGATATGCCTTTAGAAGTTCGCCAGTAGATGAGCTGGATGTTCAGGTGAACATGGTGAAAGTCGTTGAATCAAAGGCGGCTCACTTGGGAAAAGGAAAAGCGCTGGAAGTCCTGTTCTCAGCGCCGGATGATGGTGAATGGTTAAATAAACTTTCCTATTGGTCTGTATACTATTTTGTGGGTGAGCGGCTCAATTTTTTCTGGCATCACAGGTTCAGAATAATATTCCCTGATCGCGGGCTCAACCTTTTCAGCATGACGTCGGTATCCCAGATGATGGCAATTTGTGCCATGCTGGGATGGAAAGAGCAAGCGATCTATCTTGGCTACATGGCACACGCTGGGTTGAACAGAAACTACAAGCTGACCTTGCAGTACAGAGAGGAGCATCGCCGCGCCCAAGCTTTCATGCTTCGACTGTTTTCTGATTGGGTGGGCGATGTTTCGCACGAGTGGCCTTCTTATGGCTATGACGAGCCGATCTACGAAGCCCTGCTGGCCAATTGGCGCAACCCGGATCCCGAGGCATTGGTGCCGTGCCTTCTTGCGGCCTGCGACAGGCACACTCATCAGGCCGGGGGTGGTGGGTCCAAGGTGTTTTACGACTTTGACAGCGAAAACTTCCTGCAGCGCACGCCGATTGAAATCCTTTTCATTTTCCGGCTGCGCGAATGGGAGGGGCTGGAGAACCCTGTGCTAGATCATCCGCTCATGGCCGCTCCGTTCGACAGGCTGCCTCCCGTGCAGCCTGTGCCGGAAATTCCGGAATTGCTCCAGGCCGTGCTGAAGCGTGCCCGGGAAGACTGGCCGCAGTTTGACGAGGTGGTGTCGCTGGAGGCGCTGAAGGCGCCGCCGTCGAGGGTGTGATGGGACTCGCGTCCAGGCCGGTCACGCCAGAGGCCCAGACCGGGGCAGACTGGCTCACTGCTGGCAAACCACCCCCCGCCTCATGGTCTAATGAGCGCTTTGCATCCACTGCCTGGCCGCTGCCGGGCCATCCGCGCGCATGAATCTGGCTCTTTTCGACCTTGACGGCACCCTCATCCCCGGCGACTCCGACCACGCGTTTGGCGAGTTCATGATCGATCTGGGCTGGGTGGACGAGGGCGCCTGGCGCGAGCGCAACAACGCCTTCTTCGCCGACTATCAGCGCGGTGCGCTGGATCTGCCGCGCTACATCGAATTCACCACGTCGGCGTGGCGCTCGCGCACGGCGGCCGAGCAGGACGTGGCGCGCCAGCAGTTCATTGCGCAGCGCATCCGCCCGCAGATCCTGCCGCCCGCCCTGGCGCTGATCGAGAAACACCGCGCCGCAGGCGATCTGATCGCCGTCGTCACTGCCACCAACGAGTTCGTCACCGCGCCCATCGTGGCCGCACTGGAGATCGAGCACCTGCTGGCCGTTCGACTGGTGCGCACGCCGCAGGGCGGCTGGACGGGCCAGATCGACGGTACGCCCACCTACCAGGCGGGCAAAACGGTGCGCGTGACCGAGTGGCTGCAGGCCCAGGGGCGCGACTGGGCCGATTTCGGGCAGACCTGGTTTTACAGCGATTCCATCAACGACGTGCCGCTGCTCGAGCGCGTCTCCCACCCCGTGGCGACCAACCCCTCGGACGCGCTGCGCCGACTGGCGCTGGAGCGCGGCTGGCCGGTGCTGGATCTGTTTGACGACGCCCAGCGCGCCGCCGCCGATCCGCGCCAGGCCGCTGCTGCGGGCGCCGCCACACCGACTGCCGGAGCGCAGGCATGATCCGCCGCCTCATCCAGAAAATCTGGGCCCGTACCACGGCGCCCCCCAAGGTGCGTCACCAGCACCACAAAACCCACGTCGCCCAGGGCAGCCACCGCGTGGACATCCTGCCCGGACAGCATCACATCGACCCGAAACTGGTCGATGCGCGTGCGGTCGATGTCGTCAAGACGCTGCAGCACGGGGGGTTTGAGGCCTTCATCGTCGGCGGCGCCGTGCGCGACCTGCTGTGCGGCCTGACGCCCAAGGATTTCGACGTGGCCACCAACGCCACGCCCGAACAGGTCAAGGCGCTGTTCCGGCGCTCCATGATCATCGGGCGGCGCTTTCGCATCGTTCACGTCATGGTCGGGCGCGGGCGCGATCACGAGGTGATCGAGGTCTCGACCTTCCGCGCCATGGTCGCCGACAGCCCGCCGCCCACGCTCAGCAGCAACCCGCGCCAGGCCTTCCGCCAGCTCGAGGCGCGCGAGCACGCGGTCGATGCCAGCGGGCGCGTGCTGCGCGACAACGTCTGGGGCACGCTGAAAGACGACGCGGCGCGGCGCGATTTCTCCATCAACGCCCTCTACTACGATCCGGTGCGCGGTGTGGTGGTTGATTTTCACGGTGGCTACACCGACGTGCGCGAGCGCCGCCTGCGCATCATCGGCGACGCCGCGCAACGCTACCGTGAAGACCCGGTGCGACTGGTGCGCCTGCTGCGCTTTGCGGCCAAGACGGGCTTCGAGATAGCGCCGGACACGATGGCGCCGGTCCAGGAGTCGCTGCCGCTGCTGGCGGATGTCCCGGCTTCGCGTCTTTTTGACGAGATGATCAAGCTGCTGCAGACCGGTCACGGCCTGGCCAGCGTGGACATGCTGGGGCGCCTGGGCTTTGACGGCGTCTTCCCGGTGCTGGACGCCGCGCTGTCGCAGCGCGATCCGGCCATGACCGAGTTCGTGCGCGCCGCGCTGCGCAACACCGACGAGCGCGTGCGCTCGGGCAAGCCCGTGGTGCCCAGCTTCCTGCTGGCGGCGCTGCTGTGGGGCGACGTGGACAGCGCCTGGCGCAAGCGCCAGCAGCGCGGCGAAAAGCCCGTGCCCGCCCTGCACGATGCCATGGACGCGGTCTTCGATGCGCGCATTGGCGGCATCACCGGACGTGGCAAGCTGGCTGCCGACATGCGCGAAATCTGGGCCATGCAGCCGCGCTTCGAGCGCCGCGTGCCCAGCGTGGCGCGGGGCCTGGTCACACAGAGCCGCTTTCGCGCGGCGGTCGATTTCCTGCGCCTGCGTGGCGCCATCGGCCAGGCCGACCCGGCGCTGGCCGACTGGTGGGAGGCCTACTGGCAGGCCGACGAAGGCCAGCGCGACGCCCTGCTGCACGCTGTGCGCGACACCGCACCGCGCGCGCCCAAGCCCACGCGCAGCCGGGCCGCCAAGGCGCAGGCGGCGCAGGATGCTCCGGGTGAAGAGTCTCCCGCGCCCCGCGGGGCGGTGGCGCCGGACGCCGATCCCTCCGGCAGCGGTGTGGACGACGACGCGCCCTTCGATTCCGGCGCGCCCGTCAAGCGCCGCCGCCGTCGGCGCAAGCCACGCACGGGCGAAGGCGGTGCGGCCCCTTCAGGCCCAGATTCGGGCGCATGACGCCAGACGTTCCGCCTGAGCTGCTGCAGCCGCCCGCACAGGCCGTGCTGGCGCTGGTGGCGCTGGGCGCCAATCTGGGCGATGCCCCCGGCACTCTGGCCCGCGCCGCGCGCGCCATGGCTCTGGACGAAGCGCTTGGCGCCATCGCTCTGTCGCCGCTCTACCGCAGCGCGCCCTGGCAGGCCAGCGGGCCGGATTACGCCAACGCCGTCATCGCGCTGCGAACGACGCTGGCGCCCTGGCCGCTGCTGCAACGCCTGCAGGCGCTAGAACTGCAGCACGGCCGCGATCGCTCGGGGGACGAGATCAACGCCCCGCGCACGCTGGATCTGGATCTGCTGGTCTGGGGCGACGTGCGCAGCGACTGGCCCGCGCTGCAGCTGCCGCACCCGCGTCTGGCCGAGCGGGCCTTTGTCGCCTGGCCGCTGCAGGACCTGCGCCAGGCGAATGACCCGGCGCTGATCGGGCTGGCCTGGCCCGAGGTGGATGTCGCCCGCGTCCAGAGGCAGGGGCGCGACGGGGGCGTGCAGCAATTCCCGTCCAGCCGGGTGAGCTTGGGGGCGCGTGAGATAATCCGCATTCCTTTTGGTCTGCCGCTTTTGGCCTGATGACCCGAGGCCCCATGACCCGGGCCCGCCCACCGCATGAGTTCCAGCGACACGCCTTTCATCCACATCGATCACGTCAGCTTTGCCTACGCACCGGGGCAGCGCCAGATTCTGAACGACGTCACCCTGGGTTTCGACCGGGGCCGGGTCACGGCCATCCTGGGCGGATCGGGCTGCGGCAAAACGACGCTCTTACGCCTGATCGGCGGCCTGTTCCCGGCCACGCAGGGCCGCGTGGTGGTGGATGGCGAAGTGGTTGATCCGCACAACACCGAAAAGCTCTTCGCGCTGCGCCGCCGCCTGGGGATGCTGTTCCAGTTCGGCGCGCTGTTCACCGATCTGTCGGTGTTCGACAACGTGGCCTACCCGCTGCGCGAACACACCCGCCTGAGCGAAACCATGATCCGCGACATCGTGCTGCTCAAGCTCAATGCCGTGGGCCTGCGCGGCGCGGCCGATCTGCGCATCTCCGAGGTTTCGGGCGGCATGGCCCGGCGCATTGCGCTGGCCCGCGCCACGGCGCTGGACCCGGAAATCATCCTCTACGACGAGCCCTTTGCCGGGCTGGACCCGATCTCCATGGGCGTCACCGCCAATTTGATCCGCCAGCTGGGCGAAACCACGCACGCCACCAGCATCCTGGTCTCGCACGACGTGCAGGAGTGCTTTGCCATCTGCGATTACGCTTACCTGATGTCCAGCCGGGGCGTGGTCGTGGCCCAGGGCACGCCGCAGGAACTCAACGCTTCTGAAGATCCGGAAGTGGTGCAGTTCATCAAAGGCCAGCCCGACGGGCCGGTGCGCTTTCACATGCCTGCGCCGGACATGGCCGAGGCTTTCGGGGTGGCCCCATGATGACCGATTCCATCGCCCTGCTGGGCCGCGCCACGCTGGCCTGGGTGGCCGGGTGCGGACGCAGCGCGCTGTTCTTCTGGAACGTGCTGCGCCTGTCCTTCACCGTGCTGGGGCAGGGCCGCTGGCTGCTGCCGCAGCTGTACGCGGTGGGCACGCGCTCGCTGATCCTGATCGGGGCTTCGGGCCTGGCGGTCGGCTTCGTGCTGGCGCTGCAGATGTATTACGCGCTGGTCACTTACGGCGCGGCCGATTCGCTGGGCTATATCGTCAACCTGTCGCTGGTGCGCGAACTCGGGCCGGTGGTCACGGCGCTGCTGTTTGCCGGGCGGGCGGGCACGTCGCTCACCGCTGAAATCGGCCTGATGAAGGCGGGCGAGCAGCTCTCCGCGCTGGAAATGATGGCCGTCGATCCGCGTCGCCGCGTGCTGGCGCCGCGCTTTGTCGCCGGGGTGATCAGCATGCCGCTGCTGGCGGCGCTGTTCTCGGCTGTCGGCATCCTGGGCGCCTACACCGTGGCGGTGGGCTTGATCGGGGTCGATTCCGGCAACTTCTGGTCCATCATGCAAAGCAAGGTGGACGTGTGGCGCGACGTGGGCAATGGCCTGATCAAGAGCCTGGTGTTCGGCGTGGTCTGCACCACGGTGGCGCTCTACCAGGGCTATTCGGCCGAAGCCACGCCCGAAGGCGTCGCCAACGCGACCACGCGCACGGTGGTGGTGGCTTCGCTGCTGGTGCTGCTGAGCGATTTCATCCTGACGGCCCTGCTGTTTACCGCGCAGTGAGCGCGTCCCTTTAATTTTCAACCGGAACCTGGCATGAACAAGCGATCAGTGGAATTGGGGGTTGGGCTGCTCGTCCTGATGGGCGTGGTGGCCATCCTGTTTCTGGCCCTGAAATCGGCCAATCTGACGTCATCGGCGGGCAGTGTGGGCCAGAGCGGCTATTCACTCACGGCGTCTTTTGACAACATCGGCGGCCTCAAGGTGCGCGCGCCAGTGCGCAGCGCGGGCGTCACGGTCGGACGGGTGACGGGCATCGCGCTCAACCCCAAGACCTTCCTGGCGGATGTGTCTCTGGAGATCACCAGTGGCTTGCAGTTCCCGGACGATTCGTCCATCAAGATCCAGACCTCCGGCATTCTGGGCGACCAGTACCTGAGCGTCGAAGCGGGCGGCTCTGAAGCCAACTGGAAGCCCGGCGCCAAGGTGACGCGCACGCAGTCGGCGCTGGTGCTGGAAAACCTGATCGGCCAGTTCATGATGAGCAAGGCCAACGAAGCCGCGTCCAGCGGCGGGAGCAAATGACATGACGCGCACTGCCACACAGCGGCCTGCGGGCCTGAAACTCTCCGCCATCGCGCTGCTGATCGCGCTCACGGCCACAGCGGTGGCCACGATGGCGCCCAGCCCGGCCTGGGCCCAGAACGCCGCAGCGGCTGCCGCCAAATCCGCCGCTGCCAGCACCGCGCAAAGCGAGGAAGACCGCCTGAATGCCGCCGCCCTGGAAGGCGAGCAGGATGCCGCCGCTGACGCTAAAAACGCGGTCAGCGATCCGCTGGAAGGCTACAACCGCGCCATGTTCGGCATCAACGACGCCATCGATGGCGCCGTGGTGGCGCCGGTGGCGCGCGCTTACCAGCAGGTTACGCCGACGCCCATCCAGAAGGGCGTGGGTAATTTCTTTGGCAACCTGCGCGACGTGTGGTCCACCGTCAACCTGGCCCTGCAGGGGCGCGGGCGCGATGGTCTGGCCATGCTGATGCGCGTGGCGACCAACACCACCCTGGGTTTTGGCGGCCTGATTGACGTGGGCTCTGCCGTGGGCCTGACCCGCGTGCCCAGCGATCTGGGCCTGACGCTGGGCCACTGGGGCGTGCCCAGCGGGCCTTATGTGGTGCTGCCGCTGCTGGGTCCGTCCACCGTGCGTGACACGGCGGGCACGGCCTCGGGCATGGCGGCCACGTCCAGTTCCTACTACCTCGACACACCCGCGCAGCAGTATTTCGCCACCGGCCTGAACCTGGTGGACCAGCGTGCGCGCCTGCTCTCCGTGACCGACGCCGTCAACGTTGCCGCGCTGGACAAGTACAGCTTTGTGCGCAATGCCTACCTGGCCCAGCGCAACGACAGCGTGCAGCGCACTTTTGATCCGGCCAGCGGCCCGACCGCGGCCGAAAACGCGCCCGACGCCCAGCCCTGAGCGGCGCTGCTTTTCCGAGGTCGCGCCCGGGCGACAGCGCTGTGTCACCTGTCACACGACACTTCTTTACCCGGCTGGCCCGGACGTTTTCGGGAACCCCGGCGCGTCCGCGGCATCCAACCGGCACCACAATCATGCATCTGCTGCGGGCTCTTCCCGGGTCTGCGGCGCTGAAAGGACATCATGACCGATACCCTGCGCCACCGCACTTTCGCTTCCCGCCGACTGCTGGCTCCCGCCGCTGCGGTGGTCCTGTCCCTGACGGCTGTGGCCTGGTCGGCTCCCGCGCTGGCCCAGCAGGCCACGGCGGCGGCCCCTGCGGCGGCTGACACCCAGCAGGGCGGCGCCGTCGGCTTCGTGAAAAAACTCTCTGACGACCTTCTGGCCGCGCTCAAGGCCGATCCGGCGGCTCTGGGCGGCAACGTGTCCAAGATCCGTACCATCGTTGACACCCAGGTCATGCCCAATGTGGACTTTGCCCGTATGACGGCCACCTCGGTGGGCCGCCCCTGGCGCGAGGCCACGCCCGACCAGAAGCGCAAGCTGCAGGACGAGTTCAAAACCCTGCTGATCAACACCTATTCGGGCGCGGCCAAAGAGTTTGCCTCGCGCAAGGTGCAGTTTCTGCCCGTGCGCGGCGATGCCAACGCGGATCAGGTGGTGGTGCGCTCGCAGTTCATCGGCTCTGGCCAGCCGCTGCCGGTCGATTACCGCGTCGAGAAGCTGAACGGCAACTGGCGCGTCTACGACGTGTCGGTCTCCGGCCTGTGGCTGGTCGATCAGTACCGCAACGATTTCGCGCAGACCATGAAGAACGGCGGCGTGGACGCGCTGCTGGCCAAGCTCAGCGCCCAGAACAAGGCCGCGGCGCAGTAAGCGCCCTGCACCCACCATGAGCACCGAGACCCCCGCCGTGCAGGATCCCGCAGACGCGCCGGATACGGCCCCGGCCGTGGACGCCATCCCGGCCAGCCGCACGCTGGTCTTGCCCGACCAGGTCACCATGGGCAATGCGCAGGACGTGATCAGCATGCTGCTGCCCACGCTGGCGCAGGCGCCCGGGGGCGACGTGCTGGTGGATGCCTCGATGCTGCAGCGTCTGGACAGTTCGGTGCTGGCGGTGCTGCTCGAGTGCCGCCGCCGCGCGCGCGCCAACGGGGCGGGGCTGAAAGTCAGCGCCGCGCCGCGCCAGCTCACCGACCTGATCCGCCTCTATGGCGCCCAGGATCTGCTCGAAGTCGCCTGACCTGCTTCGACATCGTCCCAGGCGCTGCGGCAAACCCCGCGCCGCCCTTTACACTGGCGCATGAGCACGTTTTTCTGGCACGACTACGAAACCTTCGGGCTGTCGCCCGCCTTTGACCGGCCCGCGCAGTTCGCCGGGCTGCGCACCGACGCCGAACTCAACCCCATCGGCGATGCGGTCATGTGGTACTGCCAGCCCGCGCTGGATTACCTGCCCGACCCGCAATCCTGTCTGCTGACGGGCATCACGCCGCAGCGCTGCTGGCGCGAAGGTCTGCCCGAGCGCGAGTTCGCCGCGCGCATCCACGCCGAGCTGGCCCGCGAGGACACCGTGGGCGTGGGCTACAACAGCCTGCGCTTCGACGACGAAGTCACCCGCCACCTGTTCTGGCGCAACCTGATCGAGCCCTATGGCCGCGAGTGGCAGAACGGCTGCGGCCGCTGGGATCTGCTCGACGTGATGCGTGCCGCGCACGCGCTGCGACCCGAAGGCCTGAACTGGCCGCAGCGTGAGGGCGGCGGGACCTCTTTCCGGCTGGAAGACCTGACCCGCGCCAACGGCCTGGACCACGGCCAGGCGCACGATGCGCTGTCCGACGTGCAGGCCACCGTGGCGCTGGCCCGCCTGCTTCGTCAGGCCCAGCCCCGGCTGTTTGATTTTTTTGCCGGTTTGCGCCGCAAAGAGGCCGTGATCGAACAGATCCAGACCGTGGCTGCGGGCGGCCCCTTCTGGCATGTGTCCGGCCGACTGTCGGCCGCTCAGGGCCATATGGCTCTGGTCTACCCGCTGGCGCCGCACCCGACGAACAAGAACGAGCTCATCGTCTGGGATCTGGCGCAGGATCCGGCCGAGCTGGGCGAGCTGCGCGCCGCCGACATCCGCGCCCGCCTGTTCGTGCGCAGCGAGGACCTGCCGGAGGGCGTGCAGCGTCTGCCCATCAAGACCCTGCACCTGAACCGGTCGCCGATTGTGGTCGGCAACCTCAAGGTGCTGACTGCGGAGCGCGCCGCGCATTGGGGCATCGATGTCGCGCAGCGGCTGCGTCACGCCGAAGCCGCGGCCCGCGTGGCACCGCTGCTGGCCGGGCTGTGGCCCGAGGTTTACGCCCGCGAGCGCGATGCTGGCCCGGTCGATGTGGACGGCGATCTCTATGGCGGATTCCTCAGCCGCGCTGACCGCAGCCTGCTGGACAGCCTGCGCGCGCTTGAGCCCGCGAAGATGGCCGCACAGATGGGAGCACAGATGGCCCAGCGCCAGCCGGCCTTCGAAGACGAACGTCTGGACGAGCTTCTGCTGCGCTACATCGGTCGCCACGAGGCCAGCGTACTGGGCGGCGAGGCGCTGGCGCGCTGGCAGGCGCACGGCCGCCAGCGCCTGTGGGGCGAGGAAGGCCGCGAAGGATCCGGCCCGGCCCCGCGCACGCTGACGCTGGCCGCCTACGCCCGACGCATCGACGAACTGGCCGAATCCGCCTTCGAAAAAGACGATGAGCGTGCCCAGACCCTGCTGGAGGAACTGGCCGATTACGCCAGCGCCGTCGAGCAGGCCTGGGACGAGGGCCGCAGCGGCTGGTGGCCCCAGGGCTGATCGGTTTGACAGGGGCTGAGGGGATGGCGATCACACGGCGACAGACGCTGATTGCGGCGGGCGCACTGGCTGTCACGGGCGCGGGCGGCGCGCTGCTGTGGCGGCGCCAGCAGCAGCACGCGGCGCAGATGCAGCAGGCGGCGCAGATCGGATTCACGCGGTTGGACGGCGGCACTCCCGGCACGGCCCGCCTGGCCGACTGGCACGGGCGCGCGCTGCTGCTGAATTTCTGGGCGACCTCCTGCAGCACCTGCGTGGCCGAAATGCCGCTGCTGGCGGCCATTTACCGCGAGTTCGCCGGGCCGCGCTTTGATGCCCTGGCGCTGGCCATGGATTACGACCCGCCCGATCAGGTCATCGCTTTTGCGCGCAGCCGCGAACTGCCTTTCCCGGTGGGGCACGATGCCAGCGGAGAGGTCGCGCGGGCGATGGGGCCGGTGTACCTGACGCCGACCACGCTGCTGCTGGATGCGTCGGGTGCGCTGTTCCGGCGCTATCTGGGCCCCCCCGATCCGGCGCAACTGCGCGCGGCCATCGCGCAAATCACTGCGGCCTGAGCGCTTCCGGGCCTTGCTTTGTCCCCGTGCCCGGCGTGGCTACTGGTCGGCGCAGCCGCGCCAGCGCGCCGCAGGCAGCCAGGCCCGCCAGCAGCATCAGCTCGCCCACCGAACCACCGCCCCCACCGCCGCCGCCCGCAGGCGCGGGGCTGGGGGCCACCGACGTCGCTCCGGCGATCGGGATGCTGATCGTGACTGGCGCGCTGCGCAGCCCGGTGTCGGGCGAGAGCGCCACCACCTGCAGCGTCACCGGGCTGGTCGTCCCGGCCGTGAAGGCGATACGGCCGTCCTGTGCCACGGCGCCTTCCGGCCCGGAGAGCTGCACCGCGATCACGCTGTCGCCATCGGCGTCGCTCAAAGCGAGCTGGCCACTGCAGGTCTGACCGGCTGTGCAGCCCCAGCCCGAGGGCGCACTGGCGGGCGTGAGCGCGGGCGGGTTGTCGATGCGGATCTCGCTCTCGGCGGTGAAGACTTCGCCGCTGGCGATCTGCGTGGCGCTGACTTGCCAGCGCAGCGGGCCGTCGCTGCGGCGCGGCGGGGTGGTGAAGCTGAGCGTGGGTGCGTCGGTGGCTGAGGGGCTGACGGGCGTTCCGGCCGTCTGGGTCCAGGTGTAGCGGTAGAGCGAGGGCGTGTCGTTGCCGGAAGCGGTGACCATGCGGGCGCTCACCGTGACGCGGGCGCCGCCGGGCACGGTGGCGTCGTCCGGCGCGCGCTCCAGCAGCAGCGTGGGCTGGGCGACGGCCGCCAGCGCCGCGCTGGCGTTGAGCATGCCTGCCCCGCATTCGCCGGGCTGGCTGGCGCAGTAGCTGCCCGCCGGGTGCGCGACGGCGGTCTGGCGCAGGATGGCCTTGACGCGCTCGGGAGTCAGGCTGGGTGCCTCGGCCAGCATCAGGGCCACGGTGGCCGACACCTGTGGCGCGGCGATCGAGGTGCCACCCATGCTGGAATAGCCCTTGACCGGGTTCCAGGCGGGCAGGCCGTTGGTCCTGCAGTCGGTCAGCGTCTTGCAGTTGCCGCCCGCCGGCGCCGTCAGCGTCAGCGTGGACTGGTGGTTGGAATAGCTGGCCAGATCGCCCTGGTAGGTGTGCGCGCCCACCGAAATCACGCCCTCGCAGCTCGCGGGCGCCGATAGCGTGCCCAGGCCATCGTTCCCGGCAGAAGCCACGACCACGATGCCGCGCGCCAAGGCCACGTTGACGGCGTCCTGCATGAAGGCCGGACAGCCGCCATCGACCTGGCCGCCCAGCGACAGGTTGATCACGCGCACCGGCGTGCTGCTGTTGGGGATTCCGGCGATGGATTCGCCCGCCGTCCAGCGCAGCGCGTCGGCGACATCGCTCAGGCTGCCGCTGCAGCTGCCCAGGGCCCGCACCTGCAGGATGCGGGCGTTGCGCCAGGCCGCGCCGATCAGGCCCAGACCGTTGTTGGCGTTGGCCGCGATCTGCTCGGCCACCTGCATGCCGTGCCAGGCGCCAATCGCCCCCAGCGTGCCGCTGCAGTAATCGCCCGGGCTGATGGGATCGGCGTCGCGGCCATCGCCATCGCCCGACTGCTCGGGCGAAGAGACAAAGTCGTAGCCCAGAAACTCGCGCCCGGTCAGGTCATTGTTGGGGGAGTAGCCCGTGTCGATCACGCCCACGGTGACCGGCTGCTCGCTGGTCTGGCGTGCCCAGGCGCCGAAGAAGTTGGCGCCACCCCGCAGGCTGGCGCTGGAGGCGTCCAGGTTCCACTGCGCACTGAAATAGCTGTCACTGGGTTTGCTGCCCCGATCGTAGGTGACCAGGGCGTGGCTGCTCACCGCCACGTCGGGCTCGATGCGCAGCAGGCCGTTCTGGCGGCTCAGGTGGGCGTCCAGCAGGCGGATCTGACGGGTGCTCAGGGGGCGGCTCAGCCGGAAGACAGCGCTGCGCGAGCCCAGGCGCTTGAGCGGCGTCAGCGTCAGCGCTGGTGCGCCGGTCAAATCGTCTGGCACCTGGGTCTGGATGGGGCCTGCCGCCAGCGCCTGGGTGGCCTGCGACGCATCCGGCCAGGTCAGCACGACCTGCTGGATCGCGGTGTCAGCGGGCGCACTGAGCACCTGCGGCGCGGGCAGCAGCGCATCCTGCGCCAGGGCGGGCGTCAGGGCGGCGGGGGCCAGGACCAGCAGGGCGCTCAGACCGCGCAGGGCAGAAAGAGGCCGTCGGGAAAATCGGGACATTCGGGGCATGTCGTTGGTTGGGGGCTGGATCGCCCGCAGCAGTGCGACGCCCACAGCGGCGCCTGCACTCAGGGTAAGGGCAGACCCGGATCGCGGATGGCGAAAAAAAGGCCTTGCGGCCTGTCAATTGCCGGTGTCAGCGCTTACCATCTGTGGGCCCTGCCGGAAGCAGAGTACCGGCGCAACTCGGAGCCCCCCATGAAAGTCAGCGACATTCTCAAGGTCAAAGGCAACACCCTGTACACGGTCGATCCGCAGCAGCCGCTGGCGCGCGCCACCCACACCATGAGCGATCTGGACATCGGCTCGCTCGTGGTCATGCACCAGGGTCAGCTGGCCGGGATGCTCACCTTCCGCGAGGTCATCAAGGCCATCACCGCCAACGGCGGCAGCGTGGGCGATACCGTCGTCGGCGCCGTGATGGACAAGGCGCCGCTGACCAGTTCGCCCGACACCGATGTCGACGACGTGCGCCGCATGATGCTGGCGCGCCACGCGCGCTACATGCCGGTGATGGACGGCGAGCAGCTCATGGGCGTGATCTCGTTTTACGACGTGGCGCGCAGCGTGGTCGAGAGCCAGGATTTCGAAAACCGCATGCTCAAGGCCTACATCCGCGACTGGCCGCAGGAAGAAGACGCCGCGCGTCCCAGCGCCTGAGGCGTCGCCCATCCCCGGCTTTTTCCGTCGTCCGCATGCCCCGCCCGATTTCCGCCCGCATTGACACCGGCGCCATCCGCGACAACCTCGCGGTGGCCCGCCGCCACGCGCCCGACAGCCGCCTGATGGTCGCTGCCAAAGCGGACGCTTATGGCCACGGCTTGCGCGCCGCTTTTCCGGGGCTGATGGCTGCTGATGGCATCGCGGTGCTCGACCTGCACGAGGCGCAGACGCTGCGCGATCTGGACTGGCGCGGGCCCATCCTGCTGATCGAAGGCACTTTTGAGCCGCGCGATTACGAAATCTGCTCGCGTCTTCACCTGTGGCCTGTCATCCACTGCACCGAGCAGATCGACGCCCTGGCCGCACACAAGGCCCGCGAGGGTCTGCGTGTTTTCCTGAAGATGAACAGTGGCATGAACCGCCTGGGCTTTGCGCCGCAGGCCCTGGGCAGCGCCTGGGCGAGGCTGGATGCGCTGACGCAGGTGGACGAGATCAGCCTGATGACCCACCTGGCCTGCGCCGATGCTGCGGGCGGTCTGGCGCAGGGCGTTGGCTCGGCGCTGACCCTGTTCGAATCGTTCACCGCCCATCTGCCGGGCGAGCGCACGGTCGCCAACAGCGCGGCCACACTGCGCGCCGATGCTGCCGCTTCAGGCGGTGTGGGGGCAGCCGTTCAGGCCGACTGGATGCGCGCGGGCGTGCTGGCTTATGGCGCCTCGCCCAGCCATCCGCACGAAACGGCCACCGGCTGGGGCCTGCGCCCGGCCATGACGCTGTTCAGCCAGATCATCGCTGTGCAGGACGTGGCGCCCGGTGGCCGCGTGGGTTATGGCGGCACTTTCGAGCATTCAGGCTCAGGCCCGCTGCGCGTGGGCATCGTCGCCTGCGGCTACGCGGACGGCTATCCGCGCCACGCGCCCACGGGCACGCCTGTGCTGGTCGATGGCGTGCGCACACGCACGCTGGGCCGGGTTTCGATGGATATGCTGGCCGTTGATCTGACGCCCGCGCCGCAGGCCGGCTACGGCAGCCGCGTCACGCTGTGGGGCGTCGATGGCGCTCAGGTGCTGTCCATCGACGATGTCGCGGCCAGCGCAGGCACCATCGGCTACGAGCTGATGTGCGCGCTGGCACCCCGCGTGCCACGCACCGTGGTCTGAAGCGGCTGCGGTTTTTTCAGTCCTTCTGCCAGACCGCCGCGTAAAAGCCGTCGCAGGCGTGGCGGTGCGGCCACAGGCGCAGATCGCCATTGCGCACCAGGTCGGCCGCGTTTTCGACACCGGCTTTCTCCAGCACAGCGGCGGCGTCCAGCCGGGTCCAGCCCGGCGTGGCGCTGCCAAAGGCCTCGGCGATGGCCTCGTTTTCTTCACGCAGCAGGCTGCAGGTTGAATAGACCAGGCGGCCCCCCGGCTTCACCAGCCGCGCCGCGCTGGCCAGAATCTGGGTCTGAAGCGCGGCCAGCTCGACCAGCGCGGCGGGCGACTGGCGCCATTTCAGGTCTGGATTGCGCCGCAGCGTGCCCATGCCCGAGCAGGGCGCATCGACCAGAACGCGGTCCATCTTGCCCTGAAGCCGCTTGATGCGCTCGTCGCGCTCGTGAGCGATCTGCGCGGTGTAGACGTTGTCCAGCCCGCTGCGCTTCAGGCGCGGCTTCAGCGCCGCAAGCCGGTGGCCGGAGGTATCGAACGCATACAGCCGCCCGGTGTTGCGCATGGACGCGCCCAGCGCCAGCGTCTTGCCGCCCGCGCCCGCACAGAAATCGGCGACCATCTCGCCCCGGTGCGCATCCACCAGCAGGGCCAGCAGCTGGCTGCCTTCGTCCTGCACTTCGATGTCGCCGCGCAGGAACATCTCATTGCGGTTCAGCGCGGGTTTGCCCTGCACGCGCAGGCCCCAGGGCGAATAGGGCGTGGGCGCAGCCACCATGCCGTCCTCCTGCAGCCCGGCAATCGCGGCCTCGCGCTTGATGCGCAGGGCATTGACACGCAGATCCAGCGGTGCGGGGGTATGCAGTGCCTCGACCAGCGGCCAGAAATCGTCCCCAGCCTGATCGCGCAGGCGCTGCGCCAGCCAGTCGGGCAGGTTGTGGCGCAGCTTGTCCGGCAGCGCGGCCAGATCGGTCTTGCGCATTTTGGCCAGCCAGTCGCGCTCGTCCACGGTCGATCCAGCGTGCAGATCAACATCACGGCCCTGCCAGCCCAGCAGCACCAGACGACGCTCGAGCTGGGCCCGGTTCTCGGGCGTGGTTTTTTTGCCGTCCAGCGCCAGGTGCGTATAAAGCAGGCGCTGACGCACCACCTGATAGGTGGTTTCGGCCAGCGCATGACGCTCTCGCGGACCCAGCAGCTTGTTGCGCCGGAAAAACGACGACACGCAGGTGTCGGACGCGTAGGTGAAAGTCAGCACGTCGTGAACGAGTTGCTGGGCCAGATCAAGGAGTTGTTTGGGGCTCATGCGCCATTATGACGACAAGCCACTGCTCTGACGGCCCTGTGTTGCACTGGGGTGCGTGGCGTCTCTGTGACATTTTTTTGACGAAAACAA
>NZ_JAWDIE010000022.1:0-49197 GCF_037688875.1 Amphibiibacter pelophylacis
GGCCATGATGCGCTCCTGACGTTGAGGCGGATCCACCAAGACCCGCTGGAAATAACCCAAAACTTGAGCCGGAAGGCCTGAAAGCCCCCGGCGACTGCGCCCAGCCCTTTCGGGCGGGCGGGAATTGTGGTGCCCATGGCGGGAATCGGACCCGCGACCTCTCCCTTACCAAGGGAGTGCTCTACCACTGAGCCACATGGGCATCGACACCGGCTGAAACACAGCATGCTTCAGCCACTGGCGATCACCACACCGTCAACCAACCTGGAGCGGGAGACGGGAATCGAACCCGTGTCATTAGCTTGGAAGGCTAAGGTTCTACCATTGAACTACTCCCGCGAAACCGCGTGTAGCGATTCATCTGGTGGAGGAGGCTGGATTCGAACCAGCGTACGCTATGCGGGCAGATTTACAGTCTGCTGCCTTTAACCACTCGGCCACCCCTCCGGATGAACCGCAGATTATAGGCTAATTTTGGCCTGATGTTGAGCTGATGTGTTTTTGTCGCGAAAAATTCCCAGCCAGTCCAGCGCCACGCCCTGCTCCCGCAGCCAGTGGGCGGCCTGCACGAAGTGCTGGTTGCCGGTGAACGGCACGGGCGGCTTGTTGGCCGACAGCGGCGACGGGTGATTGCTTTTGAGCACGCGGTAAGGCTGGCGGCTGTAGGCCAGATCGAGTTCCAGTGCAGGCCAGAGCTTTTGCGCGTGCGCGCCCCACAGCAGATAAACCGTGGGCTGGCTGCGCCGCGCCACCTGCGCCACCTGCGCCAGCAGCGCACTGGTCAGCGCCTGCCAGCCCCAGGACGAGTGCGACGCCGCCTGATCGCGGCGCACCGTCAGGCTGGTGTTGAGCAGCAGCACGCCCTGACGCGACCACGCCGACAGATTGGGGCGCAGCGGCTGGGTGGCAATGTCCTCAGCGCCGGGCCAGCCCGCCTCGCGCGCGCCGCGCAGCACCTCCTGGACGATGTTGCGCAGGCTGGGCGGCAACGCCGTCCCCTGCGGCACAGAGAACGCCAGACCATCGGCCTGACCGGGCTGGTGGTAAGGGTCCTGCCCGACGATGACCGCGCACAGCTTCTCCCACGGCGTATCGTGCAGGGCGCGCAGGACATGGTCGACGGCCGGATAAATCTCGGCGCCCGCGGCCGCATCGGCGTCGATCTGCGCCAGGAGCGCCTCGCCCACGCTTGAGCTGGCAAACGACAGCACCGGCTCGCGCCAGGCGGGCGGCAGCGCCTGTGCTGACGCCAGCCAACGTGCCGACCAGGTGGCGGGAGCGGCGTTCACGACAGGTCGCCAAACAGCGCGCGCAGGCCTTCGCCCGGCTCGGCCACGCGCATGAAGGCCTCGCCGACCAGAAAGGCCTGCAGCCCGGCGTCGCGCAGGCGCTGCACATCCTGCGGCGTGGCGATGCCGCTCTCGGCAACCAGCAGCGTGCCGGGCGGGACACGCGGCAGCAGCGACAGTGTGGTCTCCAGCGAGACCTCAAAGGTGCGCAGGTTGCGGTTGTTGACGCCGATCAGCGTGCGGCCGGGCTGCGGCACGGTGGCCAGCAGCGCCAGGGCGCGGTCCATCTCCGGGCCATCGTGGACCTCGACCAGCACCGCCATGCCCAGCTCGTGGGCCAGCGTGGCGAGCTGCAGCATCTGCCCGTCGCCCAGACAGGCAACGATGAGCAGGATGCAGTCGGCACCCATGGCCCGCGCCTCCCAGACTTGGTAGACATCGATCATGAAATCCTTGCGCAGCACGGGCAGATCGCAACTGGCGCGGGCCTGCTTCAGGGCGTCCGTGCTGCCCTGGAAGAACTCCACATCGGTGAGCACGCTCAGGCAGGCGGCGCCGTGCTGGGCGTAGCTTTGCGCGATGTCGGCGGGGACAAAATCCGCGCGGATCACGCCTTTGGACGGGCTGGCTTTTTTGACCTCGGCGATGATGGCCGGCTGACCGGCAGCAGCGCGGCGCTTCAGGGCGCCGACGAAATCGCGGGTGGTCAGACGGCCTAGCGCGTCTTTTTTGACCTGCTCCAGCGGGCGGGCGGCCTGGGCTGCAGCCACTTCCCGGTGTTTGACGGCGACGATTTTTTCCAGAATGTCAGACATGCGAACTCCACGGGCGATGCACCAGCGCGCCAGTGTAGCGGCTGGCTCAGACGGCGTGCTGGCGCCAGGCCGCCACGGCGCGGGCCAGCAGCTCGGGCACGCTGGCGCTGCGGGCCAGATCCTGATCCAGGCCCGGACTTAAACCCAGCGTGCGCACGGCCTGGGCCAAAGCGGCGATGGCCTGCTGCGGGGTCTCGAGGTGCAGCGCTTGGGCGCCTGTCTGCTTGGACAATTTCTGCCCGTCTGGCGCCAGCACCAGCGGCGTGTGCAGGTAGCGCGGCGTGGGCAGGCCCAGCAGGCGCTGCAGGTGGATCTGGCGCGGCGTGTTGTCGGCCAGATCGGCGCCGCGCACCACATCGGTGATGCTCTGGTGGGCGTCGTCCACCACCATCGCGAGCTGGTAGGCCCAGCAGCCGTCGGCGCGATGCACGACACAATCGCCCACCTCGGCCCAGAGCGACTGCTGCTGCGCGCCCAGCCAGCGGTCGTGCCAGCGCAGGGCGGGCTCGTTCGGACCCTCGCCGCAGCGCACGCGCCAGGCGCGGCCCGGGCGGCCGTTCAGTCCCGCGCGGCAGGTGCCGGGGTAGACGCCGGGAAGGCGTCCGGGCTGCACGGGCGCGGCCTGGATGTCGCTGCGGCTGCAGGCGCAGGCGTAGGCCAGCCCCCGCTCCGCCAGGCGCTGCAGGGCCTGCGCGTAAGCCGCTTCGCGCTGTGTCTGCCACAGCACGGGCGCGTCGGACAGCAGGCCGCAGGCAGCCAGTTGCGCCAGAATGGCCTCGCCCGCGCCGGTCACGTTGCGCGTGGTGTCGACATCCTCAATGCGGACCAGCCAGCGTCCGCCGTGGGCGCGGGCGTCCAGCCAGCTGGCCAGCGCGGCGACGAGCGAGCCTGCGTGCAACAATCCGGTCGGCGAGGGGGCAAAGCGGCCGACATAAGTCCCCGCAGCGCCAACGACGGCCAGCGACCCGTCCTGAGCGGATTTTTCCTGCATCGCCAAAACCCCTGATCTCACCATGCTGGACAGCAAACACCTGCACACCCTGGCCGCCATTGTGGACCAGGGCGGTTTCGCGTCGGCCGCTCAGCATCTGGGCGTGATGCTGGCGGCGGTGTCGCAGCGCATCCGCGCGCTGGAGGAGCAGCTGGGCCAGCGCCTGCTGGTGCGCGGCAAGACGGTGCGGCCGACGCCCGCCGGGCAGGCGGTGCTGGCGCATGTGCGCCAGATGCAGGTGATGGAGGCGGATCTGCTCGCGCGCTACGCCGCCACGGCCGAAAGCGGCCGCTGGCAGACGCTGCCCGTAGCGGTCAACGCCGATTCAGTCACCACCTGGTTTCTGCCCGGCGTGGCGCCGCTTCTGGCCAGGCAGCGGCTGCTGCTCAATCTGCGCGTGGACGATCAGGACCACACCAACGCGGCGCTGCTGGCGGGCGAGGTGCTGGGCTGCGTCTCGACCCTGTCCAAACCGCTGCGCGCTTGCGTGGCCGACCCGCTGGGCGTGATGCGCTACCGCTGCGTGGCCGCTCCGGCGGTGGCACAGCGCGTGCAGCGCGGTGGGCGGCTGGACGTGCACGCCCTGCTGGACACGCCCGCGCTGATTTTCAGCCCCAAGGACGCGCTGCAGGATCAGTTCCTGGAGCGCCATCTGGGCCTGCGCCAGCCGCAGTACCCGCGCCACCATCTGCCCGCCAGCGACGGCTACGCCCAGGCGCTGGATCTGGGCCTGGGCTGGGGCATGGTCGCCACCCAG
This sequence comes from Amphibiibacter pelophylacis, assembly GCF_037688875.1. Taxonomy (NCBI): domain Bacteria; kingdom Pseudomonadati; phylum Pseudomonadota; class Betaproteobacteria; order Burkholderiales; family Sphaerotilaceae; genus Amphibiibacter; species Amphibiibacter pelophylacis. The sequence goes on from NZ_JAWDIE010000022.1 coordinate 3,853, forward strand.
CAGCTTGATGCGCGCCCGGCGCACGCACCGCCGCTGATCGACCTGCTGCCCGGCTGCACTTGCGATGTCGCCCTGTACTGGCAGCACTGGCAGCGCGAATCCGAGACCGCGCTGCGCCTGACGCGGGCCGTGCAGCAGGCGGCGCAGCGCTTCGGGCTGCAGGAGACGTTCTGATCCGGCCTGATCCGTTCTGTTGCGGGATCAGGTTCCGCCGACAAAGGGGTTGCTGCGCCGCTCCTGGCCCAGCGTGCCCTCGGGGCCGTGGCCGCAGATGAAGCCGGTGTCTTCGCCCAGTGGCCAAAGCTGCGTGATGATGCTGCGGATCAGGTCGTCGTGATTGCCGCGCGGGAAATCGGTGCGGCCGATGCTGCCGACAAACAGCACGTCGCCCACAAAGACGCGGCGGATGTCCGGGCAGTGGAAAACCACATGCCCCGGCGTGTGGCCCGGCGTGTGCAGCACGTGCACCTCGTGGGCGCCCACGCGCAGGCTGTCGCCCGCCTGCAGCCAGCGGTCGGGCGTGAAGGGCTGCGCGGGCGCAAACCCGTAGGCCTGCGCCTGCTGCGGCAGGGCGTCAATCAGGAACTGGTCGTCGGCGTGCGGCCCGATCACGGGCAGCTGCCAGCGCTGGGACAGCTCGCCCGTGCCGCCCGCGTGGTCGATGTGGCCATGGGTCAGCCACAGCGCTTTCACTGTCACGCCGTGGCGCTCGACCAGGGCCGTGACGCGGTCCAGATCGCCGCCGACGTCGATCAGCACGCCTTCAAGCGTTTCGTCGCACCACAGCAGGCTGCAGTTCTGGGCAAACGCCGTCACCGGCAGGGAGTCGTATCGCAGCATGATCACCTCGGGGTCTGAATTGCGGGCAGGAGCGCAGTCGGCGCACTGGCCGTGCGGGCGGCGGCCAGTTCGGCCTCGAAAGCCGCCACCGCCTGTGCGCGCACGCGGCCCGGCGCACACACGGCGCCTTCAGCCTGCACCTGCTGGCGCCATTGTCGCAGTTCGTTCTGGTAGCCCGCCGCATCCAGGCTGGCAACATTGCTGTGACTGGCCTGCGGCGACAGCCACCAGCGACGCACCGGGGCGTGGCTGAGCGCGTCAAACAGGCGCCGCCCCGAGGCGGGCGAGACCGTCGTGTCCTGGCCACCGTGCATCATCAGCACGGGCGCGTCGATGGCGGGGGCGCGGTCGATGGAGCGGAACTGGTCGGGCAGCCGCGCCGCCAGCCAGCCCGCCACCTCGCCCGCCTGGCGCGCCACATCGGGGAAACTGCTGAAGGCCGATTCCAGGATCAGGCCCGCGTAATCGCCGGGGAAGTGCGCCGTGCTGGCCAGATGCATGGCCACGCCCGTGCCCATGGAGTGGCCGTACAGGATGCGGCACTTCGGATCGGGCTCGATGCGGTCCAGCAGCGCCAGCGCCGAGCGTCCATCGGCGACGATGCTGGCCTCGCTGGGCACGCGCGCGCTGCTCTCGCCCCAGCCCCGGTAATCGACTGCCAGCAGCGTGTAGCCCGCCTCGTGCAGCGCGCTCATTTTGGGCACCAGCTGCGCCAGGTTGCGGAAGGTGCCGTGCAGGAACAGCAGCGTCGGCGCACCGGCCTGATCGGCGGGCCAGTAGACCATGCCCAGGTGCTCGCCATCCGCCAGCGCCAGGCGGAAGGTCTGCGCCGAGGCCGGAATGCGCTGCAGCATGGTTTCGGTGGCGGGCGTCGGGCGATAGGCCTTGAGCCGCAGCCAGTCGATCGCGCTGGCGCAGCCGCCCAGCAACAGGGTGACGGGCAAGATGACGGACAATACCGCCAGCCCGCGCCGCAAGCGCCGGGAAAAGCTCAGTCTGAAGGTGTCTTTCATGATCCGTTCTGTTGTTCTGGCGTCGCTGTCACTGACGGCCAGCCTGCTGTGTTCTCAAGCGTCTGCGCAGGGTGTCATGCCCACGCCGGGCGACGATGTGGCCTACACGTCCTGGCAGTTCAGCCCGCTGACCCTGCATTTTCATCCAAGCCCGGAGCACAAGCATGCCGTGTCCGTGGCTTACGAGCAGACGCTCAAGGACAATCACACGCGCAGTCTGGTGCTGTTCACGAACTCGTTCGGGCAGCCGTCGGTGTATTTCTCGCCCTGGGGCCAGCGCTTTGACAACCTGCTGGGGCAGCCTAACCTGTTCGCCAAATGGAACGCCGGGATCATCTACGGCTACCGGGGCGAGTACAAGGACAAGGTGCCCTTCAACCACGGCGGCTTCTCGCCTGGCCTGTTCGTCGCGCTGGGCTACCGCTTCAGTCCGCAGACCGAAGTCCAGGTCAACCTGCTGGGCACGGCGGCGGTGCAGTTCCAGATGAATTTCAATGTGAGGTGAGGGGCGGGGTCAGCCCTGCCCAGCCCCCCGCATCGCCCCTGCCAGCGCAGCACTCTGGCTGTCGCCCGTGGCGTCCAGCGCGTCGGCGGCGCCCAGGCGGTCACGGACCTCCCGGTTCTGGCTGAGCTTGAATTTGCCCACGAGCTGCGTCAGCTCAATCTCCAGCCCCACGATGGACTGCAGCAGCGTGTCGATGTGCCCAGGCGGGGCATCGCCCATCTTCCAGGGCTGGGGCTGACCAGCCTCGTGCGTGCGCGTCAGGCGCGCCAGCAGACCGCGCAGGAAGCGCCCGTCATCGCGCAGCCGGATGCGCCCATGAGCATGGGCCACGCGGTAGTTCCAGGTCGGTACCAGGCGGTGCGTCTCGGCCTTGGACGGATACCAGCCCGGCGAGATGTAGCCCTGCTCCGCCCGGAAAATCACCAGCACCGCATCGCCATCGCGCACCTGCTGCGCCAGCGGATTGGCCCGCGCCACATGCGCGCGCAGCGTGCCGTGCGGCCCGGCCTGGGCGTCCAGCTCGAAAGGCAGCGGATTGGCGTCCAACCCCTGCGCGCCGTGCGTGACCAGATCGCCCAGCGGATGCTGACGGATCAGATCGTGCAGCGCGGCGGGGTCATCGACGGCGAAATGGGCGGGGATGTACATCAGAGCGTCACCTGCCCCTCAATGCACGTCAGCGACTGACCCCCGACGCGAATCACGCTGTCGCCCTCAAAAGCAATGTGGATCTCGCCGCTGCGGCCGACAACCGCGCCCTGAGTGGCCAGGTACTGACGCCCCACGGCAGGAGTCTGTCCGGTTGCGCGGATGAAAGCCGCCACAGCGCCATTGCCGCTGCCGCAGACCGGGTCTTCGTTGATGCCGTCGGCGGGCGCGAAGGCGCGCACCTCGATGGCCGCCGGGCCCGGCGAAGCGCCTTGGGGCCAGACGCCAAAAACAGCGACGCCTGTGGTGGCGTCCTGACCGGACAGTCGCGCCAGGCGGGCGAAATCCGGGCGCAGCGCCAGAACGGCCTGCGCGCTCGGCAGCTGAACCACCGTCCAGACCGGCCCGACGCGAACGTGCTGCGGCGCCGGATCGGTCAGCACGGGCGCTCCCAGCGCCTCCGCCAGCGCGGCCACGTCGGCGTCTGACAGCGGCGTAAAGCCCGGTTCGGGCAGGACAAAATCGATCAGCGGGCTGGCGCCAGGCTGCGTGGTCACGGTCAGCTGGATCAGCCCGGTGGCGCATTCCTGCACCAAACGCCCCGCTTGTGGCGTGATGCGGCCCGCTTCGATCAGCGCATGCGCCGTGCCCAGCGTGGGGTGTCCGGCGAAAGGCAGTTCGGTTTGCGGCGTGAAAATGCGCAGACGGTAATCGGCGCCAGGCTGCGTGGGCGGCAGCACAAACGTGGTTTCCGACAGATTCGTCCAGTTCGCCACGCGGCGCATCTGCTCGTCGGTCAGCCCATCGGCGTCCAGCACCACGGCGACCGGGTTGCCGCGAAAGGCCTCGCGGGTGAAAACATCAACCTGGCGGAAGGGGCGTTGGGGCATGGGGCGTCTCGGCATCCGTTTTTTCAGATTTGGCGGCCACAGGCGCCGCCGCAGCAGCCGATTTTGACAGGCGCTGCAGCTGCAGTTCGGCGAGGCTTTCGTACAGCGGCGCCGAAATCAGCCGCGACAGGCCGCTGGCCAGCAGCGCACCGGCCATCAGCGTGAGCACCAGGCCGTGGCCGTCCACCATCTCCATCACGATGATGAAGGAGGTCAGGGGCGCCTGCGTGACGGCGGCGAGGAACCCGGCCATGCCCAGCGCGATCAGCGCAGGCGCGTCCAGATGGCCGGTCAGGTTGGCAATGTCGGCCCCCAGCGCCCCGCCAATCGACAGTGAGGGCGCGAAAATGCCCCCCGGCACACCCGACCATGCGGTGATCCAGGTGACGACGAATTTGAGCAGCACATACAGCGGCGAGGTATCGCCCTCGCCCGACAGCAGCGCGCGCGTGGGCTCGTAACCGCTGCCGAAGGTGTCGCCGTTCGTGGCCAGTCCCACCACGGCCACCACCAGGCCGCAACCGGCCGCGAAGCGCAGCGGATAAATCGCCCGCCAGCGCGAAAAACGGTCGTTGGACAGACCGGACAGCGACATCACCAGCAGCCGCGAAAACAGGCCGCCCAGCACACCCGCGCAGATCGCCACCAGCAGGCCTGGCCCCAGCAGCGACATGCTGATCGCGCCGACGTGGATCATGCCAAAGTAGCTGAAGTTGCCGAAGAAAGAGATCCCCATCAGGCCGGAAATGACGATGGCCGCCATGATCAGACCGTTGTTGCGCTGCTCGGGGCGGCGCGACAGCTCTTCGATGGCGAACATGATCCCGCCCAGCGGCGTGTTGAAGGCTGCGGCAATCCCGGCGGCGCCGCCTGCGATCAGCAGGCCGTGGTCGGACACCGTGCTGTTGCGCGGCAGAAAGTGCCGCGCCGAATGCATCACCCCGGCGCCGATCTGCACCGAAGGCCCCTCCCGCCCCAGCGACAGCCCGCCCAGCAGGCCACCCGCCGTCAGCAGCATTTTGGAGATCGTCAGCTTCATCGAGATGAAGTGCGAACGCGACGCCAGCGGCGTGTGCGAGTGCAGCGCCGCCACCACCTGCTGGATGCCCGACCCGGCCGCGCCCGGCGCGAAGCGCTGCGTCAGCCAGACGACGAGCACCGTCAGCAGCGGGGTCCACACCAGCGGCAGCCAGTAATACGCCGCCCAGCCCTGCTGGAAGAGCGAAATCGACTGCTCACCCAGCCAGGTCAGCGCCACCACGGTCAGGCCAGAGAGCGCGCCAAACACCGCCACCACCACGCGCGTCTGCCAGACCCGGCGGTTGCTCAGTTCGGTGCGCAGTGCATCCAGAAAGCGGGGAAAGGAAATCATGGCCTTCAGAGCTCGCTTTCGTAATCAATGCCCAGTGGCGCGTGGTCGCTGAAGCGTTCGTCCTTGTAAATGGCTGCCGCACGGGCACGCGCCGCCAGGGCGGGCGTGGCGAGCTGGTAGTCGATGCGCCAGCCCACGTTCTTGGCCCAGGCCTGGCCGCGGTTGCTCCACCAGGTGTAGCAGGCGTCGGTGGTGTCCGGGTGCAGGGCGCGGTAGACGTCCACCAGCCCGGCGTCGGCCAGCAGCGTGCTCAGCCACTGGCGCTCTTCGGGCAGGAAGCCGCTGTTTTTCAGGTTGCCCTTCCAGTTTTTCAGATCCTGCTCGCGGTGCGCGATGTTCAGATCGCCCATCAGCAGCAGTTCGCGATCCTGCGCGAGCGCCTTCAGATAAGGCAGCATCAGCGCCAGAAAGCGGTATTTGGCCGCCTGGCGATCATCCCCGCTGGAGCCGCTGGGGAAGTAGCTGCTGAGGATGCTCAGACGGCGGCCCGGGCGGTCGAAGCGCAGTTCGACGCAGCGGCCTTCCTGGTCGAACTCGCCGCCGCCATCAAAGCCGGTGATCACGTCGCTGGGCTCGTGGCGCGTGTAGAGGCCCACGCCCGAATAGCCTTTTTTCTGCGCAAACTGGAAGTGTCCGCGCAGGCCGTGCGCGTCGCGCATGATGTCGCTCAGGTCGGCGTCCTGCGCTTTCAGCTCCTGCACCCCCACCACATCGGCCTGCTGCTGGCCCAGCCAGTCGAAAAAGCCTTTGCTGGTCGCAGAGCGGATGCCGTTGAGATTGGCGGAGATGATGCGCATGGTGAAGATGTGCCGATGGCCATCAAAAATACGGAATATCCCCGATTCTCCCATAGCCCCCAAATCGCTCCAGAAGACCGGCCGACAATACCCCATGACCGACATCGTTCCTCCCGCCGTGCGCAGCCGCATGATGGCGGGCATACGCGGCAGCCACACGCGGCCCGAACTGGCCGTGCGGCACGAGCTGCACCGGCGCGGTTACCGCTACCGGCTGCATGGGCGCGATCTGCCCGGGCGGCCGGATATCGTGCTGCCGCGATGGCAGGCGGTGATTTTCGTGCACGGCTGTTTCTGGCATGGCCACGACTGCGCGCTGTTTCGCCTGCCGGGCACGCGCACCGGCTTCTGGCAGGACAAGATCGCCCGCAACCGCGAGCGCGATGCCGATCACCTGGCCGCCCTGACCGCGCTGGGCTGGCGCACGGCCGTGGTCTGGGAATGTGCGCTGCGCGGGCGCGGCGCGCTCGGCCTGACCCCGGTGGCCGACGCGCTGGAAGCCTGGCTGCACGCGCCGCCTACAATGCCGGGCTGATTCCCACCCCTTTTCCGCCCACCGCCATGTCAACTGCCGCCACGCCTGCACCGTCCGCCCTCGCCGGGGAATTTGTTGATTTCTGCGTGCGCCACGACATCCTGCGCTTTGGCCAGTTCGTGACCAAGGCCGGGCGCACCTCGCCTTACTTCTTCAACGCCGGGCTATTTAATGACGGCGCCCTGCTCTCGCGCCTGGGCCAGTATTACGCCCGCGCCGCACTGGACAGCGGGCTGGAATTCGACATGGTCTTCGGCCCGGCCTACAAAGGCATCACCCTGGCCAGCGCCATGGCGATCGAACTCGCGCGCCTGGGCCGCAACGTGCCCTGGGCCTACAACCGCAAAGAAGCCAAAGACCACGGCGAAGGCGGCACGCTGGTTGGCGCACCGCTGCGCGGCCGGGTGCTGATCGTGGACGACGTCATCAGCGACGGCGCCAGCAAGCGCGAAGCGGCTGACCTGATCCGCGCGGCAGGCGCCGAACCCGTGGGCGTCATCATCGCGCTGGACCGCCAGGAGTGGGCCATCGAGACCCCGCAGGGCCGTCTGTCGGGGGTGCAGCATGTCGAAAGCACACTCGGGCTGTCAGTGATCCCGATTGCGCGCCTGGATGACCTGCTTAATTTCCTGCATCAGCACGCCGATATGTCCTTACAGTTGGATAAGGTCGAGGCTTACCGGCGCCAGTTTGGTGCCGCGCCCGCATCGGCCTGATCGTGTTTTGTTTTTTGCGCTGACCTGTTTTTGCAGGCCAGCGCATCCGGATCATGCTGAAAACCCTTGCATCACTGCCGCTGATCACGCTCCTGCTGACGCTGGGCGTAGCCCCCCTGCCCGCTGCTGCGGCAGGCATCTACAGCTGCGTGACGACCACGGGCCAGAATGTCACCTCGGACCGGCCAATTCCCAATTGCAAGGGATCATCCCAGCGCGTGCTCAACCGCGATGGCTCGACGCGCGACACCCTTAGCGCCCAGCCGACCATCGCCGAGCGCCAGGACGCACTGGCCCGTGAACGCAGCGCTGCACGCGCACGCGAGCAGGCCGAGCTGAACCGCCAGCAGATGCAGAACTGGCTGGCGCGCTACCCCAGCGAGCAGGCGCTGGAGGCCGAACGCGCCGCCAGCCTGCAGCCTTACCAGGCCGCGCTGACCGACACACAAAAACGCCTGGCCGACATCGAAGGCAAGCGCAGTGCGCTGCAGGTTCAGGCCGACGGGCAGAAAAAAACCGGTGGCAAAGTGGCGCCGCATCTGGCGGCCAGCATCGAGTTGCAGGCCAGCATGGCCAATAGCCAGCGTGTCGTGGTGCAGAACCAGCAGCTGGAAATGCAGCGCATCAGCAAACGCTACAACGATCTGCTGACGCGGCTGCGGCCGTTCTGGTCGAACCCCGCAGCGGCAGCCGCTCCGGCTGGCGCCACAGGGGACAAGTCACCGTGACGGGCAGCGATCAGCCCTTGACCTTGTGGGCGAACTCGGCGATGCGCTGGCCGTAAGCGCGGGCCGTGTCCAGATCGCCCTGGGGGATGTCTGCGGGCGGGCTGGTCGGGCCGACCTGGGCCATCAGGCCACCGTAAGACCCCAGGCGGTTCAGCGTGCCGTCGTTGGGCACCGTCTGGCTCACCCAGATCATGCCGTGCTGCATCGCCAGCGTGAAGAAGTAGCGCAGCGTCGAGAACTTGTCGCCGCTGGGGCTGGCCGAAATGGTGAAACCACCCGCGATCTTGTCCTTCCAGCCCTGGGTGAACCAGCGCTTGGACGAGGCATCGGCGAACTTCTTGAACTGCCACGAAGCCATGCCCATATAGGTGGGCGAACCGAACACGATGGCGTCCGCGGCATCCAGCACGGCCCAGTCGGCGTCGCTGACATTGCCTTCAGCGTCGATGACGACTTCGTGCGCGGTGGCGGCGGTCTTCACGCCTTCCAGAACGAACTGCGCCACGCGCTGGTTGTGGCCGTAGCCCGAGTGATAGATGACTGCAACATTCGCCATGAGAATCTCCTGAAAGTGGTTCAAACACCCTGCTGCACGGGATGCCTCAAGGTCTGACGGCGATCATAAAGGCGGCGGGTAAATCCGTAAGCCCCGGGCCAACCAACTGACTGGTGCAGATGGCGCAACAATCAGGCGGCCGTGAGCTCTTCCATCCAGCCCAGCCAGCGGGCGCGCACGGGGGCGGGCAGCGCCAGACCGGCGGCCTGATCCAGCGTCCACCAGCGCATCGCGGCCGCCTGATCGCCATCCAGGCCCAGCGCCACCGCATCGGGAAGATCGCCCCCGCGCGTCGCACACAGCCAGGGCGTCAGGAACCAGCGGCGGTGGGTCAGCACGTGCAGAAAAGCCTCGTGCGCACGTATCGGCGGAGCATGGGCCCGGCGCTGCGCCTGCTGCGCCTCGTCCAGCAGCGGGGGCGTCCACAGCCCGGACCAGACGCCCGTCGCGGGCCGCTGCACCAGCGCGACATGCCACAGCCCGGCGCAGTCACAGTGCGCGTGCAGCAGCAGCGCGTGCGCCCAGACCTTCTGCACCGTGGCGCGCGCCTTGCGCGGCAGTTCGTGGACCCGGCCCTGCGCCAGGGCGATGCAGTCGCGGCGGACCGGACAGACGTCGCACGCCGCCTGGCGCGGGGTGCAGCGCGTGGCGCCCAGGTCCATCAGCGCCTGGGTGTAGACGGGCATTTCGCTGGCGTGCGGCACCAGCGCGTCGGCCAGGCGCTGCAGTTCGCGGCGCGGCGCGGCGCGCGAAAAATCCTCGTCCAGCCCACGGTGGCGCGCCAGCACGCGCTGCACGTTGCCATCCAGGATCGAGATGCGCTCGCCATGGCAGAAAGCAGCGATCGCTGCCGCCGTGGACACACCGATGCCCGGCAGGGTGACAAGATCGGCCGCGCGCGCCGGAAAAACGCCGCCCCAGTCGGCCATGACACGCCGCGCGCAGCCGTGCAGATTGCGCGCCCGGCTGTAGTATCCCAGGCCCGCCCACAGCGCCAGCACGTCGTCCAGCGGCGCCTGCGCCAGCGCGGCAACATCCGGGAAACGCGCCAGGAAGCGCGGGTAGTAATCGAGCACCGTGGCGACCTGCGTCTGCTGCAGCATGATCTCCGACAGCCAGACGCGGTAGGGGTCGCGCGTGCCCTGCCAAGGCAGGCCGTGGCGGCCGTGCAGCCGCTGCCAGCGCACAAGCCGCCCGGCGAAATCGTCGGGCAGTGGGGCCTCAAGGCCAGAATCAGAGCCCGAATCAACGCCCGTAGCAGCGCCCGAAGCCATCAGCGGGGCACCTTTGGCTTGTACGGCTTCTGGCAATGCGCGCAGAAAAAGGTCGAACGCTGCTGCTGCACAAAGCGCTGCACCGGGCGGGCGCAGACGCGGCAGGGCAGGCCTTCGCGGCCATAGACGGTGGTGGCGAACTGGAACTCGCCCGTCTGCCCCAGCGCGTCGCTGTAGTTGCGCAGCGTGGTCCCGCCCAGATCCAGCGCCTGCTGCAGCACGCCGCGCACTTCAAACAGCAGCCGGGTGCACTGTGCCAGAGTCAGCTGGCCGCAGGGCGTGGCCGGGTGGATGCGGGCGCGAAACAGCGCCTCGCAGGCGTAGATATTGCCCGCGCCGACAATGGCCTGGCCCGACAGCAGCGCCGATTTCACCGCGACTGATTTACCCTGCCACAGCGCGCGCAGCCGCTGCGGGGTCAGGGCCTCGTCCCAGGGCTCGTGGCCCAGACCGGCCAGGCGCGTACTGGCGGGCGGCGCATCCAGGCCCGGCGACCACAGCCAGGCGCCAAAGCGGCGCGGGTCGGTGTAGAGCAGCACCCCGGCGTCGTGCCAGAGCGCCACATGCACATGCGGGCCGCGCTCGCGCTGCACGGCGGCGAGGTCGCCCTCCGGCCAGTCCGGGCGCGGCTCCAGCAGCGACAGCGCACCCGACATGCCCAGGTGAACCAGCAGCCCGCCCCGGGTGTGCAGCCGCCCGTCCTGCGCGACCTGCGTGTCCTCCAGCGGCAGCCAGATGTATTTGCCGCGCCGCTGCGCCGCCCCCAGCCGCGCGCCCACCAGGTCCGCCGGATCGCAGCCCAGCGGCCAGCGCAGCACCTTGCCCAGCGCCACCGCCCGGATGCGGCGGCCCTTCAGAGGGCCCGCAATGCTGCGGCGCGTGGCTTCGACTTCGGGGAGTTCGGGCATGGCAGATCGGGTCAGGCGCAGGAGATTAAATTGCAAGGATGCTAATACATCCCGTTTAGACCGGGAGCCTCCGTGCGATCCTTGCGGGAATCGGCTTGCGCAAACCCAACCCTCGAGAGGTGATCCGATATGTACATGACCACTAAGTCCGGCCGAAAAGTTTACGTCCCCACCGCGGAAGAAGACGCCATCATCACGGCCGCAGCGTTGTCCGATCCGGACGCACTGCCCTACACCGACGCCGAATGGCAAGCAGCAAAGCCTTTGGTACGCGTGGGTCGCCCGCCATCGGACAGGCCGCTCAAGGTCTCGACAACGATACGGCTGTCGCCAGAGGTGATCCAGCACTTTCGCGCCTCGGGGGCGGGCTGGCAGAGCCGGATCGATGCCGTGCTGAAAGACTGGGTGGCGCGCCAGGGGTCCAAGGCGGTGGCGGAGTCGTAGCGGGAATCAGATCAGCTGAAGGTGATGGGGCCTGGCCCCCGCGACGGCGCTCAGGGGAATGCGCTGATCCAGCGTCGCCAGAACCCCCTCATTGGCCACGGCCAGAGCCAGCAGATAGGCGTCGGTCAGTTGCTGGTGCCCGTGCAGCCGGTCCGGCGGGAACAAACGGTCGTCCAGCGGGCTGATGTCCGCCGCCCAGAACTGGTGCGCAGGATGCGAGGTGGCCTTGGCCAGAGAGGCGCGCAGCACAGACAGGCCGATCGGATGGGGGTAGGCCGGCTGGCTCATGATGCGCAAAAGCCCCAGTTGTGTCAGCGGGCAGGTGGCCCAGCCGTGAGGCACCTGCCTCATCATCCAGTCCGTGACGCGGGGGTGATGAACGTGATCCGGATCGAACAGGGCGATCAGGACGTTGACATCCAGCAAGGCGCGCTGTGCCATGGGCCTCAAAGCCCTTCGCTGTCCTGCAGTCGCTGGACCAGTTCCGTGCTGACCACCCCGCCCCGCGAGGGCAGCGGCCCAATGCCAAATGCCGCGAGGGGCTCGGCGACCCGAAGCCCGCCAGCCGCCGGGCTGCCCTTCAGAGCATTGCCCTGGAAGGCCTGACGGGCCAGATCCGACATGACCGCGCCCAGGCTTTTTTTCTCCCGCTGCGCGAGCGCTTTTGCGGCGAGCAGCACGTCGTCAGCGATATCAAGCGTGGTGCGCATGGTTTAGCCTTTTGATGCGGTGATGCTAACGCATCAGATTTTGAATGGCAATGAACCTACTGCGCATACCGCGACCCCGCCCGCCGGATCTGCAGACGCTGCGCCAGGTTGTCGGCGAGCTCCTGGACGGCCAGCGCCTGAGGCGGCGGTCCTGCGTTAAACCAGAAGAGCGGCGGACACACCGACGTCAGCGCGGCCTGCGGGCCTTTGCGGCGGTGTGATAGCTCGATCACCGGATCAGCGCCGTAGCACAGCAGGCTGAAATCGTCATCCAGATCAAAGCTCTTGTCCGCAAAACCCTGCGGGGAGATGCGGCGCTGCACCACGTCGATCCACCAGCCGGGTTGCTGATCGTAGTCCTGCCAGCGCCGGGGCCAGCGCCGGGGCCAGAGCCTGTCCAGCGCCCAAGCCCCCGCCAGCAATGTCGGGACCAGCAAAAGACCCGCAAACCCAGCCAGCGTGGCTCCCGTCACCACATCGAACACAGCCCGGCGAACCGTCGTGGCCCGGGTGGTCGGCCAAGTCTGCGGCAGGAAAAACCGCTCCTCCGCGCGCACCTTGTCGCGCAGATGCGCCATCAAGGGATCGAACAGCGGATCCGGGTGGCCCTGCAGCCAGCGCACGCCCTCACCCCGCCAGTTGCTGCGTCAGCGCGACGAACTCGTCCAGGCGACGGCGGGCGGCGCCGCTCTCAATCGCGGTGCGAGCCAGCGCGATGCCATCTTCGATGCGCTCCACCACGTTGGCGGCGTAGAGCGCCGTCCCGGCGTTGAGCAGCACGGTGTCCTGCGGCGGGCCGGGTTCGCCGTCCAGAACGGCCAGCAGCATGGCGCGCGACGCTTCGGGGCTGTCGGCCTGGAGCGCCCGGGTGCTGGCCATGCGCAGGCCGAAATCTTCGGGGTGGATGGTGTATTCGCTCACCACGCCATCGCGCAGCTCGCCCACCACGGTGGTCGCGCCCAGGCTGACTTCGTCCAGTCCATCGCGGCCGTACACGACCAGGGCGTGCTGCGCGCCCAGACGCTCCAGCACTCGGATCTGGATGCCGACCAGGTCTTCGTGGAAAACGCCCATCAGGATGTTGGGGGCGTCCGCCGGGTTGGTCAGCGGCCCGAGCAGGTTGAAGAAAGTCTTGACGCCCATTTCGCGGCGCACCGGCGCCACGTTTTTCATGGCCGGATGGTGGTTGGGTGCGAACATGAAGCCGATGCCCGTGCGCGACACGCACTGCGCAATCGCCTGCGGCGTGAGGTTGATGCAGGCGCCCAGGCCTTCCAGCACATCGGCGCTGCCCGAGGTGCTGCTGACGCTGCGCCCGCCGTGCTTGCTCACGCGCGCGCCCGCTGCGGCCGCGACAAACATGCTGCAGGTCGAAATGTTGAAGGTGTGCGCGCCGTCGCCGCCCGTGCCAACGATATCAACCAGATGCGTACAATCGGCAATGTCCACCTTGGTGGACATTTCGCGCATGACCTGCGCGGCGGCGGCGATCTCGCCCACCGTTTCCTTCTTGACGCGCAGCCCGGTGGTGATGGCGGCGATCATCAGGGGCGACATCTCGCCGGCCATGATGCGGCGCATCAGGTGCAGCATTTCGTCGTGGAAGATTTCGCGGTGCTCGATAACGCGCTGCAGCGCCTGGGTGTCGGTGATCATGCCAAATCCCTCATGAAAAGAAATCGTGGACCGCCTGCACCGTCTCGGTCACCGCGTCGGGGCCCAGATCAAGGTGGGCGACAAAGCGCAGGCCGATCAGCCCGGTGGCGGCGATGCCGCGCGTGGCCAGGTGCGCCAGCAGCGCCGCGCCGCGTCCGCCGTCCACTTCGGCGAACAAGATGTTGGTCTGCGCCGAAGTCACGCGCAGGCCAGGCACGTTCGCCAGGCCTTGCGCCAGCGCGCGGATTCGGGCGTGGTCCTGCGCCAGACGCTCGACGTGGTGGTCCAGCGCGAACAGGGCGGCCGCGGCCAGAATGCCCGACTGGCGCATCCCGCCGCCGACCATTTTGCGGATGCGGTGCGCCCGCGCGATCAGCTCGGCAGAACCCACCAGGACCGAGCCCACCGGCGCGCCCAGGCCTTTGCTCAGGCAGACCGAAACGCTGTCAAACGGCGCCGCTATGGCGCGGGCCTGGGCATAAGCGTCCCCGCCGGGCGCGACACCGGCCACCGCTGCGTTGAACAGGCGGGCGCCGTCCAGGTGCGTGGCCAGGCCGTGCTGGCGGGCCAGTGCGCAGGCATCCTGCAGATCATCCAGCGGCAGCGCGTGGCCGTTCCAGGTGTTCTCCAGGCACAGCAGGCGGGTGCGGGCAAAGTGCTCGTCGTCGGGTTTGATGGCTGCGGCGATGTCGTCCAGGCGCAGCGTACCGTCGGCCTGTTGCGGCAGCGGCTGGGGCTGGATGCTGCCCAGCACGGCGCCGCCGCCCGCCTCGTAGCGGTAGATGTGGGCCAGCTGCCCGGCCAGCACCTCGTCGCCCCGGCCGCAGTGCGCCATCAGCGCGCACAGGTTGGACTGCGTGCCGCTGGGCACAAACAGCGCAGCCTCCTTGCCCAGCAGGCCGGCCAGGCGCGTCTGCAGCGCCAGCACGGTGGGGTCGTCGCCAAACACGTCGTCGCCGATCTGCGCGGGGTCGGCCATGGCCCGCGCCATCGCAGCCTGCATCGCGGGCGTGGGGCGGGTGACGGTGTCGCTGCGCCAGTCGTGACGGATGCGCGGCGCGGCATCCTGTTCAGTGGCCGCCGTCTGGCCGTAATCGCTCATGCGGCGACCCCGGCGCCCATGCGCAGGAAATTGCGCAGCATGGCGTGGCCATGCTCGGACAGGATCGATTCCGGGTGGAACTGCACGCCCTCCAGCGGCGCGTGCGTGGCAGCCAGGCCCGTGTGGCGCACGCCCATGATCTCGCCGTCCTCGCTGGTGGCGGTCACCTCCAGTTCGGGCGGGAGGGTGGCGCGCTCGATCACCAGCGAGTGGTAGCGGATGATGGAAAAGCGCTCGGGCAGATCAGCGAACACGCCCTTTTGATCGGTGCTGATCGTGCTGGCCTTGCCGTGCATGGGCGTGCCCGCGCGCACGATGCGTCCGCCCAGCGCCTCGCCGATGCTCTGGTGGCCCAGGCACACGCCCAGAATCGGCAGCTTGCCCATGAAGGCCTTGAGCGCGGGCACGCACACGCCCGCCTGCGCCGGAGCGCACGGCCCGGGCGACAGCACCAGGCGGTCGGGGCGCAGCGCGGCGATGCCGTCCACGTCGATCTCGTCGTTGCGCAGCACGCGCACGTCTTCGCCCAGCTCGCCGAAATACTGCACCAGGTTGAAGGTGAAGCTGTCGTAGTTGTCTATCATCAAAAGCATGTCGGCTCCTTGCAGCGCGTCACGGCCGCCGCGCCATCAGCGCATTGGAAGGCAGGGTTTCGTCCAGCAGCTTGCGCGCGGTGGCCACGCCCGCGACGGGCAGGCGGCTGTCGTCCAGCAGCCCGAGCTGGACCAGCACGCTGGCCTGATCCCAGTAGATGTGCTCGTGACAGAGCTTGTCGCCCCGAAACTGCACAATCGCCACCAGCGGAATCTCCACCGGCCGCCCCGTCGGGGCCACGCCCGGCAGCATCCAGGGGATTTCGCAGGTGTGGGTGAAGCAGAACAGCATCTCGTCCACCACCTGCGTGGCGCCCACCGTGCGCGAAATCGGCACCAGGCGCGTGTCCGGCGGGTTGCTGTTGACGAAGAAGTTGCTGTAGAAGTGGTGCAGGTGCCTGTAACCCACGCCGCCCGTCATCGTCGGGATGTGGTTGACGTAGGGCTCGGCGACCATCGTGGCCATGGTGGCATCGACGTCGCGGGTGGCGAACTCGTACTCGCAGTGCCTGTCCCACAGCGCCGACAGATCAAAATGCGGCCCGATGGCGCGCTTGAGCGCGGCCACGCTGCGCTGGTGGGCCATCAGCGCGGACGGCTTGTCGAAGTGATCGCCGCCCGGCCGCGCAAAAGCGTGGTCGGCACCGGGGTAGATGTAGACCTCGGCATCCCGTCCGGCCAGCGCCTGCGTGATGGCCTGCTGCGCGTCAGGCGGACAGTGCGCATCTTCGGCCGGGATGTGCAGCACCAGCGGGCAGCGCAGCGTCGCCGCGTCGTCCAGGCGCTTCTCGATGCCGACGCCGTAATAGCCCACGGCCACGTCGCAGTCGGTATGGCAGGCGGCCAGGTAGGCCAGGCTGCCGCCCAGACAGTAGCCGACCACGCCCACCTTCGCGGCCTGCACCGCCTCGGCCACGCCTGGCTGCGTGCGCAGCGCGTTGATGGCGCTCTGGATGTCCTGCAGGCCCAGCGCAATATCAAACGCGCGGTAGCAGGCCAGGGCCTGCTCGCGGTCTTCGGGGCCATAACCCAGCTCCAGCCCCGGCGTCTGGCGCCAGAACAGGTCGGGCACCAGCACGGTGTAGCCCTCTTCGGCGTAGTGGTCGGCCAGGGCGCGCAGCGTGGCGTTGACGCCGAAAATCTCCTGCAGCATCACAAGGCCGGGGCCGCGCCCGCTGGCCGGGGTGCTCAGATAGGCGCGGAATTGGCCGCTGCCGTCGGCGGCTGCGATGTCGATGTAACGTCCATTCATCCTGATTCTCCGGAAATCGCGGGCCGCTCAGAAGCCCGACTGCACCATGTCGCTGGCGGCCAGCAGGGCGCGGGCCTTGTGTTCGGTTTCGCGCCATTCCATTTCGGGCACGGAATCGGCCACCACGCCCGCTGCCGCCTGCACATACAGCATCCCGTTGTGGATGATGCCGGTGCGGATGGCGATGGCCAGGTCCATGTCGCCCGCGTAGCTCAGGTAGCCGCAGGCGCCGCCGTAAATGCCGCGCTTGATGGGTTCGAGCTCGTCGATGATTTCCATGGCGCGAATCTTGGGCGCGCCCGTCAGCGTGCCGGCCGGGAAGGTGGCGCGCAGCACGTCCATATTGCCCAGCCCCTCGCGCAGCAGCCCTTCGACGTGGCTGACGATGTGCATGACGTGCGAATAGCGCTCGATCACGAAGGCCTCGGTGACCTTCACCGAACCGGTCTGCGCGATGCGGCCCAGATCGTTGCGCGCCAGATCGATCAGCATCAGGTGCTCGGCGCGCTCTTTCGGGTCTGCCTGCAGCTCGGCTTCCAGCGCCACATCTTCGCCGGGCGTGGCGCCGCGCGGGCGCGTCCCGGCCAGCGGGCGGATGACCACCTTCTGCCCTTCGGGCACGGTCTCCTGGCGCACCAGAATCTCGGGCGAAGCGCCCACCACCTGGAACTCGCCGAAGTTGTAAAAGTACATGTACGGCGACGGGTTGAGCGTGCGCAGCGCGCGGTACAGGCTCAGCGGCGATTCGGTGTAGGGCTTGGCGATGCGCTGGCCGATCTGCACCTGCATCATGTCGCCGTCGACGATGTATTCCTTGGCACTCGCCACGGCGGCGAGGTAGTCGGCCTTGTCGAAGGATCGGATGGCCTGCTGCGGCTGCCCCGGCGCCTGCGTGCTGCGCTGCCAGTCGCTGCGCAGCACGTCCAGCACCGGCGACGGATCAAACAGCCGCGCGGCCAGCGCCCCCAGCCGCAGCTGTGCCTGTGCGTAGCTGCCCGGCTGCGTCGGGTCGGCCCAGACCAGCAGGTGCAGCTTGCCCGACAGGTTGTCGATCACCGCCACCTCTTCGGTGTGCAGCAGCAGGATGTCGGGCGTGGGCAGCGCGCCTTCGGTCTTGAACTGCGCCAGTTTCGGCTCGATGTAGCGGATGGCGTCGTAGCCGAAGTAGCCCGCCAGACCGCCGCAGAAACGCGGCAGCTCGGGCTGCGGCGCCACCCTGAAGCGGTTCTGGTAGGCCAGGATGGCGTCCAGCGGATTGCCCGCCCAGCGCTCGGCGATGGCACCATCGCGGCGCAGCACGGTCTCGCCGCCGCTGGCTTCGATGCGCGTGGCGGTCGGCAGGCCGATGAAGGAATAGCGCCCGAAGCGCTCACCGCCCACCACCGATTCCAGCAGGAAGCTGCCGCTGGCCTGGCCGGTGAGTTTGAGGTAGAGCGTCAGCGGGGTTTCCAGGTCGGCCAGCACCTGCTGGACCAGCGCCACACGGTTGTAGCCCTGTCGGCCCAGATCAAGGAATGCGTCTTCGGAGAGGGTCAGTGCCTTCACGGTCAGGATCTTTCTGCTCGGAGAAATCGACCGGCGCAGCGCGGTGCGCCGGAGTCACAGGCCCGGCGCGGCACAACCGCCAGCGGGCCCCGGGCGCGAAACCAGGTCGCGCCATCGTGGCATTCGGGCCTGCAAGCCCGATCAGGCCCGCCATCGCCATCGCGGCGAATCAAAAGCGGCGCACAGCAGCGGCAGCGTCAGCATTTGATGCCCACGTGCAGGGCGACCACGCCCGCGCTGAGGTTGTGGCAATCGACGTGGCCCAGGCCCGCCTGCTTCATCATGGCCTTGAGCGTGGCCTGATCGGGGTGCATGCGAATGGATTCGGCCAGATAGCGGTAGCTGGCCTCGTCGTTGGCCACCCAGCGCCCCAGGCGCGGCAGGATGTGGAAGGAATAGAGGTCGTAGGGCTTGCGCAGCGGCTGCGCCACCTGCGAGAACTCCAGCACCATCAGGCGGCCGCCGGGACGCAGCACGCGCGTCATTTCGCGCAGCGCCTGATCCTTGTCGGTCATGTTGCGCAGGCCAAAACTCACAGTGACCAGATCAAAGCTCTCGTCTGGAAAAGGCAGATGCTGCGCGTCGCACAGCGCGGTGGGCAGCACCACGCCCTGATTGACCAGGCGGTTGCGGCCCTGCCCCAGCATGGCCGCATTGATGTCGGTGTGCACGACCATGCCGTGCTCGCCCACCAGCGGCGCAAAAGCCAGCGCCAGATCGCCCGTGCCCCCTGCGATATCCAGCACGCGGTCGCCCAGCTGGACATTGGCGACGCGCACGGTGTACGCCTTCCAGATGCGGTGCAGGCCCATGGACATCAGGTCGTTCATGATGTCGTAGCGCTGAGCCACGGAATCAAACACGCCCCGCACGCGGCGCGCCTTGTGCTCTGCGGGCACGGTCTCGAAGCCGAAGTGGGTGGTGTCGTTCATCAGGGACGGATCAGTCTGTGGCGGGCGGCGCCATTTCAAAATGGCCGGGAAGTAATTCTCGCACACTGGTGCGCTGCAGCAACCCGCCCAGATTACCCAGCCAGACGGGCATGTCGGGATCAAAGAATTCGCTCATCACCTGGCGGCAGGCGCCGCAGGGCGAAATGGGCTGCGGCGTATCGCCAATGACGGCCAGCGCGGCGAAATCGCCCCGGCGCAGGCCGGTGGCCACGGCGCTGAAAATGGCCGTGCGCTCGGCACAGTTGCACAGCGGGTAAGCGCCGTTTTCGATGTTGCAGCCTTCGAACACCTGACCGTCGCGCGCCAGCAGCGCGGCGCCAACCTTGAAGCGCGAATAAGGCGCGTATGCGCGTTCACGGCCCGCGTGGGCCCGCTGCATCAGGGTGGTTTCGGGGGTATCGCTCATGGGGGCTCCCGTCGGGGCGTGTGACTGAGGCAGGCATTGTGCCGCAGGGCCACCCGCTTGCGGGAGTAAAAATCGGGCGAAAAGCGCAAGGGAAATCGCGACAGGAATCCGGGCGAAAAAAATGGCCGACAGGTCGGCCATTTTGATGTCCCGCAGTCAGGCTGCGGGCTGTGTCTGAACCGGCCTTTCGACCGGTCGCGACTCAGTAGCTGTCGCGCTGGCCGTAGCCGCCGCCGCCACCAAAGCCGTTGCGCTGGCCACCGCCACCGCCATAAGGACGACCACCGGCCGGACGCTCTTCGCGCGGGCGGGCGACATTGACCACCAGAGGGCGGCCTTCCAGATTTTGACCGTTCATGCCGGCGATGGCGCTTTGCGCCTCGGCATCACTGGCCATTTCCACGAAGCCGAAGCCCTTGGAACGACCCGAATCACGGTCCATCATCACTTTGGCAGAGACCACAGCGCCGAATTGGCCGAAAGCAGTTTGCAGCGACTCGTCGCGCACGCTATAGGCCAGATTGCCCACATACAACTTGTTTCCCATGGGGAAAGCTCCTCAAATAACCTCAAAATGCGCCAACCGGCTTAGCCGGTCTCCGCTGACTCCCCGGCCCATCGGCCAGGAGAGACATCCGGAACAGCGCACTGACATGCAGACACTGACTGTCTCCTGATCTCTCTGGACGCATTATCACGGTCAATGCGCCATCTGTTCACAAAATCTGAAGGCTTTCTTTTTCATTGGCGTGAAAGCAACTGCCTCCATCACCCTGCGCCCGCTCTAGCCACAGCGGCGTTCACCTGCAGATGCGGGGTAGACAGCCCTCCAAAAGACGCTTCGCGCTGTTGTCTGCAGGCAACAGACCTGGAGCGATTACTGTGAAAGCGCGGCGAGAAAGGCTCAGCTGGCGCCGGGCTTTCGGGCATCGAGCTGCTCCCAGCGCTCCAGAGCGGCCATCAAAGCCTCTTCCAGGCGATCGAAATGGGCCTGGACCTCGCCCGCCGCCGTCAGCGTGCGGGCCTGTCCGTCCAGCGCCTGGACCGGAACGGCCACGCCCGGCCCCTGGTAGAGCGAGCCGTCGGCCAGCAGCGCGGTCAGGCGGGCCAGTTCGGACTCCATGGCCTCGATGTGCGCGGGCAGCGCGTCCAGTTCGCGCTGCTCTTTGTAGCTGAGCTTGACGCGCGCGGGCGCCGCCGGAGCGCTGACTGGCGCAGCCACGGGCTCAGGCGGTGCCGCTGCTGCGGGTTGGGCCTGCGCGGCGCTGCGCTGGGCCTGCGCCATGCGCTGGCTTTGCACCGCCCAGTCGGTGATGCCGCCCTCGAATTCGCGCCACTGCCCGGGGCCTTCCCAGACCAGCAGGCTGGTCACGACGTTGTCCAGAAAGCGCCGGTCGTGGCTGACCAGAAACACGGTCCCGGGATAGGTCTGCAGCAGCTCTTCGAGCAGCTCCAGCGTTTCGATGTCCAGATCGTTGGTCGGCTCGTCCAGCACCAGCACGTTGGCCGGGCGGGCAAAGAGGCGCGCCAGCAGCAGGCGGTTGCGCTCGCCACCCGACAGCGTGCTGACCGGCGCATTGGCGCGCGCGGGCGAGAACAGGAAATCGCCCAAGTACGACATCACGTGCTTGCGCGCGCCACCGATTTCGACCCAGTCGCTGCCCGGGCTGATGGTGTGCGCCAGCGTGGCGCTGTCGTCGAGCTGGGCGCGCATCTGGTCGAAGTACGCGACCTGAATCTGCGTGCCCAGCGCCACCGTGCCGCTGTCGGGCGGCTCCAGCCCCAGAATCAGGCGCAGCAGCGTGGTCTTGCCTGCGCCGTTGGGGCCGACGAGACCGATGCGGTCGCCGCGCAGCACGGTGAGGTCCAGCTGGTGCGCGATCTGGCGCTCACCCTCGGTGTGGGCGTAGCGCTTGCTGACCTGCTCCAGCGTGGCAACCAGTTTGCCCGAACGCTGGCTGCCATCAACCTGAAGGCGGACCTGGCCGACGCGCTCGCGGCGCTGTTCGCGCTGTTCGCGCAGCGCCTGCAGGCGGGTGATGCGGCTCTGGCTGCGCGTGCGGCGCGCTTCGACGCCCTGGCGGATCCAGACTTCTTCCTGCGCCAGCAGCTTGTCGAAGCGGGCGTTGGCGAGCTGCTCGTCGTGAATCTCCTGCGCCTTTCGGGCTTCGTAGGCGCTGTAGCGGCCGGGATAGCTGCGCAGCGTGCCGCGATCCAGCTCGACGATGCGCGTGGTAACAGCGTCCAGAAACGCGCGGTCGTGGGTGATGAGCACCAGCGCCCCGGCAAAGCCGTTGAGCAGGCCTTCCAGCCAGGCGATGGCCGACAGGTCGAGGTGGTTGGTGGGCTCGTCCAGCAGCAGCACGTCGGGCCGGGCGACCAGCGCCTGCGCCAGCGCCACACGCTTTTTCTGGCCACCGGACAGCTCGGCGACGACGCGCGTGCCGTCCAGATCCAGCCGGTCCAGGGTTTCGTCCACGCGGCGCGACCAGCTCCAGGCGTCCAGCGCGGTGATGCGGGTTTCCAGCTCTTCGATCAGCGCGGCATCGGGCTGGGGCAGCTCATGCTGGGCGGTCCAGGCCTCGACGGCGTCGCGCTCGGCCTGCACGCCCTGCGAGACGGCCTCGAAAACGGACAGGCCCGCGTCAAAGCGCGGCTCCTGCGGGACGTAGACCAGACGCAGGTTCTGCTGGCGCTGGATCAGGCCGTCGTCCAGCGGCTCCAGCCCGGCCAGGACCTTGAGCAGCGAGGATTTGCCCGCGCCATTGCGCCCGATCAGGCCGACGCGCTCGCCCGCCTCCAGCGACACGTCGGCGTGGTCCAGCAGGGCCACGTGGCCGTAGGCCAGGCAGGCCTGGGTCAGGGAAAGCAGTGCCATGGGCGCGGTCCGTTTCGGGAAAATCGGCGGATAAAACAAAAGCGGCTGCGGGACTCCCGTCCACGCAGCCGCTGGCTGAACCATCATCGGGCCGGGGATTGTATCGCCCGGCTGTCGGCAAGGTCAGCGCTCAGGCGATCAGTTCGCGCCCAGCTTGACGTTCACGCCCGTCAGGATGGACAGATCGTTCTTCTTGTTGCCCAGGGCGGGCTTGCTGTTGTAGTTGTTGGTCAGGCCCAGGGTGGCGCTGATGGTGTTGGTCAGCGCGACGCTGCCGCCTGCGGTGGCCTTGATCAGCATGGCCTTGTCGCCGCTGATGCCGGGCTGCAGTTCGACGCTCTGGTAGGCGGTCAGCTGCGGGCCGATGGCGTGGGTCGAGGCCTCGCCCAGCACCACGGAAGCGCGGCTGAAGCTGGTGCCGGTCTCGCCGTTGACAGTCTTGTTGCTGCCGTACTTGTCCGCGCTGTAGCCCAGACCGCCGTAGACGTCAAACGTCATGTCCGGGGCCTTGATGACGTGGTAGCCCAGACCAGCGCCCACCGAGGTGCGCAGGTTCAGGTCCTGCTGGCCGTCACGCAGGAAGCCCAGATTGCCGTAGCCGTAGATGTCGGAGGTGATGTTGTAGTCGTACTGGCCGAACAGGCTGGCGTTGTTGGCGGCGACGTTCTGGCTGGTGGAGCTCAGGGTGCCATCGGCGTTCAGCACACGGGCCGTGCCCTGGGCGCGGTTGATCAGCGCGTTCAGGGTGATGCGGTCGACGGCGGTGGCGCGGTTCAGGTTGCCGCTGATGGCAACGCTGCGCGACTCGCTGTTGCCCTGGGTGATGGCACCGGAGGCACCGACGCTGCCGCGCCATTGACCGTCCTGCGCTTGCGCCATGGCAGTACCAGCAGCGGCCAGGCTCAGGGCCAGAACGGACAGTTTCACGAATTTGGACATGATGGATTCCTGTTGATCTAAGGGTTTACGAGAGGTAGTGTGGTCATTCTAGGGAGTTACCCTGGCCCGTCCAGACTTGGCGGGTGATTTCCCCGGAATCCGGCGGGATTGGCCTCAAATGTGTGCAGACGACGCAACACATTGATACAAGTGATTGAATCCAAATAAAAATCGCCGTGAAGATTTCGAGTCCTCACGGCGTCCCGGGTTCCCTACGGCGCAATTCTTTACCGGCGCACCCCCATCAGCCACCCACGCCCTGCTTCGCCAGCCCGTCCCAGAACAGGCGGGCGACATCGCAGCCGGTCTGCCAGGTGATCTCCTGGAAGCAGGTCGGACTGGTGACGTTGATCTCGGTCAGGTGGCTGCCGATGATGTCCAGCCCCACCAGGAAGAGGCCGCGCCCGGCCAGCACCGGGCCCAGCGCGCGGGCGATGCGCCAGTCGTCGTCCGTCAGGGGGCGGGCCTCGCCGCGCCCCCCGGCCGCCAGGTTGCCGCGCACCTCGCCGTTCTGCGGGATGCGCGCCAGCGCGTAGGGCACGGGCTCGCCGCCGATCAGCAGAACGCGCTTGTCGCCCTGGTCGATCTCGGGCAGGCGGCGCTGCACCATGATCGTCTGCGCGCCGTCCTGCGACAGCATCTCGATGATGCTGCCCAGGTTCATGCCGTCCTGCGCCACGCGGAAAATGCCCGCGCCGCCCATGCCGTCCAGCGGCTTGAGGATGATGTCGCCGTGCTCGCGCCAGAAGGCGCGAATCTGCGTCGCGTCGCGCGTGACCAGCGTGGGCGGCGTGAACTGCGGGAACTCCAGAATGGACAGCTTCTCCGGATGTCCGAACAGCGCCTCCGGGCGGTTGAACACGCGGGCGCCTTCGCGCGCGGCCTGCGCCAGCAGGTGGGTGGCGTAGAAAAAGGCCGTATCGAAGGGCGGATCCTTGCGCATCAGCACGGCGGCAAAGTCCTTGAGGGGCTGCCACAGCGGGGCGTCGCCGCCCGCCGCCACGTCAAACCATTCGGGATGCGTGCCCGCCGCCACAGGCAGCGGCAGATCGTGCAGGAGCAGCTCGCGCACCTGCGCCTGAACGCCGGTCTGCTCCGTCCTGGTCAGGCTGTCGACCAGCGCCACCCAGACGCGCAGGCCACGGCGCTGCGCCTCGCGCATCATCACGTAGGTGCTGTCCTTGTAAATGGCAAAGGATTCGGGCGCGTCGGCCACGAAAAGGATGGACGCAGGGGTGCGTGCGGCGCTGTCTGTCATATCTCGACCTTGGAACCCAGTTCAACGACCCGGTTGGCCGGCAGGCCCAGGAAGTCGGCCGTATCGGCGGCGTTGCGGTGCATGCTGGCGAAGAGCTTCTCGCGCCAGGCCGACATGCCCGAGCCCACCGTGGGCATGACCGAATCGCGCGACAGGAAGTAGCTGGTGTCCATTTCGTCCAGCGGCACGCCGCGCGAAGTCAGCTGCGACAGCGCTTCGGGCACGTCCGGATCGTTCTTGAAGCCGAAGTTCAGGATGACCTGCCAGCAGTCGTGGCCCAGCTGCTCGATCTCGACGCGCTTCTGGAACCCGATCCACGGCACTTCATGCGTGCGGGCGGTGACAAAGAGGTTGTACTCGTGCAGCACCTTGTTGTGCTTGAGGTTGTGCAGCAGCGCATTGGGCGTCATGCCCACGTCGGGCGTCAGAAAGACCGCCGTGCCCGGCACGCGCGCAGGCGGGCTGTAGAAGACACCGTCCAGGAACTCGGACAGGTTCAGCGCATCGTCGCGCAGGTGCTGGCGCACCAGGGCGCGGCCGCGCTGCCAGGTCGAGATCAGCATGAACATGACCGCGCCGATGACCAGCGGGAACCAGCCGCCGTCGATCACCTTGAGCAGGTTGGCGCCCAGGAAGGCCAGGTCAATGACCAGGAAGAAAGCCGTTGCGGCCACGCACAGCACCGGGTTGAGCTTCCAGGCGTAGCGGATCACGAAGAAAGTCAGGATGGTGGTGATGCTCATGTTCACCGTCACCGCGATGCCGTAAGCCGCCGCCAGCTTGCCCGACGAGCCAAACATCAGCACCGCGAAGACCACCGCCGCATACAGGCCCCAGTTGACCACCGGGACGTAGATCTGGCCCGTGTCGCGCACCGAGGTGTGCAGGATGTGCATGCGCGGCAGATAGCCCAGCTGGATGGCCTGCTTAACCACCGAGAACAGCGCCGAGATCAGCGCCTGCGACGCAATCACCGTGGCCATGGTCGCCAGGATGACCATGGGCCACAGCGCCCACTGCGGCACCATCAGGTAGAAGGGATTTTCCGCCGCCTTGGGGTTGGCCAGCAGCAGCGCGCCCTGGCCGAAATAGTTGATCAGCAGTGCGGGCATGACCAGGCCGTACCAGGCGATGCGGATGGGTTTGGCGCCAAAGTGACCCATGTCGGCATAGAGCGCCTCGCCGCCCGTCACGCACAGCACCACCGCACCCAGCACCACAAAAGCGACAAAGCCGTGCTGCGCGAAAAAGTGCAGCGCGTACCAGGGGTTGACCGCCAGCAGCACATGCGGGTTGGACGCAATGTGCGGCAGGGCCACCAGCGCAATCGCCACGAACCAGACCAGCGTCACCGGCCCGAAAGCGCGCCCGACCCGCGCCGTGCCAAGGCGCTGCACGGCAAACAGCGCCGTGAGCACCGCCAGCGACACCGGCAGCACCAGACGATCCATGCTGGGCGCGATCAGCGACAGGCCTTCCACCGCCGACAGCACCGAAATGGCCGGCGTAATGACCCCGTCGCCAAAGAAAATCGCCGTGCCGAACAGCCCCAGCAGCGCCACGCGGGCGCGCAGGCCAACGCGGTCCCCCACCGCCGACAGCGCCAGCGCCAGCAGCGCGATCACGCCGCCTTCGCCGTGGTTGTCGGCGCGCAGCACCAGCAGCACGTATTTGAGCGACACCACCAGCGTCAGCGCCCAGAACATCAGGGACAGCACGCCCATGATGCTGTCGTGGTCGATGGGCACGTGGCCCAGCAGGAAGACTTCCTTGACGGCGTACAGCGGGCTGGTGCCGATGTCGCCATAAACGACGCCCAGAGCCGCCAGGGTGAGGGCGGCCAGAGAGGTTTTTTTCTGCATGATGGCTTTCAGGTCCGCTGCGGACCGTGAGACGCGGGCAAGCGGGCTGTCAGTCGTACTGCTCGGCCTGCGGGTCGGTGGCTTCCATCTCGTAGGAAGCGGCCAGCAGCGCCAGGCGGCCCAGAACGCCGTACATGTAAAAGCGGTTGGGCTCGGCGGGACCAATCTGCGGCTGGCCCATCAGACGCGCCAGCTCCATGGGCACGAAGCGCGCGCCGGGGGAGTTCAGGTTCTCGTCGATGCCGCGCTCGCCGTGGACGCGGTAAAAACCGCCGACCACGTAGCGGTCCATCATGTAGACGACGGGCTCGGCCACCGAATCCTCGATGCGCTCGGAGGTCGGCACGCCCTCCTGGATGATGACGCGGCTGAGCGCCTGGCCGTCTTTCACCGTGCTCATCTTGTTGCGCGAGCGGCGGTTCAGGCTGTCCAGATCTTTGGCATCACGCACCGTCATGATGCCCATGCCGTAAGTGCCGTTGTCGGCCTTGACGATGACAAAGGGCTTTTCGGTGATGCCGTACTCTTTGTACTTGCGCCGGATGCGGCCCAGCAGGCTGTCGACGTGGTTCTGCACGCACTCCAGGCCCGTGCCTTCGGCGAAATCGACTGCGGGGCAGTTCTCGAACAGCGGATTGATCAGCCAGGGGTCCATGCCCAGCACTTTGGAGAACTTCTTGGCGACTTCCTCGTAGCTTTGGAAGTGGCGCGATTTGGTGCGCACCGCCCAGCCGGCCTGCAGCGGCGGCAGCAGATACTGCTCGTGCAGGTCGCGCAGGATGTCCGGAATGCCCGCCGACAGGTCGTTATTGAGTAGAATCGTGCACGGATCGAAGTGCTTGAGCTTGATGCGGCCGCGCTCGCGGATCAGCGGCTCGGTGGTCAGCACCGAGCCGTCGGCCAGCTGGATGTCGGTCGGCTGCGTGACGGCGGGGTCCAGGCTGCCCAGGCGCACGTTCAGCCCGGCCATGTGGAAAATCGTCATCAGCTGCTTGACGTTGGCCAGGTAGAAGTGGTTACGCGTGTGGTTCTCGGGGATGAGCAGCAGGTTCTTGGCCTCGGGGCAGATCTTCTCGATCAGGGCCATGGCCGCCTGCACCGCCAGCGGCAGCATGTCGGGCGTCAGGTTGTTGAAGCCGCCCGGGTAGAGGTTGGTGTCCACCGGCGCGATCTTGAAACCCGCATTGCGCACGTCCACCGAGCAGTAAAACGGCGGCGTGTGCTCCATCCACTCGAGGCGGAACCAGCGCTCGATGACGGGCATGGATTCAAGAATGCGCTGTTCCAGCTCGTTGATGGGACCAGTCAGTGACGTAACCAGATGAGGGACCATGAGAGGTGTCCAAATGAAAGTGACAGCGGATTAAACCACCAAACGCCCGATTTTGCTGCACCTGCACAAGGGGGTGCTGGCGACTGCACAACACGGTTCAGCCGGGACGGGTGTCGGGGGTTGCGGCGCCGGGATCGGCTTCGGTCGCCGGAGCATCCAGCCCTTCGCGGCGCGGTGGGCGCGGGCCGCTGCGCGGACGTCCCGCCCGAGGCTGACCCATGCGCTGGTAGCCCTCCGGCGGCACGGTCGACACGCGGCCCGCGTCGGGCGGAAGATGGCCGACCAGCTCGGACAGCGCTGCCACGTAGACGCCGCGCTTGAACTCGATCACGGCTTCCATGGGCACCCAGTACTCGCTCCAGCGCCAGGCGTCGAACTCGGGGTGGCTGGTGGCGCGCAGGTCCAGGTCGCTGTCGCGGCCGGTCAGGCGCAGCAGGAACCAGATCTGCTTCTGGCCCTTGTAATGGCCGCGCGCCTCGCGCCGCACAAAGTGGGCGGGCACGTTGTAGTGCAGCCAGTCGCGCGTACGCGCCAGAATCTGCACATGGGCCTGCGTCAGGCCCACTTCTTCGTGCAGTTCGCGGAACATGGCCTCTTCCGGCGTCTCACCCTGCTTGATCCCGCCCTGGGGAAACTGCCAGGAGTGGGTGCGCAAGCGCTTGCCCCAGAAGACCTGGTTGTGCGCATTCAACAGGATGATGCCGACGTTAGGCCGATACCCGTCACGGTCAAGCATAATCGAACCCCAATTTTCAATTGTGGCCATTATCGCATCACCGGCCCGGCGCACCACCCCATGAAAGCATCCCAGTTCTTCATC
This sequence comes from Amphibiibacter pelophylacis, assembly GCF_037688875.1. Taxonomy (NCBI): domain Bacteria; kingdom Pseudomonadati; phylum Pseudomonadota; class Betaproteobacteria; order Burkholderiales; family Sphaerotilaceae; genus Amphibiibacter; species Amphibiibacter pelophylacis. The sequence continues at coordinate 32,386 of NZ_JAWDIE010000022.1, forward strand.
TCCACCCTCAAGGAAGCGCCCGCTGACGCGGAAATCACCAGCCACCGGCTGATGATGCGCGCCGGGCTGATCAAGCGCCTCGCGGCGGGCATCTACACCTATATGCCCATGGGGCTGCGGGTGATCCGCAAGGTGGAAAACATCATCCGCGAAGAAATGAACCGCGCAGGCGGCATCGAAATGCTGATGCCCGTGATCCAGCCCGCCGACCTGTGGCAGGAAACGCGCCGCTACGACACCATGGGCCCCGAGCTGATGCGCGTGCGCGACCGCCACGACAAGGAGTTCGTCGTCCAGCCCACGAGCGAGGAAGTCGTCACCGACATCGCCCGCCAGGAGCTGCGCAGCTACAAGCAGCTGCCGAAAAATTTCTACCACATCCAGACCAAGTTCCGCGACGAGCGCCGCCCGCGCTTTGGCATCATGCGTGGGCGCGAGTTCACCATGAAGGACGCCTACTCCTTCGACCGCAGCCCCGAGGCCGCCGCCGTCAGTTACCAGCGCATGTATGACGCCTACTGCGCCATATTCAACCGTCTGGGACTGGATTACCGCGCCGTGCGCGCCGACACCGGCGCCATCGGCGGCGATCTGTCGCACGAGTTCCAGGTCATCGCCGACACCGGCGAAGACGCGCTGGTCTACTGCCCGCAGTCGGATTACGCCGCCAACATCGAGCTGGCCGAAGCCCTGCCGCTGCTGGACGCCCGCGCCGCGCCCACGCAAGCCCTGGCGCTGACCCCCACGCCCGGCGCCAGCACCTGCGCCGATGTTGCCGCCTTCCTGAAACTGCCGCTGCAGCAGACGCTGAAATCGCTGGTTCTGGCCTGCGACATCCCTGCCGACGAGGCCGCAGGCACGCCCGCGCGGGCGCAGGTCGTGCTGCTTCTGCTGCGCGGCGATCACGACATGAACGAGGTCAAGGTCGGCAAGCTGCCGGGCTTCGAGCACGGCTGGCGCTTCGCCCACCTGCGCGAAATCGAAGCGGTTTTTGGCAGCCAGCCCGGCTACCTGGGCCCCGTCTTTGCGGGCGGACGCCCGGCCGGCCTGCGCGTCATCGCCGACCGCACCGTCGCGCTGATGAGCGACTGGGTCTGTGGCGGCAACCAGGTCGACACCCACTACACCGGCGTCAACTGGGGCCGCGATCTGCCCGAGCCCGATCTGGTCGCCGACATCCGCAACGTGGTCGAGGGCGACCGCAGCCCGGATGGCGCAGGCCTGCTGGCCATCCAGCGCGGCATCGAGGTCGGCCACGTCTTCTACCTGGGCACCAAGTACGCCAAGGCCATGAACGCGACCTTCCTGGACGAGACCGGCAAGCCCGCACTGATGGAAATGGGCTGCTACGGCATCGGCGTGACGCGCCTGCTGGGCGCCAGCATCGAGCAGCGCCACGACGCGCGCGGCATCCGCTGGCCGGTGGCCATGGCGCCGTTCAGCGTGGTGCTGTGCCCCATCGGCATGGACCGCAGCGAGCCCGTTGCGCAGGCCGCGCAGCAGCTCTACCAGCAGCTGCTGGAGGCGGGCGTCGACGTGATCCTGGACGATCGCGGCGAGCGCCCGGGCGCCATGTTCGCCGACTGGGAGCTGATCGGCGTGCCGCTGCGCGTGGTGCTGTCCGACCGTGGCCTGAAGGAAGGCCAGCTCGAAATGCAGGGCCGAAGCGATGAAGAGGCGGTCAAAATCGGCGCCGATGCGGCGCTGGATGCCATCCTGAGCCACCTAAAATCGGCGGCATGAGCCTGCTGACCGATCTGCCTTCCGCCGCCACCGACACGCCGCTGGACCCTCTGAGCCGCCGCCGCCTGCTGGGCGGTGCGCTGCGCTGGTCGCTGGGCGCGGGCCTGCTGCCGCTGGCGGCGGGCGCGCAGGCGCAGTACGGCTACGGCGGCAAGGGCCAGGCCGAAGAGCCACTGGGCAACGCCGTGCGCACCGCGCTGTCGGCTGCCGTGTCCAACGGCGCGCCGCCCGTGCCCGTGCTGCCCACGCCCGAGATGCAGGCGCAATACGGCCGCTGGTTCGCCGCCATGAACGCCCGCCTGCAGGGCCGCATGGACGACGATCTGGACCGCCAGGATTTCCTGGCCACCGTCTGGTACGAATCGCGCCGCGCGGGGCTGGAGATCGCGCTGGTGCTGGGCCTCATCCAGGTCGAGAGCGCTTTTCGCAAATACGCCGTCAGCAGCGTGGGCGCGCGCGGCTACATGCAGGTCATGCCCTTCTGGATGCGGCTGATCGGCAATGGCGACGTCAGCCTGCTGTTCCGCATGCAGACCAATCTGCGCTTTGGCTGCGTCATCCTGCGCCACTACATCGACCGCGAAAACGGCGATCTCTTCATGGCCCTGGGCCGCTACAACGGCAGCCGGGGGCGTTCGGCTTATCCGGATGCGGTGTTTGGCGCACGCCAGCGCTGGATCATGCCCGCGTGAAACCCGACTGATCCATGGCCAGTGTCCAGCTCAATCCTGCACAGATGCAGGCGGTTTACCATTTGTCCGGCCCCTGCCTGGTGCTGGCGGGCGCGGGCTCGGGCAAGACCGGCGTGATCACGCACAAGATCGGCCACCTGCTCAACCAGGGCCACCGCCCCGACCAGATCGCCGCCATCACCTTCACCAACAAGGCCGCGCAGGAGATGCGCGAACGCGTCAAAAGCCTCGTGGGCGGACGCGCGGCGGGCAAGATCCTGATCTCGACCTTCCACTCGCTAGGCGTGCGCCTGCTGCGCGAGGACGGCCACCACCTGGGGCTGAAGGAAAAATTCTCGATCCTGGACAGCGATGACGTGCTCTCCGTGCTGCGCGACGCGGGCGGCAGCACCGACGCCAAGCAGGCGCGCCAGTGGCAGTGGGCGATCAGCCTGTGGAAAAACCAGGGGCTGGACGCCGCAGGCGCCGCCGCCGCCGCCCAGAACGACGAAGAGCGCGTGACCGCGCGCATCATGCAGCTCTACCAGGAGCGCCTGACCGCCTACCAGGCCGTCGATTTTGACGACCTGATCGGCATGCCGCTGGCGCTTTTGCAGCGCACGCCCGAGGTCCAGGCCAAGTGGCAGGCGCTGCTGGGCCATGTGCTGGTCGACGAATACCAGGACACCAACGCCGTGCAGTACGACCTGCTCAAGGCGCTGGTGCAGCGGCCGGACGGGCGGGTGATTCCCTTCACCGCCGTGGGCGACGACGACCAGAGCATTTACGGCTGGCGCGGCGCCACCATCGACAACCTGCGCCGCCTGCCCGACGATTTCCCCGGCCTGCGCGTGATTCCGCTGGAGCAGAACTACCGCTCGACCGGCGCCATCCTGCGTGCGGCCAACAACGTGATCGCGCTCAACCCGAAAATCTTCGAGAAAAAGCTCTGGAGCGAATTCGGCGAGGGCGAGCCCGTGCGGCTGTCCGAGGCCGACAACGACGAGCACGAGGCCGAGCGCCTGGTCGCCCGCATCCAGGCCCTGCGCGGCAGCGGCGAGCACGCGGGCGCCTCCGAGTGGAAGGATTTTGCGGTGCTCTACCGCGCCAACCACCAGTCGCGGCCGCTGGAGCAGGCGCTGCGCAAGGCACAGATTCCCTACAAGGTGTCGGGCGGCCAGAGCTATTTCGACCGCGCCGAGATCAAGGATCTGTGCGGCTGGCTGCGTCTGCTGGTCAACCCGGACGACGATCCGGCCTTTCTGCGCGCCGTCACCACGCCCAAGCGCGGCATCGGCCACCAGAGCCTGGGCAAGCTGGGCGAATTCGCCGGGCGCTGGAAAATCAGCCTGTTCGAGGCCCTGTTCCGCGACAGCCTGCACACCGCCCTGCCCGCCCGCGCCATCGATGGCCTGCACGAATTCGGCCGCTATGTGAACGAGCTGGAGTACGCCGCGCGCCACACCAGCGGCGCCGAAGACGCCAAGGTGCTGCTGCTGGACTGGCTCAAAACCATCGGCTACGAGCAGCACCTGCGCGACAGCGAGGAAAACGAGCGCCTGGCCACCACACGCTGGGGCAATGTGCTGGATTTCATCGACTGGATCGCCAAACGCTGCGGCGGCGAGATTTCCGCCGAAGGGGGCGCCACCACCGAATCCCCACGCCAGACCGTGCTGGAAGTGGCGCAGACGGTGAACGTGATCCTCTCGCTGGCCGAGCGCGGCGAGGAGCAGAACGTCGTCACGCTATCGACCCTGCACGCCGCCAAGGGGCTGGAGTGGCCACACGTGGTGCTGGCCGGGGTCAACGAAGGGCTGCTGCCTTTCCGCTCCGAAGCCGACGAGATGACGCCCGAGCGCCTGGAAGAAGAGCGCCGCCTGATGTACGTCGGCATCACCCGCGCGCGCCGCACGCTGGCCGTCTCCACCCTCAAGCGGCGCAAGCGCGGCCGCGAATGGGTGGCCGGCATCCCCAGCCGTTTCATCGGCGAGATGAAGCTGCACGAAGTCGCCGAGGGCGTCGACCCCAAAGCCAAACTCAACGCCCTGCGGGCCAGGCTGGGGGAGAAAATTGCGCAGAAGGGCAACGAGAAGGGCGGTGGCGCTTGACCGATATCCATGCCATGGATACGCTGTGTCAGCATCGACTTCAAAGGATGATCCGATGAGCCTGCACCTCAACCTGTCCCCCGAAATGGAAGGTTTTGTCAGAGAGAAAGTCCGGACGGGCTTTTATGGCAACGCCACCGAAGTCATCCGCGATGCGCTGCGACGCATGCAGGCGGAAGACGCCCGCCTGACCGCCTGGCGGGCGGCCATCCAGGCGGGAGACAACGAGCTCGACCGGGGGGAAGGCATCGCCTGGACCCCGCGACTCATGGACGATCTCACCCGCATCGCACTGGATGCCACTCAGCAGGGCCGTCCCATGGACCCCGATGTCCTGCCCTGAGCCCAGACCCTTGCGGCTAGCGCCCCGAGCGCAGCAGGATCTTTTGGACATCCTGCGCTACACCGCAAAGACATGGGGCCCAATTCAGCTTGCGGCCTACCGCGACAGACTGGACCAGGCCCTGACTGCGATCAGCGCCGACCCGCTGGCCGCTGGCCACGGCAGGCCCGATCTTCCCGCCTCGCACCGGTCCCGCCAAGTGGGCTCGCACCTGATCATCTACCGCCTGGAGCCGAACGGCGTCGGCGTCGTGCGTATCCTGCATCAGCGCATGAGCCTGGCGCGCCACCTGTGACGAACTCAGCCCCCATGCATCAACTGGAACCCTTTGAACGGCCCTCCCCCTGGCGCCTTGCCGTCGCCCCCATGCTCGACTGGACGGACCGGCACTGCCGCTATTTCCACCGGCTGATCACGCGGCGCACGCGGCTTTACACCGAGATGGTGACCACCGGCGCGCTCCTGCACGGCGATCAGGGGCGGCATCTGGATTTCGACACCGCCGAGCACCCCGTGGCGCTGCAGCTGGGCGGCAGCGAACCAGCCGATCTGGCCGCCTGCGCGGCGCTGGCACAGCGCTGGGGCTATGACGAGGTCAACCTGAACTGCGGCTGCCCCAGCCCGCGTGTGCAGCGCGGCGCGTTTGGCGCCTGCCTGATGGGCGAGGCCGATCTGGTCGCGCGCGGCGTGGACGCCATGCGCCAGGCCTGCGATCTGCCCGTCACCGTCAAGCACCGCATCGGCATCGACCGCCAGGACAGCTACGGCTTTGTCCGCGATTTTGTCGGCACCGTGGCGCAGGCTGGGTGCAGCGTGTTCATCGTGCACGCGCGCAGCGCCTGGCTGGACGGGCTCAGCCCCAAAGACAACCGCGAGATTCCGCCGCTGCGCTACGAGACGGTCTACCGCCTGAAGCGCGAGTTTCCGCACCTCACCCTCGTGCTCAACGGCGGCGTGGCCGACAACGCCGCCATCGCGCAGCACCTGGCGCACGTCGATGGCGTCATGGTCGGCCGCGCTGCCTACCACCAGCCCTGGCTGATGGCCGACTGGGACGACACGCTGTGGCGCGATCCGGCCCAGGTGCCCTGCGCTGCAGACCGCAGCGACGCGGGCCAGGCCGCCGACCTGGCCCGCCGCCGCGCGATTGAGGCGCAGATGGTCGATTACATGGCGCGGCAGTTGGCCGCTGGCGCCGACAAGCCCCACCCGCCGCGCTGGCCCGCCATGGCGCGCCACATGCTGGGCCTGTACCACGGCGTGGACGGCGCCCGGCGCTGGCGCCAGGCCTGGTCCGATTCAAAACGTCAGAATGAATCGCCACAGGCCGTGTTCGAGAGCCTGCATGGGGCAAGTCGCCGGGGCTGAAGGCCCTGCGGCCTGTTCAGCCCCGCTCCACGCCCTCATCCTCCCCGGCCGCCGAAACGGGCATCGGGACTTCGGCCCGCGCCTCGGTGCCCGTTTCGGGCGCAGCCTGCGGCAGCACGATGCGGCGGCGGCTGACGCGCGAAATCACCACCGGCGGGCGGCTGCCCGCGGGCGCGCTCCAGCCCGCGTCGGGGGCCTGGATGGGCGTGGCGCCCTCCTGGAAGTGCGGCACACGCGTGCCCGCCAGGCGGATGCTGGCGCGCACCAGATCGCACACCAGCGCCTCGTCCAGTGGATCGCCCAAGGGACACTTCAGATGCTTGGCCTGCTTGTCGGAGCCCAGCAGCATGGGAAAGCGCGACAGCAGCAGCGATCCGTTGAACACCTGCAGATTGATGTGGGTGCGGTGGGTGGAGATGGCCAGCAGGGCCCGCCCCCGATAACTGAAGACCAGATTGCCCCAGTGGACGCCCCGCAGCAGTTCGTCATCGCACGACTGGACCAGGGCGCACAGCGCGTGAACGGGGGCCTGGACCTTCAGGGGCAAAACATCAAACCAGTGCTTGACCAGCGGCTCAGGACGGGGCGAGACCTTCATGCCGGGAACTCCTTGTACTGCAACAGCGAAAAAACATCAGAAACACTCCTTCGCCGCCTGGCCACTGGATGCCAGACGGTCCGTTCCCGGAATTAGTTCTCATGTTCCACGCGCAGCGCGGAGGCCGCCATCCCCGGTTCGGGTGGAATGCAGGCCGCTGCCGCCCCGGCAGTGCCCCGCGCCCGACCGGGCCTGACGTCAGATGTGGGGCAAGGTGACGCCCCGCTGTCCCTGGTATTTGCCCTTGCGGTCCTTGTAGCTGGTCTCGCAGACCTCGTCGCTCTCGAAGAACAGGACCTGCGCGCAGCCTTCGCCCGCGTAAATCCTGGCCGGCAGCGGCGTGGTGTTGGAGAATTCCAGCGTCACATACCCCTCCCACTCTGGCTCGAACGGCGTCACATTGACGATGATGCCGCAGCGTGCGTAAGTGCTTTTGCCCAAGCAGATGGTCAGCACGTTGCGCGGAATCCTGAAATATTCCACGGTGCGCGCCAGCGCAAAACTGTTGGGCGGGATGATGCAGACGTCGCCTTCAAAATCGACGAAACTTTTTTCGTCGAAGTTCTTCGGATCAACCACCGTGGAGTGCACGTTGGTGAAGATCTTGAACTCGCGCGCGCAGCGGATGTCGTAGCCGTAGCTGGACGTGCCGTAGCTGACCACTTTGCGGCCTTCGGTGTCCTGACGGATCTGGCCCGGCTCGAACGGCGAAATCAGCCCATGCTCCTGGGCCATGCGCCGTATCCAGCGATCGCTTTTGATGGTCATGCGCAGCGGTTTGAAAGTGAACGAAAGGCGGCGTGATTATAGGGGCAGAAGTCTGGCACCTGCCTCAAGCCCGCACCGGGCGGTCGGCCAGCCACCGTGCGGCACCCTCGCCCGCGACCCAGCCGCTGGCCAGACAGGCGGTCAGCAGGTAGCCGCCGGTGGGCGCGTCCCAATCCAGCATTTCGCCCGCCAGGAACAGGCCGGGCTGCGCGGGCCACATCAACGCTTCGTCCAGCGATTCCAGAGCGACACCGCCCTCGGTCGAGATGGCCTCGGCCAGCGGACGCGGGCCCGCCACGCGCAGCGGCAGCGCCTTGATGCGCGCTCCAAGCCGGGCGATGGCCTCGGCGCTGCCTTCCTGGCCGCCATCACGGCCCTCATCACGGCCCAGATCGCGGCCCAGAATTTCGAACAGCAGCGCCACTTTCGGGGCCGTGAGCGGCAGCGTGCTCTGCAAGTGGCTGCTCCACGATTTGCTGCCACGCCCGCGCGACAGCGCCTGCCGAACGCGATCGGGCGACCAGTCGGGCAACAGATCCATCCACAGATCAGGGCCGATGCGACCCGGCTGTGCGCAGCGCCGCCGCCACTGCGGCCCAAGCCGGTAGACCAGCGGGCCCTCCAGGCCGGTGGCGGTGATGACCGCTTCGCCGCGCCAGAAGCGGCCGGGCCCGTCCTGCGCCTCAGGCAGGGCCAGCGCGATGGATTTCAGCGCAGCCCCCGCGTGGCGCTGGGCCAGGTGGGCGCTCCAGCCCGGCCCGCTGGGCTGGCCCGTGTCCACATCCAGCCCGCAGTTGCTGGGCGACAGCGGCCGCAGCGTCGCGCCCATGGCCTGCAGGGTGGGCCACCAGGCACCGTCCGAGCCCAGCTGCGGCCAGCTGCCGCCACCCAGAGCCAGCAGGAGGGCGTCGGCGCGGTGTTCGACCTCCCCCGCAGGCGTGGCCAGGCGCAGTGACCAGGCGCCGTCCGAGCCGGCCGGATCGCGCTGCGCGCCCAGCCAGCGGTGGCGCGGGTGCAGGCGCAGCCCGGCGCGGCGCAACGCCGCCAGCCAGGCCCGCAAGAGCGGTGCGGCCTTCATCTCGACCGGAAAAACGCGGCCCGAACTGCCCACAAAAGTCGCCACGCCCAGCGCCTGCGCCCAGTCCTGCACGGCCTGCGGACCCAGCGCGTCCAGCCAGCGCGACACGGCGGACACCGGCGCGTGGGCGTCCTCGCCCGCGCTGTAGCGGGCGTCAAAAGCGGGACGGGCCTCGCTGTGCGTCAGGTTCAGGCCGCCGCGCCCGGCCAGCAGGAACTTGCGCCCCACCGTGGCCTTGGCCTCGAAGAGATCCACTTCCAGCCCCGCCGCCAGGGCCTGCTGCGCCGCCATCAGCCCAGCCGGTCCGCCGCCGACGATGGCCAGGCGTCTGCCGCGCGGGCCTGTCATGCCGACCACCGTGCGGCCCAGACACCCAGCGCCTGCAGCGGCGCCGTGTCAGCGCGCAGCACGCGCGGGCCCAGGCTGGCGGGCTGCGCTCCGGCGGCACGCGCCTGAGCCAGTTCAGCTTCGTCCAGCCCGCCTTCGGGGCCGCTGGCCAGCAGGACAGCGACTGGCGTCGCCTGCGCCGCGCAGGTCTGCCACCAAGGCTCAGCGCCTTCCTCCAGCGTCAGGACATGGGCGGACATGGTGGCAGCAGAGACGCCTGCAGCATCGCCCGCCGAAAGACGCGGCCAGGACTGGCCCCAGAACGCCGCCCAGTCCTGCACCGGATGCACGGCGGGGATGCGGTCGCGGCCGCACTGCTCGGCGGCGGACACGGCCACGGCCTGCCAGTGGGCGATTTTTTTGGCAGCGCGCTCGCCGCTCAGGCGCAGCACGCTGCGGCGGGTGTGCAGCGGCCACAGCGCGGTCACGCCCAGCTCGGTGGCTTTTTCGACCAGCGCGTCCATGCGCTCGTTGGCCGGCATGCCCACGGCCAGGTGTATGGGCGCGGGCAGCTCACGGTGAACGGGCAGCGGCTGATCCAGCCGCACCTGCACGCTGCGCCGCGCCATGGCCAGCACCGTGGCCTGCCAGTCGCCGCCGTGGCCATCAAACAGGCGCAACGCGTCGCCGGGCTGGTGGCGCAGCACCTGGACGTGGCGCGCCGCGCCTTCGGGCAGTTCGAGCTCCAGGCCCGCCCGCCAGGCGCCGGGCGCCACTTCTGGACAGAAAAAACGCGCCGACATGGTCACTCCCGGGCTGTGTGCAGCGGGCGATTGTAGCCAGCGGCCCGCGCTCAGGCGGTCTTGTCGCGCAGTTCGCGGCGCAGAATCTTGCCCACCGGCGTCTTGGGCAGCTCGGTGCGGAACTCGATGTGGCGCGGGCGCTTGTAGCCGGTCAGGTTCTCGCTGCAAAAGGTGCGGATCTGCGCCTCGGTGACGGCCGGATCGCGCAGCACGACGACGATCTTCACCGCCTCGCCCGTGTGCTCGTCGGGCACGCCCACGCAGGCGCATTCCAGCACGCCGGGCATCTGCGTCATCACGTCTTCGATCTCGTTGGGATAGACGTTAAAGCCGCTGACCAGGATCATGTCCTTCTTGCGATCGACGATTTTCACGCGGCCGCTCTCCTGCAGCACGCCGATGTCGCCGGTGCGGAAATAGCCGTCTGGGGTCATCACTTTGGCGGTTTCGTCGGGGCGCTGCCAGTAGCCCTGCATGACCTGCGGGCCGCGCACGCTGATCTCGCCGGGCTGGCCGTCGGGCACGGGCTGGCCCGCGTCGTCCAGGATGGCCACGTCGGTGCCCGGCAGCGGCAGGCCGATGGTGCCGGTGAACTCGCGGCTGTTGACCAGGTTGGCCGACACCACAGGCGAGGTTTCCGACAGGCCATAGCCTTCGCAGATGGCGCAGCCGGTGCGCGCCAGCCAGTCTTTGGCGGTTTTGCTCTGCACCGCCATGCCGCCACCCAGCGAGATTTTCAGCTGGCTCCAGTCCACCGTGGCGAAATCCGGGTGGTTGAGCATGCCTTGGAAGAGCGTGTTCACCGCCGGGAAAATATGCACCGGGTTGGCGCGCAGCGTTTTGAACAGCGCAGGCAGATCGCGCGGATTGGGGATAAGCAGGTTGCGCCCGCCCAGCGCCAGCGCGAACATCATGTTGGCCGTGAAAGCGAAGATGTGATACAGCGGCAACGCGCAGGCCAGCGTCACCTGCTGTCCGGCCGGGACGGTGTTGGCCGCCGGGGCCATCCAGGCCAGACACTGCAGGGTGTTGGCGATGAGGTTGCGATGGGACAGCACCGCCCCTTTGCTCACGCCCGTGGTGCCGCCGGTGTACTGCAGCGCCGCGATGGCGTCGGGCGAAATCTCAGGGGCCGTGAAGCGCGCCTGGCGACCTTGGGCCAGGGCCTGGGGCCAGGGCACTGCGCCGGGCAAATCAAAGGCAGGGACCAGTTTCTTGACGTGGCGCACCACGGTGTTGACCAGCAGGCCCTTGAGCAGCCCCAGGCTGTCGCCCATGGTGGCCAGAACCACATGCTCGACGCCGACCTCGCGGCGCACCTCCTGGAAAGTGCGGGCGAAGTTTTCGATGATGACCAGCGCCTTCGCGCCCGAATCATTGAGCTGGTGGCGCAGTTCGCGCGGGGTGTAAAGCGGGTTGACGTTGACCAGCACCAACCCGGCGCGCAGCACGGCCGCCACGCAGACGGGATACTGCATCACGTTGGGCATCATCACCGCGACCCGGTCGCCGGGCCTGAGCCCCAGCGACTGGAAGTAGGCCGCCATGGTGCGCGAAGCCTCGTCCAGTTCGCCATAGCTCATGGACTTTCCCATGAAGACAAAGGCACTGCGCTCCCGGAAGCGCTGGAAACTGTCCTCGAACAGCGCCCCCAGCGAGGCGTATCGGCTCAGATCGATCTCGTGCGGCACACTCTCTGGGTAGTGCGCCAGCCAGGGGCGACGGTGCATGAAGGTCTCCTTGGGGTGATGCGACGGCCTCTGGGGGCCGTCTGCATTATTCCACCGCCTTGACCATATCCTCCAGGACTTTCTTGGCATCGCCAAAGACCATCATGGTCTTGTCCATGTAGAACAGCTCGTTGTCCAGGCCCGCGTAACCTGCGGCCATGGAGCGCTTGTTGACGATGACGGTGCGCGCCTTGTAGGCCTCAAGAATCGGCATGCCGTAAATCGGGCTGCCCTTGGTGTGCGCAGCGGGGTTCACCACGTCGTTGGCGCCCAGAATGATGGCCACGTCGGCCTGCCCGAACTCGCCATTGATGTCTTCCATCTCGAAGACCTGGTCGTAGGGCACTTCGGCCTCGGCCAGCAGCACGTTCATGTGGCCCGGCATCCGGCCAGCCACCGGATGGATGGCGTACTTGACGGTCACGCCCTTCTCGGTGAGCTTGGCCGCCAGCTCCTTCACCGCGTGCTGCGCGCGCGCCACCGCCAGACCGTAGCCGGGGACGATGATGACGGTTTCGGCATTGCCCAGCACAAAAGCGGCGTCGTCGGCGCTGCCGCTCTTGACGTTGCGCTGCACGGCCTCACCGCTGGCCGCGTCGGCCGCTTCACCGCCGAAACCGCCCAGAATGACGTTGATGAACGAGCGGTTCATGGCCTTGCACATGATGTAGCTCAGGATGGCGCCCGAAGCGCCGACCAGCGAGCCCGCCACGATCAGCATGGGGTTGTTCAGGCCAAAGCCGATGCCTGCCGCCGCCCAGCCCGAGTAGCTGTTCAGCATCGAGACCACCACAGGCATGTCCGCGCCACCAATCGGGATGATGATGAGCACGCCCAGCACAAACGCCACCATCACGATCAGGAAGAAGACAAAGCCGCTTTGCGTCAGCATGAAGAGCAGGCCCAGCACCGCGATGGCGATGCCCAGCCCCAGGTTAATCTTGTGCTGGTTGGGGAAGGTGACCGGCGCGCCCTGGAAGATGCGGTGCCTGAAGCGCCCGCTGAGCTTGCCGAAGGCGATGACCGAGCCGCTGAAGGTGATCGCGCCGATGGCTGCGCCCAGGAAAAGCTCCAGGCGGTTGCCAGTGGGAATGCCGCTGCCTTCGCCGTCCATGCCGCCAAGGCCAAACACATAGGGTTCGGCGACCACGGCCACGGCGATGAAAACCGCCGCCATGCCGATCATGCTGTGCATGAAGGCGACCAGCTCGGGCATCTTCGTCATTTCGACGCGGCGGGCCATCTGCGCGCCCGCGTAACCGCCAGCACCCAGGCCAATCAGCACCCAGATGTAGCCCCAGCCCACGCCTTCGCCGTTGGCGCGCGCCTGGCTGGCGATCAGGAAAAAGGTGGTGACGATGGCGATGGCCATGCCCGCCATGCCGAACTTGTTGCCCTTGATCGAGGTCGTCGGGTGCGACAGGCCCTTGAGCGCCTGGATGAAGCAGATCGACGCGATCAGGTAGAAAAACGCAATGGTGTTGGCACCCATGTCAGGCCCCTCGCTTGTCTTTTTTCTGGAACATTTCCAGCATGCGCCGGGTGACCAGGAAGCCCCCGAACACATTCACCGCCGCCAGCGCCACCGCCAGCACGCCCATCAGCTTGCCAAAGGGCGAATGCGTCAGCGCCGCCGCCATCATGGCGCCGACGATGACGATGGCCGAAATGGCGTTGGTCACCGCCATCAGCGGCGTGTGCAGGGCGGGGGTCACGGTCCAGACCACGTGGTATCCGACATAAATGGCCAGCACGAAAACCGTCAGGTTCATCATGCCGTGCGTCACTGCTTCCATGCTTTACTCCTTGGCAGGGGTTTCGGGGGCGGGCTCGGCCGCAGATTCGGGAGCGGCCTCGGCTGGAGCTTCGGGGGCTGGCGCAACCTCGGGCTCTGCTTGCGGGGCCGTCGCTTCGGGCTCGGCTGGAGCTTCGGGGGCGGGCGCGGCAGGCGCCGGGCCCTTGCCGCGCAGCAGGGCGCCGCCCTGGGTCATCAGGCAGGCGCGGACGATTTCGTCGTCCAGGTCCAGCGCCAGCTGCCCGTCCTTGACGATGAGCTTGAGAAAATCCAGCACGTTGCGCGCGTACAGCGCCGAGGCGTCGGTGGGCACTTCGGCGGGCAGGTTGCCCGGGCCCAGAACCGTCACGCCGCCGTGGTTGACCGTGCTGTCCAGGCGGCTGAGTTCGCAATTGCCTCCACGGCCATCCTCGCCTTGGGTCTGCGCGCCACGCCCGGCCGCCATGTCCACGATGACCGAGCCGGGCTTCATGGATTCGACCATGGCCGCGGTGACCAGCGTGGGCGCGTCGCGGCCCGGGATCAGCGCGGTGGTGATGACGATGTCGGCCTGCGCCACGCGGCGGGCGACTTCGGCCTTCTGGCGCTCCAGCCAGCTTGCGGGCATGGGACGGGCGTAACCGCCCACGCCTTCAGCGGCTTCGCGCTCTTCGGCGGTCTCGTAAGGCACGTCGATGAACTTGCCGCCCAGCGATTCGACCTGCTCCTTCACGGCCGGGCGCACATCGGACGCCTCGATGACCGCGCCCAGACGCTTGGCGGTGGCGATGGCCTGCAGGCCCGCCACGCCCACGCCCAGCACGACCACGCGGGCGGCCTTGATGGTGCCCGCAGCTGTCATCAGCATGGGGAACAGTTTGGGGTAGTGGTGCGCGGCCAGCATGACGGCCTTGTAACCGGCCAAGTTGGCCTGGCTGGACAGAACATCCAGGCTCTGCGCGCGCGAGATGCGCGGCGCGGCTTCCAGCGCAAACGCCGTCACGCCCGCATCGGCCAACGCCTGCAGGCCGTCGGTGTCAAAGGGATCGAGCATGCCGATCAGCACCGCGCCGCTTTTGAGCTGGCGACGCGTGCCGTCCTGCGGCGCGCGCACGGTGATGACCATGTCGCTGGCCAGCGCCGTGGCCGCATCGACCACCGTGGCGCCAACGGCCTCGTAGTGGCTGTCAGGCCAGTGGGCGGACTGGCCCGCCCCCTGCTCGACCTGAACGGTGTGGCCCTGGGCCACCAGCTTTTTCGTCACCTCCGGGCTGATCGCCACCCGGGTTTCACCCTTGAGGGTCTCTTTGGGGACACCAATTAGCATGCCTGCTGCTCCTGCATCGCGGGGGGCGGTTGCCGCCCATCTGCAGGGATGATACCAGGTGGGCGCGCCCGATTCTGATCCCGGGCTGAACGCCAGGGTATGCCCGGGTTCAGACCTGGCCCAGGCCAGGCTTCAGGGATCGCTGAAGCCCGCAGGAATCAGGCCGCCGCAGCCTGAGTCAGACCGGCACGCCCTGCACCAGCAGCGCCGTCACGCGCTTGACATAAGCCGCCGGGTCGTCGATGGCCGCGCCTTCGGCCAGCAGCGCCTGATCGAGCACGATGTGGGCCAGATCATCGAACTGCGCGCTGCCTTCCATGCCCTTGATCAGCGCGTGGCCGGGGTTGATCTCCAGAATCGGCTTGACGCTGGGCGCCTCCTGCCCGGCCTGCTTGAGCAGACGCGCCAGGTGGGCGCTCATATCGTGATCAGCGACCACCACGCAGGCCGGGGAATCCACCAGGCGCGACGTGGCGCGCACGTCCTTGACGCGATCGCCCAGCGCAGTCTTGATGCGATCCACCAGCGGCTGCGCGGCCTTGGCGCTTTCCTCGGCCTGCTTTTTCTCGGCCTCGTCCTGCAAATCGCCCAGGTCCACCGACCCCTTGGCGACGCTGGTCAGGCTATGGCCTTCGAATTCGAACAGGTGCGACAGCATCCACTCGTCCACGCGGTCGGTCAGCAGCAGCACCTCCAGATCCTTCTGGCGGAAGATTTCCAGCTGCGGGCTGGATTTGGCCGCCGCCAGAGTATCAGCGGTGATGTAGTAAATGGCTTTCTGGCCTTCTTTCATGCGCGACACATAATCGGCCAGGCTCACCGTCTGTCCCGCATCGTGCTTCGTGCTGGCAAAGCGCAGCAGTTTGGCCAGGCGCTCGCGGTTGGCAAAATCTTCGCCCACACCTTCCTTGATCACGGCACCAAATTCGGTCCAGAAATCGGCGTATTTGGCTTTGTCGTCTGCGCTTTCGCTGTCGGCCAGCGCTTCCAGCATGGACAACACGCGCTTGGTCGAGCCTTCGCGGATGGCTTTGACATCGCGGCTTTCCTGCAGCAGCTCGCGCGACACATTCAAAGGCAGGTCGGCGCTGTCGATCACCCCTTTGACAAAGCGCAGATAGCTGGGCATCAGCGCTTCGGCGTCGTCCATGATGAACACGCGCTTGACATACAGTTTCACGCCGCCCCGGCGCTCGCGGTTCCACAGATCCATCGGCGCCTTGGCCGGGATATACAGCAGCTGCGTGTATTCGCTGCGGCCTTCGACCCGGTTGTGCGTGTAGGCCAGCGCGTCGGCCTGGTCGTAGGAAATCTGCTTGTAAAACTCCTGGTACTGCTCCGGCGTGATGTCACTTTTGCTGCGCGTCCACAGCGCCGAGGCTTTGTTGATGGTTTCCCAGGTGTCGGTCAGCTGGTATTCGGATTTCTCTTCGTCCCACTTCTCTTCACGCATCAGAATGGGAATCGAGATGTGGTCCGAGTATTTACCCACCACCGATTTGATTTTCCAGCTGGACAGAAACTCATCCTCGCCCTCGCGCAGATGCAGGATGATGTCGGTCCCGCGCTGCTCGCGCGGAATGGTTTCCAGATCGAATTCGCCCGTGCCTTCGCTGCTCCAGCGCACACCCTGATCGGCGGGCAACCCAGCGCGGCGGGTTTCTACGGTGATGCGGTCGGCCACGATATAGCCCGAATAAAAACCCACGCCAAACTGGCCGATGAGCTGGGCGTCTTTCTTCTGCTCGCCTTCCAGGCTGGCCATGAATTCGCGCGTGCCGCTGCGCGCAATCGTGCCCAGGTGCGAGGCAGCTTCTTCGGCGCTCATGCCGATGCCGTTGTCGCTGATGGTCAGCGTGCGCGCATCCTTGTCAAAGCGGATGCGGATGGCCAGATCGGTATCGCCGCCAAACAGCGCATCGTTATTGATGGCCTCGAAGCGGAGTTTGTCGCAGGCGTCGCTGGCATTGGAGACCAGCTCGCGCAGGAAAATCTCTTTGTTCGAATACAGCGAATGCGTCACCAGATGCAGAATCTGTTTGACTTCGGCCTGGAAGGCATGGGTTTGCTTGGTCATGGTTGGCTCCATAGCAGGGTCGCAGAGGGGGTGTCAGGGGTCCACGCGGGACGTCAAGCCCCTAAAATGGGGACAGCCTGGCCGATTTCAAGAG
>NZ_JAWDIE010000023.1:0-43759 GCF_037688875.1 Amphibiibacter pelophylacis
CCGCACGGTGGGCGCTGGCGTTGTGGCCAAGGTCCTGGAATAAGACTGAACAGGAATAACCATGGCCAAGCAAAAAATCCGCATCCGCCTCAAGGCATTTGACTATCGCCTGATCGACCAGTCCGCACTGGAAATCGTTGACACCGCCAAGCGCACCGGCGCCGTGGTCCGTGGCCCCGTGCCGCTGCCCACGCGCATGAAGCGCTTTGACATCCTGCGCTCGCCGCACGTCAACAAGACCTCGCGTGACCAGTTCGAGATCCGCACGCACCAGCGCCTGATGGACATCGTCGACCCGACCGACAAAACGGTTGACGCTCTGATGAAGCTGGACCTGCCCGCAGGTGTGGACGTCGAAATCAAGCTGCAGTAAAAGCAACAAGACGGTGATTTTGGTGCGCTGCGCCTTGCCGACCAGCGGGCTGGCGTGTCATAATCATCGACTTTCTTAACGCCGCCCGGCCAATCGAAGCCGGGATTTGGAGAAAACAATGAGTCAAAGCAGTCGATTGGGCCTGCTTGGGCGCAAAGTTGGCATGATGCGTCTCTTCACGGACGACGGGGATACCATCCCGGTCACTGTGCTTGATGTGTCGAACAACCGCGTGTCCCAAGTCAAAACCGAGGCCAACGAAGGTTACAACGCCATTCAGGTGGCGTACGGTGTACGCAAGTCCAGCCGTGTGACCCAGCCGCAGCGCGGCCACTTCGCAAAAGCCAGTGTTGAAGCGGGCCAGCTGGTTCGTGAATTCCACCTGAGCGCCGAAGAGCTGGCCAGCTACCCCGCAGGCACCGCCATTCCCGCTACCCTGTTTGCCGCCGGCCAGAGCGTCGACGTGCAGGGCACTTCGATCGGTAAAGGCTTCGCCGGTACCATCAAGCGCCACAATTTCGGATCGCAGCGTGCCTCGCACGGTAACAGCCGCTCGCACAACGTGCCCGGCTCGATCTCGATGGCGCAGGATCCGGGTCGGGTGTTCCCGGGCAAGAAAATGTCGGGTCACCTCGGTGACGTGACGGTGACGGTGCAGAACCTCTCCGTGGTTCGTGTGGACGAAGCCCGCCAGCTGCTGCTGGTGCGTGGCGCCGTTCCCGGTTCGAAAAACGGGTTCGTGGTGGTCAAGCCGTCGGTGAAGTCGCAAGGCAAGGGGGCTGAATAATGGAACTGGACCTCTTGAACGCACAAGGTCAGGCTTCTGGCAAAGTCAGCGCGCCTGACGAGCTGCTGGGCCGCGACTACAACGAATCCCTGGTTCACCAGCTGGTGACGGCCTACCGGGCCAACGCCCGTCAGGGCACGCGCTCGCAAAAGACGCGCGCCACCGTCGCTCATACGACGAAAAAGCCGTGGAACCAGAAGGGCACCGGCCGCGCTCGCGCCGGTATGACGTCTTCCCCGATCTGGCGTGGGGGCGGTCGCGCTTTCCCGAACCAGCCCTGGGAGAACTTCACCCAGAAGGTCAACAAGAAGATGTACCGCGCCGGTATGGCCAGCATCTTCTCGCAGCTGGCCCGTGAAGGCCGCCTCGTGGTGGTGGAAACCATCGCCGTCGACGCGCCCAAGACCAAGATGCTGGCGGACAAGTTCAAGTCCATGGGCCTGGAGTCGGTGATGTACATCGCCGCTGAGGTTTCGGACAACCTGTACCTGGCTTCGCGCAACCTGCCCAACGTGCTGGTGACCGAGACGCGCTACGTCGATCCGATGTCCCTGATCTTCTACAAGAAGATTCTGGTGACCCAGGAGGCTCTCGACCAGCTCAAGGAGATGTTCGCATGAACGCGCAAGTGAAAGACGAGGGCCGTCTGGCCCAGGTGCTGCTGGCGCCGATCATTTCCGAGAAGGCCACGATGGTGGGCGAAAAGCGCAACCAGGTGGTGTTCAAGGTGCTGCGCGACGCGACCAAGCCCGAGATCAAGGCGGCCGTCGAGCTGCTGTTCAAGGTCAAGGTTGACAAGGTCGCCGTGATGAATGTCAAGGGCAAGATCAAGCGCTTCGGACGCTCGGTGGGCCGCCGTGACCACGTCAAGAAGGCCTATGTCTGTCTGCAAAAGGGAGAAGAACTGAACTTCTCCGGGGAGTCCGCATAATGGCCGTCGTTAAAGTCAGACCCACCTCGCCCGGCCGCCGTGGCGTGGTGAAGGTTGTCCACAAGCATCTGCACAAGGGCAAGCCCGAAGCGTCGCTGCTCGAGCCTCAGAAGCAGAATGCCGGCCGCAACAACAACGGCCACATCACCATCCGTCACCGGGGCGGTGGTCACAAGCATCATTACCGCGTGGTCGATTTCGTCCGCAACAAGGACGGCATCCCGGCCAAGGTCGAACGCATCGAGTACGACCCCAACCGCACGGCCCACATCGCGCTGCTGTGTTACGCCGACGGCGAGCGCCGCTACATCATTGCCCCGCGTGGCATTGAAGTGGGCGCCACGCTGGTGTCGGGCGCGGAAGCCCCGATCAAGGCCGGTAACGCGCTGCCCATCCGGAATATTCCGGTGGGCTCGACCATCCACTGCGTCGAAATGATGCCGGGCAAGGGCGCGCAGATCGCCCGTTCGGCAGGCACTTCGGTGACGCTGATGGCCCGTGAAAGCGCTTATGCCCAGGTTAGGCTGCGCTCGGGTGAGGTCCGCAAGATCCACATCGACTGCAAGGCCACGATTGGCGAGGTCAGCAACGAAGAGCACAACCTGCGCCAGTACGGCAAGGCCGGTGCGATTCGCTGGAAGGGCATCCGCCCGACGGTGCGTGGCGTGGCCATGAACCCGGTGGATCACCCGCACGGCGGTGGTGAAGGTCGTACCGGCGAGGGCCAGGCGCCCGTTTCGCCGTGGAACACCCTCACCAAGGGCTACCGTACGCGCAGCAACAAACGCACGCAGGGCATGATTGTCTCGCGTCGCAAGAAATAAGGGGGCACCATGAGTCGCTCACTGAAAAAAGGTCCGTTTGTTGACCATCACCTGATGGCCAAGGTCGAGAAGGCCGCTGCCGCCAAGGACAAGCGTCCCATCAAGACCTGGTCGCGCCGCTCCACCATCCTGCCCGAGTTCATCGGACTGACGATTGCCGTGCACAACGGCAAGCAGCACGTGCCGGTGTACGTCACCGACCAGATGGTCGGTCACAAGCTGGGTGAATTCGCGCTGACCCGCACGTTCAAGGGTCACCCCGCGGACAAGAAGGCCAAGAGGTAATCATGCAAAACGAAACTCAAGCCGTTGTGCGTGGCGTGCGCCTGTCGGCCTTCAAGGGTCGCCTGGTGGCGGACATGATCCGCGGCAAGGACGTGGCTACGGCCATCGATATCCTGACCTTCACGCCCAAGAAGGCCGCCGGAATCATCAAGAAAGCGCTGGAGTCGGCCATCGCCAACGCCGAGCACAACAACGGAGCCGACATCGACGAGCTGCGCATCACGCGCATTTACGTTGAAGAAGGCACGGTGCTCAAGCGCTTCTCGGCCCGTGCCAAGGGCCGCGGCAACCGCATCAGCAAACCCACCTGCCACGTCTACGTGGCGGTTGGCCAGTAAGAAAGATCAGGTTCAACATGGGACAGAAAATCCACCCGACTGGGTTTCGCCTGCCGGTGACCAAAGCCTGGTCTTCGCGCTGGTACGCCTCTAACCGCAATTTCAGCAAGATGCTGGCTGAAGATCTGGAAGTGCGTGAATTCCTGCGCAAGCGTCTGAAGAACGCTTCCGTGGCGCGCATCCTGATCGAGCGTCCGGCCAAAAGTGCCCGCATCACCATCTTCTCGTCGCGTCCCGGTGTCGTGATCGGCAAGAAGGGCGAGGACATCGAAAAGCTGAAGGCCGAGCTGAACGCCCGTCTGGGTGTGCCCGTTGCCGTCAACATCGAAGAAGTGCGCAAGCCCGAAATCGATGCCCAGCTGATCGCTGACAGCATCACGCAGCAGCTCGAAAAGCGCATCATGTTCCGCCGTGCCATGAAGCGCGCCATGCAGAACGCCATGCGTCTGGGTGCCAAGGGCATCAAGATCATGTCGGCAGGTCGTCTGAACGGCATCGAGATCGCGCGCACCGAGTGGTATCGCGAAGGCCGTGTGCCGCTGCACACGCTCAAGGCAGACATCGACTACGGCACGTCCGAAGCCGAAACCACCTACGGCATCATCGGTGTCAAGGTGTGGGTCTACCGCGGTGATAACCTGACCAAGGGCGAGGCTCCGGCCGCGACCCGTCCGGACACCAGCCCGGCCGAAGAGCGCCGTCCGCGCCGTCCCCGTCGTGAAGGCGAAGTCCGCCGCGATGGCGATGCGCCGCGCCGTGGTCCCCGCCGTGCCGAGGCCGCTGACGCCGACGCCAAGGGAGAATAAGCATGCTGCAACCATCCAGAAGAAAATTCCGCAAAGAGCACAAAGGCCGCAACACCGGCGTTGCCACCCGTGGCAACGAGGTGTCCTTTGGCGAATTCGGCCTGAAAGCCACCGAACGTGGCCGCATCACGGCGCGTCAGATCGAATCTGCACGTCGGGCGATCTCGCGTCACATCAAGCGCGGTGGCCGCATCTTCATCCGCATTTTCCCCGACAAGCCCATCAGCCAGAAGCCGGCTGAAGTGCGTATGGGTAACGGCAAGGGCGGGGTCGAGTACTACGTCGCCGAAATCCAGCCGGGCAAGATGCTTTACGAAATCAACGGTGTTCCCGAGCAGTTGGCCAAAGAAGCCCTGCTGCTGGCGTCCGCCAAACTGCCTCTGCGCACGACGTTTGTCGTGCGTCAGATTGGCACCTGAGGAGTGAGGGATGAAAACATCTGAACTCAGAGAAAAGTCGGTCGATCAGCTCAAGACGGAAGCCGTCAGCCTGCTGAGAGCCCATTTCGGTCTGCGCATGCAAAAGGCCACCCAGCAGCTGGGCAACACCGCGACCCTCAAGGCCCTGCGCCGTGACGTGGCCCGCGTGAAGACCATCATTGCCGAGAAACAGCGTAACGGGGCCCAAAAATGAGCGACATCCAGCAAGAAGTTCGCGCCAAGGTGCGCCGCACCTACGTGGGTCGCGTGGTCAGTGACAGCCGCAACAAGACGGTGTCTGTGCTGGTCGAGCGCCGCGTCAAGCACGCCCTGTATGGCAAGTTTGTGACGAAGTCGCAAAAGTTTCACGCGCACGACGAAAGCAACACCTATCAGGCGGGCGATGTGGTCGAGATCGTGGAATCGCGCCCCATTTCCCGCACCAAATCGTGGGTGGTGGAGCGTCTGGTGAAGAAGGCCGGTCTGGTCTGATTCGCCAGCGGACCTGCCGCTGTACTGCGGCGGTCCGTTGTTTTTGTGCACAACGTTAAAAAAGTCTGCAACAGGCTTGACGGGCCTGCCAAAAGCGTCGATACTGCAAGGCTTGACCAAGCGATCGCTTGGTTTTCTTCTCTGCGCAAGGCGCTCGCCTTTCGCACTACGAGGCCAAGACTGACAGCCCAAGGCTGTCAAGTTGGAGTACACATGATTCAAATGCAATCGCGACTGCAGGTCGCAGACAACACCGGCGCCAAGTCGGTGATGTGTATCAAGGTGCTTGGCGGTTCCAAGCGGCGCTATGCCGGCATCGGCGACATCATCAAGGTGTCGATCAAGGATGCTGCTCCGCGTGGTCGTGTCAAGAAAGGCGAGGTTTACAGTGCCGTCGTCGTGCGTACCGCCAAGGGCGTGCGCCGTCAGGATGGTTCGCTGATCCGCTTCGATGGCAATGCCGCCGTGTTGCTGAATGCCAAGCTGGAGCCCATCGGCACCCGCATCTTTGGCCCGGTGACCCGTGAGCTGCGTTCCGAGCGTTTCATGAAGATCGTGTCGCTGGCCCCTGAGGTCCTGTGATCGTCCCGGCGCAAAGAGAGCGAAATGAACAAGCTTAAAAAGAATGACCAGGTCATTGTTCTGACCGGCAAAGACAAAGGCAAGCGCGGCACCGTGTCGCAGCGCGTCGATGACAACATGCTCCTCGTTGATGGCATCAATCTGGTGAAAAAGCATGCTAAACCCAATCCCATGAAAGGGATCGAGGGCGGCATCATCACCAAGTCCATGCCCATCCACCAGTCCAACGTGGCCATCTTCAACCCGAAGACGTCCAAGGCGGATCGCGTGGGTATCCGCGAGGTCGAGGAAAACGGCAAACGCGTCAAGCAGCGCGTTTACAAATCCACCGGCGACGTGATTCAGGCGTGAGTGAGGACAAGATGAGCGAAAAATCCGAGCTGGCGCGTCTGCATGCGCACTACCTGAATACCGTGGTGCCCGCGCTGAAAGAGCAATTTGGTTTCAAGTCGGTCATGCAAGTGCCGCGCCTTGAGAAAATCACCCTGAACATGGGTGTGGGCGAGGCTGTTGCCGACAAGAAGGTTATGGACCACGCGGTCAGTGATCTGACAAAAATTGCAGGCCAGAAGCCTGTGGTGACCAAGTCCAAGAAGGCTATTGCGGGTTTCAAGATCCGCGACAACGTCCCGGTGGGCTGCATGGTGACCCTGCGTGGCAAGCGCATGTATGAATTTCTGGACCGCTTTGTGACGATCGCACTGCCTCGCGTGCGCGATTTCCGTGGTGTTTCGGGTCGTGCTTTTGATGGCCGTGGGAATTACAACATCGGCGTCAAGGAACAGATCATCTTCCCGGAAATCGAATATGACAAGATCGACGCTTTGCGCGGTCTGAATATCTCGATCACGACCAGTGCGAAAAACGACGAAGAGTGCAAGGCGCTGTTGTCGGCTTTCAAATTCCCCTTCAAGAACTGAGCGTCATATGGCTAAAGTATCTTTGATTCAGCGCGAACTCAAGCGCAAGAAACTGGTGGAAAAGTTTGCCAAGAAGTACAGCGAACTGAAAGACATCAGCAACGACGCCAAGCGCAGCGATGAAGAGCGGTATGCCGCACGTCTTGAACTGCAAAAGCTGCCGCGCAATGCGAACCCCACACGCCAGCATGCCCGCTGCAATCTGACCGGTCGCCCTCGTGGCACTTTCCGTCAGTTCGGCTTGGGTCGCTCCAAAATCCGCGAACTGGCGTTCAAGGGTGACATTCCTGGCGTCATCAAGGCCAGCTGGTAATCGCGATCTGGAGAATATCTGATGAGCATGAGTGATCCTATCGCTGATATGCTGACCCGTATTCGCAACGCCCAGAGCGTTGAGAAAGCCACGGTGTCCATGCCGGCGTCCAAACTGAAAATGGCCATTGCCCGTGTTCTGCACGAGGAAGGCTATATCGATGGTTTCAATGTTTCTGGCGATTCCGCCAAGAAAGAATTGACCATCACCCTGAAATACTATGCAGGTCGCCCCGTGATCGATTCTATCGAGCGCGTGAGCCGTCCGGGTCTGCGCATTTACCGGGGCTCAGGCAACCTGCCCAAGGTGATGAATGGCCTCGGTGTGGCGATTGTGACCACGCCCAAGGGCGTGATGACTGACCGCAAAGCACGCTCCGCCGGTCTCGGTGGCGAAGTGCTGTGCTACGTGGCCTAAGGGAGAGAGCAAGATGTCCAGAATCGGGAAAATGCCCGTGGCTCTGCCCGCAGGGGTTGAAGTCAAGATCGGCGACAGCATCGTGGTCAAGGGTTCGGGCGGTACGCTCAGCCTTAAGGCCAACGCGCTGGTGACCGTCCGTCAGGATGGCGCCCAGCTGCTGGTTGATGCGGCCAATGACAGCACCGAAGCCAATGCACTGCGCGGCACCTTTCGTGCCCTGCTGAACAACATGGTGACCGGCGTGACCAAGGGGTTCGAGCGCAAGCTAAACCTGGTTGGCGTGGGCTATCGTGCCCAGGCGCAAGGTCAGGCGCTGAACCTGCAGGTCGGCTATTCGCACCCGGTATCCAAAAAGATGCCCGAAGGCGTGAAAGTCGAAACCCCGACGCCCACCGAGATTGTGCTGAAAGGCGCCAATCTGCAGGTGATCGGTCAGGTGGCTGCTGAAATCCGTGCCTTCCGTCCGCCTGAGCCTTACAAAGGCAAGGGGATCCGCTACGCCGACGAGCGCGTGGTGATCAAGGAAACCAAGAAGAAATAAGGGATCACGTCATGCTGAACACCAAATCCCGCCGCGAACGCCGCGCCCGCCAGACGCGGGTGCGTATCGCCAAACAAAACGCCGTGCGCCTGTCGGTTTTCCGTTCGAATACG
The DNA here is from genome assembly GCF_037688875.1 of Amphibiibacter pelophylacis. Classification (NCBI taxonomy): domain Bacteria; kingdom Pseudomonadati; phylum Pseudomonadota; class Betaproteobacteria; order Burkholderiales; family Sphaerotilaceae; genus Amphibiibacter; species Amphibiibacter pelophylacis. Next base: position 8,145 of record NZ_JAWDIE010000023.1, read on the forward strand.
CACATTTACGCCTCGCTGATTTCACCGTGTGGCACCAAGGTGCTGACATCGGCTTCGACACTGGAAAAAGACCTGCGCGCCGAACTCGGCGACGCACCGTCCTCCAGCGTGGCTGCTGCCGCACTCGTGGGCAAGCACATCGCTGCCAAAGGCCTTGCCGCTGGCGTCAAGGAAGTGGCTTTCGACCGTTCAGGCTTTGCCTACCACGGTCGTGTGAAAGCTCTGGCTGACGCCGCCCGCGAAGCGGGTCTGCAGTTCTAATCCAGACAAGGTACATCATGGCAAGCAAACATCAAGCCAAAGCGCAAGAAGAAGCCCGCGACGATGGCATGAAAGAGAAGATGATCGCCGTCAATCGCGTGACGAAGGTGGTCAAGGGCGGCCGCATCCTGAGTTTTGCGGCTCTGACGGTGGTCGGTGACGGCGAAGGCCGCATCGGCATGGGCAAGGGCAAAGCCCGTGAAGTGCCTGTCGCCGTGCAGAAAGCCATGGAGCAGGCCCGCCGCAACATGGTCAAGGTCAGCCTGCGCAACGGCACCGTCCAGCATGACCTGCATGGTCAGCATGGCGCCGCGCGTGTTCTGCTGGCTCCGGCTGTCGCTGGTACCGGTGTGATCGCAGGTGGCCCGATGCGCGCCGTTTTCGAAGTGATGGGTGTGACCGATGTCGTGGCCAAGAGCCACGGTTCGTCCAACCCGTACAACATGGTTCGTGCCACGCTGGATGCGTTGAGCAAGAACAACACCCCGGCCGAAATTGCTGCCAAGCGCGGCAAGTCGGTTGAAGACATCCTGAACTGAGCGAGACTGACATGAGCAACTCCGCGTCCGTCGTCACCGTCAAGCTGGTGCGCAGCGTCATTGGCACCCGTCAATCGCACCGCGACACCGTCCGTGGTCTGGGCCTGCGTAAGGTGGGCAGCCAAGCGACCCTGGAAGATACGCCTGCCGTGCGCGGCATGATCAATAAGGTGTCCTACCTTGTTCAAGTGATTTGAGGTTATCCATGCAGCTCAATACGATTGCCCCCGCTTCCGGGGAAAAACACGCCCGCCGCCGGGTGGGCCGTGGTATTGGTTCCGGTCTCGGTAAAACCGCAGGTCGTGGTCACAAGGGCCAGCACTCGCGTGCCGGTGGCTATCACAAGGTGGGTTTCGAAGGCGGTCAGATGCCTTTGCAGCGTCGCCTGCCCAAGCGCGGTTTCAAATCAATGGCAGCTGGCACTGTAGCCGACATCACGCTGGCAGCACTGGAGCTGCTGCAGGCCCCTGAAGTTGATATCAATGTGCTGAAGGCCGCTTCGGTGATTCCTTCACACATCCGTGGCGTCAAGGTCATCAAGTCGGGTGAGATCACTCGTGCGGTCAAGCTGAACGGCATCGCGGTGTCGGCCGGTGCCAAAGCGGCGATTGAAGCCGCTGGCGGCTCGGTCGCCTGATAGCAGCAGCGACAGACGGGATACAAGCGCGTGGCGACCAACTCTCTTGCACTGGCGGCTGGAAAAAACAAGTTCGGCGAACTCAAGTCGCGCCTGATTTTTCTGCTGCTGGCCTTGCTGGTGTATCGCATCGGCTCGCATATCCCTGTGCCGGGAATTGATCCGCAGCAGTTGCAACAGCTTTTCAGTGGCCGCCAAGGCGGCATTCTGAATCTGTTCAATATGTTTTCGGGCGGTTCACTGTCGCGGTTTGCGGTGTTTGCGCTGGGCATCATGCCCTATATTTCAGCGTCCATCATCATGCAGCTGATGACCCATGTGGTCCCCATGCTGGAAGCGCTGAAAAAAGAGGGCGAGTCAGGCCGCAAGAAAATCACGCAGTACACGCGCTATGGCACGTTGTTTCTGGCTTTGTTCCAGTCTTACGGTATTGCCGTGGCTCTGGAAGCGCAGCCCGGGCTGGTGATTGATCCGGGCATGATGTTTCGCCTGTCCAGCGTGGTCAGTCTGACGGCGGGGACGATGTTCCTGATGTGGCTGGGCGAGCAGATCACCGAGCGTGGCATTGGCAATGGCATTTCTGTGCTGATTTTCGCGGGTATTGCTGCTGGCCTGCCGCATGCTTTGGGCGGTCTGGCAACGATGATCAATACGCAGGCAGTCAGCTATGGCGCTGCGCTGATTATTGTGGCGCTGGTTTTGCTGGTGACCTGGTTTGTGGTGTTTGTCGAACGTGGTCAGCGCAAAATTCTGGTGAATTACGCCAAGCGCCAGCAAGGCAACAAGGTGTACGGCGGGCAATCGTCGCACCTGCCGCTCAAGCTGAATATGGCGGGCGTGATCCCACCGATTTTCGCTTCTTCCATCATCCTGTTGCCGGCCACACTGGCAAGCTGGCTGTCTTCCGGACAGAACAGAGGGGCGATTGCTCGCTGGATCAATGATGCGTCCGGGGCTCTGGCTCCGGGACAGCCCGTGTACATCCTGCTCTTTGTGTCGATGATTGTTTTTTTCTGTTTTTTCTATACGGCACTGGTGTTCAACAGCCGTGAGACAGCCGACAACCTGAAGAAAAGCAACGCCTTCATTCCGGGCATCCGCCCGGGCGATCAGACGGCCCGTTACATTGACCGCATTTTGTTGCGCCTGACGCTGGCGGGTGCGATCTACATCTCGGCGGTGTGTCTGGTCCCCGAATTTCTGATCCTGGAGTACAATGCTCCGTTTTATTTCGGTGGCACATCGCTGCTGATTATTGTTGTGGTCTCGATGGACTTCTGGGAGCAGGTTCGCTCCTACATGATGAGTCAGCAGTACGAGTCCCTGCTCAAGAAGGCAAACTTCAAGGGCAAGTTTTAAGAAAGCGAATTTGTGGCAAAAGACGATGTGATCCAGATGCAGGGGGAGATTGTTGAAAACCTCCCCAATGCGACCTTTCGGGTCAAGCTCGAAAACGGTCATGTCGTCCTCGGCCACATATCCGGCAAGATGCGCATGCATTACATTCGCATTCTTCCCGGTGATAAGGTCACTGTGGAGTTGACGCCCTACGATCTCTCGCGGGCTCGTATTGTGTTCCGGGCCAAGTAAGCCCAAGGAGAAAAGAAATGAAAGTCGCAGCATCCGTCAAGAAAATGTGCAGAAACTGCAAAGTCATCCGTCGCAAGGGTGTCGTGCGGGTGATCTGCACGGATCCCCGTCACAAACAACGTCAAGGTTAATCGTTAGGTATCGCTATGGCACGCATTGCAGGCATCAACATTCCGCCGCACAAACATGCGGAGATTGGTCTGACCTCCATTTTTGGTGTGGGTCGTCCGACGGCTCAGAAAATTTGTGACACGGTCGGCATTCCCTATTCCAAAAAGATCAAGGAGTTGACCGATTCCGATCTGGAAAAGATTCGTGACGTTCTGGGTCAGATCACCATTGAAGGTGATCTGCGCCGTGAAAACTCGATGAGCATCAAGCGCCTGATGGACTTGGGCTGCTATCGCGGTTTCCGTCACCGTCGCGGTCTGCCCGCGCGTGGCCAGCGCACCAAAACGAATGCCCGCACCCGCAAAGGTCCGCGCAAAGCCATCGCTGGCAAGAAATAAGCAAATCTGACGTTCTGTAGAACTGGACTCGACAAATGGCCAAAGCCTCCAACTCCGCTGCACAGCGCGTGCGCAAAAAGATTCGCAAGAACATTGCGGACGGTATCGCGCACATTCACGCCTCGTTCAATAACACCATCATCACCATCACGGACCGACAGGGTGGCGCCTTGTCGTGGGCGTCGAGCGGGGGTCAGGGCTTCAAAGGGTCGCGTAAATCGACCCCGTTTGCAGCCCAGGTGGCGGCCGAAGTGGCGGGCCGTGCGGCACAGGAGCAGGGCATCAAGAACGTGGACGTGCAGATCAAGGGCCCCGGCCCGGGTCGCGAGTCCTGCGTGCGTGCTCTGGGCACGCTGGGCATCCGGATCAATTCCATCTCTGATCTGACGCCTGTTCCCCACAATGGCTGCCGCCCCCAGAAGCGCCGCCGTATCTGATTTTTCATGAAGACCACTGTCCGTTGAGCATCCTTTTTGCGGGATGCCATCAACGGACTTGTGTCGTTTGTGGTCCAGCTTTTTGATCCACACGCGACATCAGCTCAACGTTCAAAGGAACCACCGTGGCACGTTACCTCGGCCCCAAGGCCAAACTCTCCCGCCGTGAAGGCACCGACCTTTTCCTGAAAAGCGCCCGTCGCTCGATCTCGGACAAAGCCAAATTTGACACCAAACCCGGCCAGCATGGCCGCACGTCGGGTTCACGGACGTCGGATTACGGCATCCAGCTGCGTGAAAAGCAGAAGGTCAAGCGCATGTACGGCGTCCTGGAAAAGCAGTTTCGTCGCTATTTTGCTGAGGCTGAGCGCCGTCGCGGCAATACGGGTGCCAACCTGCTGAGCCTGCTGGAATGTCGCTTGGATAACGTCGTGTACCGCATGGGCTTTGGTTCCACCCGCGCTGAAGCCCGTCAGCTGGTTTCCCACAAGGCGATTTCGGTGAACGGCCAGCTGGTCAATATCCCGTCTTATCTGGTCAAAGCCAATGACGTGGTGGCTGTGGTCGAGAAATCCAAAAACCAGCTGCGCATCACGGATGCCCTGAAACTGGCCGAATCGATTGGTCTGCCCGATTGGGTTCAGGTCGATGCCAGCAAAAAAGAAGGCGTCTTCAAGAAGGCTCCGGACCGCGACCAGTTTGGCGCCGAGATCAACGAATCCCTGATCGTCGAACTGTACTCGCGCTGATTTTTCGCTTGCTCCCCCGAAGGTGACTGTTCTGGTCACCTTTTTCAGCCTTACCGGTGTAACGAGCCGAGGGTATTGAAACCAGAGAACCCCTATGCAAGTCAACCTGCTCAAACCCAAAGCCATTCAAGTCGAACCTCTGTCGGGCAACCGCGCCAGAGTGGTGCTGGAGCCGTTCGAACGGGGCTATGGGCACACCCTGGGCAACGCCCTGCGCCGCGTGCTGCTGTCGTCCATGGTGGGCTATGCGCCGACCGAAGTGTCCATCGACGGTGTCCTGCACGAGTACTCGGCGCTGGACGGCGTTCAGGAAGACATCGTGCATGTCATGCTGAACCTCAAGGGTGTGGTGTTCAAGCTGCACGGCCGTGACTCCGTGACGCTGTCGCTGCGTAAAACCGGGGAAGGCGCTGTGCTGGCGTCTGACATCCAGGTCCCGCACGACGTGGAAATCATCAATCCCGCGCACGTCATTGCCAATCTGTCGCAGAACGGCCGCCTGGACATGCAGATCAAGGTTGAGCAGGGCCGTGGCTATGTGCCGGGCACCATGCGCAAGTTTGTCGACGAAACGTCGGCGGGTGTGGGCCGCATCGTGCTGGACGCTTCCTTCTCGCCAATCCGCCGTGTCAGCTACGCGGTCGAGAGCGCCCGCGTCGAGCAGCGCACCGACCTCGACAAGCTGGTGATGGAGATCGAAACCAACGGCGCCATCACACCCGAAGATGCGATCCGCGAATCGGCCAAGATCCTGCGCGAACAGCTGGCCGTATTTGCCCAGCTGCCGGGCTTCAGCGGCGAAGAGGCCGAAGATCTGCCCACGTCCGAAGTGCAGTTCGACCCCATCCTGCTGCGTCCTGTCGACGAGCTTGAGCTGACCGTGCGTTCGGCCAACTGCCTGAAGGCCGAGAACATTTACTACATCGGCGATCTGATCCAGCGTACCGAAACCGAGCTGCTCAAGACGCCCAACCTGGGCCGCAAATCGCTCAACGAGATCAAGGAAGTGCTGTCTACGCGCGGCCTCTCGCTGGGTGTGCGCCTGGAAGCCTGGCCGCCGCAAGGTCTGGACAAGCGCTGATTCCCTTTTTTCCTGGGGCACTGCCCCATTTTGTGCAACACCAGGTACCTTGATCCGGCCTGGCTGATTTTTACTGATAAGGAAGCACATCATGCGTCACCGCAATGGTCTGAAGAAACTCAACCGCACCAGTTCGCACCGCACCGCCATGTTCCGCAACATGAGCGTGTCGCTGATCACCCACGAGGCGATCAAAACCACTCTGCCCAAGGCCAAGTCCCTGCGCGGCGTGGTCGAGCCCCTGATCACGCTGGGCAAGGTCGACACCGTGGCCAATCGCCGTCTGGCTTTTGCCCGCCTGCGCGACGATGCCGCCGTGGCCAAGCTGTTCACAGTGCTGGGCCCGCGTTATGCCGCGCGTCCGGGCGGCTACACCCGCGTGCTGAAAATGGGTTTTCGCGTGGGTGACAACGCGCCCATGGCTTTCATGGAGCTGGTGGACCGTCCTGACGAAACCACCGACGAGGCGACGGCCGAGGCCTGACCCTGACGATTCCCGGAGCGCCCCGCGCGCTTCGGCTGCATCAAGGCCAGCTCTGTCTGGCCTTTTTTTATGCCAGACTGGCTGGCTGTGAACGAGAGGTGGCGTTGTGATGGAAGGCAGGCAGATCCTGAAAACAGGGCGACTGGCCCGGCTGTTGGGTTGGCTGCCCCTGCTGATGCTTCTGGCGCTGCTGCCCGGGCGCGCAGCCATCGCGGCGGGGGACAAGCCGCCGCCGATGCCCGATCTGGCAACGCTGGCCGCCGATGGCACGGCATTGGATGGACCGCAGTTCCTGGCCCCGCGTGAGGCCTTCGCGCTGAAGGCGGATGGGCCGGATGGGGCGGATGCGGCGGATGCGGCGGACGGGCGCACGCTGCACCTGCACTTTGACATTGCGCCGGGCTATTACCTCTACCGTGAGCGCATTGCCGTGCACCTGGACGCTTCGACAAAGCCGTGGCCGGTGTCGCTGCCGCAGGGCGAATCCAAGCAGGATCCGACTTTCGGGCACGTGCAGGTCTTCCACCACAAGCTGGCTTTTGATCTGCCACTGGATGCGGTGCAGCCGCTGCCTGCCTCGGTTCGGGTGTCCTTCCAGGGCTGTGCCGATGGCGGCATCTGCTATCCGCCGGATCAGGCGGTGCTGTCTCTGAGCGCGGGGGAGGGAGCGGCTGGGGCCCTGAGTGCGAAGCTGGTCTCCTACCAGTCCGACAGCGACGTGGCGGCGGTTCAGGGCGGTGGTGTTGGCGCAGCGCTGGCCGGTGCGCTGGCCCAGCCCGCTGCCCCCATCGCAAAGCCCGCCCCGGCCACCGCGACAGCGTCCAAAGCCAATGCCATGCCCGAAGAGGGCTGGTGGCAGACCCTGCAGGACTACTACGACAGTCCTCAGGCGCTGTTCGACCGCGACAACTCGCTCTTGCTGGCAGGGATTTTCTTCGTGCTGGGCGTGCTGCTGTCGCTGACGCCCTGCGTGCTGCCCATGCTGCCGATTCTGTCGGCGATTTTGACGCGCCAGCACGGCCAGAACGCGCGACCGGGCCACGGCTTTCTGCTTTCGCTGGCCTACAGCGTGGGCGTGATGGCGGTCTACACGCTGCTGGGCGTGCTGGCGGGACTGGCCGGGCAGGGGCTGGCGCCTCTGCTGCAGACGCCGTGGGTGATGGGCGTGTTTGCGTCGGTGATGGCGCTGCTGGCGCTGTCCATGTTCGGGGTGTACGAGCTGCGCCTGCCTCACAAGCTGTCGCAACGCCTGGACGCCACGAGCCGCCGTCTGCCCGGTGGGCAGTATGGCAGCGTGCTGTTGATGGGCGGGGTGTCGGCGCTGTTGGTCAGCCCCTGCGTGAGTGCGCCGCTGGCGGGGGCGATGCTGTTCATCAGCCAGAGCCAGGACGTGCTGCTCGGGGGCCTGGCGCTGATGATGCTCTCGCTGGGCATGTGTGTGCCGCTGCTGCTGCTGGGCGCTTCGGCGGGCTGGCTGCTGCCCCGAGCGGGGGCCTGGATGGATGGCGTCAAGGTGCTGTTTGGCTTCATGCTGCTGGCAGTGGCGCTGTACATGATCCAGCCCTTCATTCCGACCGCGTGGACACTGGCGGGGGCCGGAACGCTGCTGCTGATGGCCGGCTACTGGCTGCGCCCCTTCGCGCCAGATACCGATCTGAGCCTGCCGCTGGTGCTGCAGCGTGCGCTGGCCCTGCTGCTGCTGGCGCTGGGACTGATGCAGTGGGTGGGCGTGAGCACCCAGGGCCGCAGCGTGCTGCAGCCGCTCTCGGGCCTGAGCGCCCGGGCTGCGGCACCGGTGAACGCGCAAGGACCGGTTTTCCAGCCAGTGGACAGCGTGGCTGATTTTGATGCCCGCGTGGCGCAGGCGAACAAAGCGGGCCAGCGCGTGGTGCTCGATTTTTACGCCGACTGGTGCGTGAGCTGTGTCGAAATGGACGAGCAGACCTTCCCGCAGCCCGATATTGCGAAGCGCCTGGGCCGTGCCGTGCTGCTGCGCGCCGATGTGACGGCGATGACGCCACCGCAGCGCGAGCTGCTGAGGCGCTTTCGCCTCTTCGGGCCGCCGGGGCTGATTTTCATCGACCTGCAGGGCCGCGAGCAGCATCGTGTGGTGGGCTTCCAGCCCCCAGCGCGCTTCGAGCGCAGCCTGGCTGCAGCCGGGCTGTAAGGGCCGCACTGTGCCGCAGGCCCGTCTTGCCAGCGTGGGGGTGTTTGATTCGGGCCTCGGCGGCCTGTCGGTGCTGGAGGCATTGCGGCGCGAGCTGCCGCACGAATCTTTCCTTTATGTCGCCGACTCGCGCAACGCGCCCTATGGCAACAAGCCCGAGGACTGGATCGTCGCCCGCTGCCGCGAACTGGCGCACGATTTCGCCCGCGTCCCGATCAAGAGCTGGGTCTGGGCCTGCAACACGGCCACGGGCGTGGCGGTGCACACGCTGCGCGAAGTCATGCCTGGGTTGATCGGGCGCGAGGCTTTTCCCATCGTCGGGCTGGAACCCGCGCTCAAGCCCGCCGTTCTGGGCACGCAGACGGGCGTGGTCGGCGTGCTGGCCACGGCGCGCACGCTCGCCAGCGACAAATACCGCCGCCTGCGCGAGCGCGCCTTCAGCGACTGGGCGCCGCTCAATCCGCAGGCGCGGGCGCTGCGTGTCATCGACCAGGTCGGGGCTGGGTTTGTTGAAACCGTCGAAGCCGGCGCGGTCAGCGGGCCGCAGGTCCAGGCGCTTGTGCATGCGGCCGTGGCTCCCCTGCTGGCGGCGGGGGCCGACACGCTGGTGCTGGGCTGCACGCACTATCCCTTTCTGGCGGACGCCATCCGGGAGGTGATCGCCACCTGCGCGCCGCGCCAGCCTGTCGCGCTGATCAACCCCGCTGCGGCCGTCGCGCGTGAGCTGCGCCGACGCCTGCAGGCGGCGGACCTGCTCGCCCCCGAAACCGGCCCCGCGCCCGCACAATGCCTTACGGTCTATTGCAGTACTGCGCCTGTGGAATCATCGCGGCAGATTTTTGCCCGGCTGCTGGGTTACGGGGTGGATGTCCATCTGTGGCCTGACTGGCTGGATCGGCGCCAAGCGCCAGGACGGGATTGAAAGGGGCCGCCATGGTGTGGCAATGGGCTTGGAAGCAGACGTGGCGCGACTGGCGCGCGGGGCAGTTGCGCCTGCTGGCGCTGGCTTTGTGGCTGGCGGTGGCTGCGGTGACGTCGGTGGGATTTCTCTCGCAGCGCGTGCAGCTGGGTTTCGAGCGCGATGCGCGCGCACTCCTGGGCGGCGACTTGGCTCTGAGCGCTGACCAGTCGCTGCCTCCCGATTTTGCGCAGGAGGCGGCTCGGCTGGGCCTGAAAGTCAGCCAGACCCTGGATTTCCCCAGCGTTGCGCGCGCGCCGCAGGACAAGGGCGGACAGGTGCGCCTGGTCAGCCTGAAAGCGGTCGATGCCGCCTGGCCCTTGCGTGGCGCGGCCAAAGTCACTCCCGCGCCGGGCGAACCCGCCGGACGGGCGCGTCCCGCACCCGGCACCGCCTGGGTAGACCCGGACGTACTGCCCGCTCTGGGCCTGAAGCTGGGCGATCGCCTGCTGCTGGGTGACAGCACGCTGCGCATCAGCCACACCCTGGTCAGCGAACCCGATCGCGGCGGGCAGCTGGCCTTCTTCACCCCGCGTGTGCTGATCAACAGCGCGGACATCGCGGCCACGGGCCTGGTCCAGCCAGCCAGCCGGGTGCGCTACCGCCTGGCGGTGGCCGCACCGCAGTTCGAAGCCAACCCGCCCGCTGTCGAACGCTTTGGCGCCTGGGCTTCGAAGGAGATCAAACGCACCGGCCTGCGCGGCGTGCGCACCGAAACGCTGGAAGACGGCAACCCGCAGATGCGCCGCACGCTGGAGCGCGCCGGGCTTTTCCTGCGTCTGGTGTCGCTGCTGGCGGCGCTGCTGTGCGCCGTGGCGGTGGCCGTGGTGTCGCGCGATTTTGCCCGCCAGCAGCTGGACACCTGCGCGCTCCTGCGCGTGCTGGGCCAGCCGCAGCGGCGCATTGCCACGCTGTATGCGCTGGAATTTTTCATCATCGGCGTGCTGGCCAGTGGGGCCGGGGTGCTGGCCGGGTGGGCGTTGCACGGCGTTTTTGTGCAGCTGCTGACCGGGCTGATCGACGCGCAACTGCCCGCACCGGGCGTGCAGCCTGCGCTGGTGGGCGGCCTGCTGGGGCTGAGTCTGATGGTGGCGTTTGGCCTGCCGCCGGTGTTGCGGCTGGCGCAGGTCTCGCCGCTGCGCGTGCTGCGCCGCGATCTGGGCGCGCCGGGCTGGCCGGCGATGGGCGTGCTGCTGCTGGGCGGCCTGGGCGTGGGCGCGCTGCTGTGGGGTGTGGCGGGCGATGCGCGCCTGGGCTCGTGGGTGATCGGCGGCTTTGTCGCGGCGCTGGCCCTGTTTGCGGCGGTGGCTTATGCGGTGGTCTGGGGTTTGCAGAAACTGCTGGCGCGCGTGGGCGACACGCCGCGCCCGGCGCTGCAGACGCTGCGCCTGACGGTGCGGCAGATGGCCTCTCGGCCGGGTCTGCTGACGCTGCAGGTCGCGGCCCTGAGCGTGGGGCTGACCGCGCTGGTGCTGCTGGTGATCCTGCGCACCGACCTGATCCAGCAGTGGCAGGATTCGGCCCCGGCCGACGCACCCAACCGCTTCGTCATTAATATCCAGCCCGATCAGGCGCAGACCTTCCAGCAGCAGATTCGCACCGAAGGCGTGGGCCCCTACGACTGGTCGCCGATGGTGCGTGGGCGCCTGGTGAGCATCAACGCCACGCCTGTGAACGCCGAGAAGTTCGAAGACCCCGACGCGCGGCGCATGGTCGAGCGCGAGTTCAACCTGAGCTACACCCCCGCCATTCCGCCGCACAATATTCTGGAAGAAGGCCAGTGGCGGCCTGGCCCGCAGAGCGCCGACGGCGTGGCGCCGGGGCAGACGCCAGTCATCAGCGTCGAATCCGGGCTGATGCAGCGCCTGGGCCTGAAGCTGGGCGACACGCTGCACTTCGATGTCGCGGGGCAGATGCTCAGCGCGCGCATCAGCAGCACGCGCAAGGTGGATTGGGCGTCGATGCGGGTCAACTTCTTCGTGCTTTTCCCCTACCGCACGCTGCAGGCCGATGCGCCTGGGGCGGCTGTGCCGGGCGCGCCGGTGATGGCCGGGGACAGTGGCCTGCCCGCGACCTGGATTTCGGCTTTTCACGCGCCCGCTGATCCGGCCTTTGACGCGCGCATGATGCAGCGCTTTCCCAACATCACGCTGATGAACATCGAGCAGACGCTGCAGCAGGTGCGCGCCGTGCTCAACCAGGTGGTGCGTGCGGTGGAGCTGCTGTTTGTCTTCAGCCTGGCTGCGGGCCTGGTGGTGCTGGTGGCGACCATGGCTTCGACGCGGCAGGAGCGCCTGCGCGATCTGGCGCTGATGCGCGCTTTGGGCGCTTCGCGTGCGCTGCTGGGGCGCATGCAGCGGCTGGAGCTGCTGGCGCTGGGCGCACTGGCCGGGGTGCTGGCCAGCGTCTGCGCCAATGCCGTGGCCTGGGGCCTGGCGACGCAGGTCTTCAGCTTCGAGAACTGGACCCCCGCCTGGACGACGTCGCTGGTGGCCGTGCTCGGCGCCAGCCTGCTGTGCGTTGCCGTGGGCGGCTGGCAGTTGCGCGGCGTGGTTCACGCCAGCGTCACGCAGACATTGCGCAATGCCGGGGCGGGTTGAGCAAGCGCGGCTGGTTTATTCCGCCATGCCGCGCAGCCTCATGCTGCGGCGGCGCAGGGCTTCCAGCGTCAGCAGCATCAGCACCGAGATCAGGATCAGCACCACCGCCGCCGCCAGAATGGTGGGGCTGAGCTGTTCGCGCAGGCCGGTCCACATCTGGCGCGGGATGGTGCGCTGCTCGACGCTGCCCAGAAAGAGCACCACCACCACCTCGTCAAACGAGGTGGCAAAGGCGAACAGCGCGCCCGAAAACACCCCCGGCCAGATGATGGGCAGGGTGATGCGCCGGAACGCCGTCCAGGGCGAGGCCCCCAGGCTGCGCGCGGCGCGGAACAGGCCCTGATCGAAGCCCGCCAGTGTCGCGCAGACGGTGATGACGACAAAGGGCGTGCCCAGCACGGCGTGCGCCAGCACGATACCCGTCAGGCTGTTGGCGATGCCCAGGGTGGAGTAGAAAAAGTAGGCGCCCACCGCCACGATGACAATCGGCACGATCATGGGCGAGACCAGAAACGCCGTGATCAGCGCGCGGCCCGGCAGGTTGCGCTGCGTCAGCCCCACCGCGGCCAGCGTGCCCAGCGTGGTGGCAATTGCCGTGGCCGAGATCGCGATCATGAAGCTGTTTTTCACCGCGATCTGCCAGACCTCGTCGGTGAAAAACTCGTGGAACCACTTCAGGCTCCAGTCGTGGATGGGGTAGGTGAAATAGGGGTCGGCGTTGAAGGCCAGCGGAATCACCACAAGCACCGGCGCCATCAGGAAAATCAGCGCTGCCACACAGAACGCCAGCAGCGCGTAGTGCGCGATTTTCCCGCCTGCACTCACGTAGGGCGGGAAGCGGGCGACTGACTTAGCCGAGGCGGACATTGGCGATCCCCACATATCGTTCGTAAACCGTGTACAGCACCAGCACGCCCGCCAGCAGCAGGCCGCCCAGCGCCGAGGCCAGGCCCCAGTTCAGGCTGCGCGTGAGGTGGTCAGCGATGAAGTAGCTCATCATTTGGTCCTCGGCGCCGCCCACCAGCGCGGGCGTGATGTAGTAGCCGATCGACAGGATGAACACCAGCAGCACCCCGGCGCTGATGCCGGGCACCGACTGCGGCAGGTAGACCCGCACGAATGCCGTCAGCGGCGACGCTCCCAGCGAGCGCGCGGCGCGCACGTAGCTGGGCGGAATCTGGCGCATCACCGAGACCAGCGGCAGGATCATGAAGGGCAGCAGGATGTGCGTCATGGCGATGACCACGCCAAAGCGGTTGAAAACCAGATCCAGGGGCGCATGGATCAGGCCGGTGGCCAGCAGCAGCGAGTTGACCACGCCCTCTTTCTGCAGCAGCACCACCCAGGCCGTGGTGCGCACCAGCAGCGAAGTCCAGAACGGCAGCAGCACCAGCACCATCATCAGGTTGGCGGTTTTGGGCGGCAGGTGCGACAGCCAGAACGACAGTGGATAGCCGATGGCCAGGCACAACAGGGTGACCAGCAGGCTGACCCAGAAGGTGCGCGCAAACACGTCGACATAGATACGGCTGTCTGCGGCCTCGCGCTGGATGTGGCCCTGGTCGTCGCGTGTCAGATCAACGGCGTGCAGGTAGTAGTCGGCGGTGTAGCGGTGACTGGTCTGTCGCAGCACCGACCAGATCTTGGGCTCGCCCCAGGCGGGGTTGATCTCCAGGAAGGCCGGTTTCCACGGCCCGTGCTCCACATTGACGATCTGGCGCGTGGTGGACATGAACAGAGAGCGCAGTCCGCTGCGCTCGTAATTGATGCGGCTGCCCACCTGGCTGGCCGTCTGGGCCTCAGTGGCCTCTTTCATGTCGGCGGCCAGGGCGGCGAACACGGGCTCATCCGGAATGGCGGTACTGTCCGGCGCGGCACGCAGCAGCGCCGTGGTGCGAGGCAGGGTGCCCGAGACCACCGGATCATTGACGCTGTTGAACAGCATCATCGCGATCGGGACCAGAAAGGTCAGCAGCGTGAAACCGAACAGCGGCAGGATCAGGGCGTAGGCCCGCAGACGCTGACGCATCTCGGCCCGGCGCAGCTTGCTGCGCAGTCCGGCGGCGCTGTCAGGCAGGGTGGCAGTGGTCATCGGGGGCTCTTTGGTGCGTGTCGCTTATTTCGCCAGCCAAGCGGCAAACTTCTGATTCAGCTCGTCGGCATGGTCAGCCCACCAGCCCGCATTGGTCTGGAAGGCGCGCCCCGGATGGGAGGCGCCGGGCAGCCAGGGCTTGATCTTGTCATCGACCAGTGCCAGCGACGATTTGCGCGCCGGGGCGTAGGGGATGAATTTGGTCTGCTCGGCCAGCGGCTTGGTGCTGGTGGCGAACATCACGAAATCCATCGCTGCCTTGGTGTTCTTCGAGCCTTTGACGACAGCGAACAGGTCGGGCACGGTGATCTGGCCGTCCCACAGTACGGCGAAGTTCTTGCCGTCCTTGACATTGGCGTCGTAAATGCGGCCGTGGTAGACCGAGGTCATGGCGACTTCGCCCGAAGCCAGCAGCTGCGGCGGCTGGGCGCCCGCGCTCCACCACACAATCTGCGGCTTGATGGTGTCCAGCTTTTTGAAGGCGCGATCAACGCCGGCCGGGGTGGACAGCACCTTGTAGACGTCAGCTGCGGGCACGCCGTCGGCCATCAGTGCCCATTCCAGGTTCACGCCCGCTTCTTTCTTCATGCCGCGCTTGCCGGGGAATTTCTTCAGATCGAAAAAGTCTTCCAGTTTCGTCGGGGCATTGGCGCCCATCTTGGCTTTGTCGTAGGCCACGACGTTGGCGTAGGAGATGTTGGCGATGGCGCAGGCGTTGACCATGCCAGGCAGGAAATCGGCTTTGGCGTCGCTGCCATCGTCGCCTTTGGGCAGTTTGCTGGCGTCGATTTTCTCAAAGAGGCCCTCGTCGCAGCCGCGCAGCGCTTCGGCCAGTTCCACGTCCACCACATCCCATTTGATGTTGCCGGTTTTGACCTGCGCCTGAATCTCGGCAAGCCCCCCGTTGTAATCCTCGCTGAGCACCTTCACGCCGGTTTTGGCGGTGAAGGGCTTGTGCATGACTTCGACCTGGCTTTTGCCGTAGGCCCCGCCCCACGAGGTCACGGTGATCTGCTGGGCGCTGGCGCCCGCAGCGGACAGGGCGGCGATGGCCGCCACGGCCAGCGGTTTCAGACTGGATCGCATTGTCATGGGTGTCTCCAAAAGAGAGGGTCGCGTTGAAAAAACTGTAAAAAATCAGGCTGCCGGGGCGTCCAGCGCGTGGCAATCGCTCATGCGCCAGCCGATGCGCACCGCGTCGCCTTGGGCAAACGGACGCTCCTGCGTGGCGTTGGGGTGCTTGACGACAATGTCCTGCCCGCCAAATGCACTGACGTGCAGGCGCAGGTGATCGCCCAGATAGGTCACGTCGCTGATGCGGGCGTCGGCGTGCACGTCGCACTGGCCTTCGCGGGGATGCAGCACGATGCGCTCGGGGCGCAGCGACAGCAGCGTGCGCGCACCCGGCGCCAGCGCCGCCACCGCCTGGGCGCGCACCGGCGTGCCGTCGGCCAGAACCACGCTGCAGGACTCGCCATCGCGCTCTTTCAGGGTGCCGATGAGCTTGTTGTTCTCGCCGATGAAGCTGGCCACGAAGGCGTTGGCCGGGTGCTCGTACAGGCGCTCGGGCGTGTCCAGCTGCTGGATCACCCCGGCATTGAACACGGCAACGCGGTCGGACATGGTCAGCGCCTCGGCCTGGTCGTGCGTGACGTAAACCACCGTCACGCCCAGGCGCTGGTGCAGCTGCTTGATCTCGTACTGCATCTGCTCGCGCAGCTGTTTGTCCAGCGCGGAGAGCGGCTCGTCCATCAGCACCAGCTTGGGCTCGAAAACCAGCGCGCGCGCCACGGCCACGCGCTGCTGCTGTCCGCCCGAAAGCTGCGCGGGCCGCCGGTCGTTGAAGCCCTTCAGCCCGACCAGGGACAGGATGTTGGTCACACGCTCGCCAATCGCGCTGCGCGGAACGCCGCGCACCGTCAGCGGAAAGGCCACGTTCTCGGCCACCGTCATGTGCGGGAAGAGCGCATAGCTCTGGAACACCATGCCGATGTTGCGGGCCTCCGGCGCCAGACGATTGATGGGCTGGCCGTCCAGGAAGATTTCACCGTGCGTCGCGGTCTCGAAGCCCGCCAGCATCATCAACGTGGTGGTCTTGCCCGAGCCCGACGGCCCGAGCAGGGTCAGGAATTCGCCCTCGCGGATGTCGAGGTTCAGATCCTTCACGACCAGGCTGTCGCCGTCGTAGGTTTTCTGCACGCCTTTGAGCTGGACGATGTTCTGGGTCACTGCGCGATCCTTGTGCGGCGGCGGCGGTCTGCCGTCAGGCCTTGATGATGTTGTGCTCGGGGCCGTAGGGGAAGGCCGTCAGGTTGCGGTTGCCGTCGGGCGTGATGACCAGGATGTCGTGCTCGCGGTAGCCGCCCGCGCCGGGCAGGCCCTCGGGCAGCATCAGCATGGGCTCCATGGAGATGACCATGTCCGGTTCGAGCACGGTGTCGATGTCCTCGCGCAGCTCCAGCCCCGCCTCGCGGCCGTAGTAGTGGCTGAGCACGCCAAAGCTGTGGCCATAGCCGAAAGTGCGGTACTGCAGCACGTCGTGCGCGGCGAAAATCTGGTTGAGCTCGCGGGCGATGTCGCTGCAGCGTGCACCGGGCACGAGCAGCTTTTTGCCCTCGTCGTGCACCTTGCAGTTGATCTCCCACAGGCGCAGGTGGGCGTCGCTGGCGTGATCCAGGAAGAGCGTGCGCTCCAGCGCCGTGTAGTAGCCGCTGATCATGCTGAAGCAGTTCAGGCTCAGGATGTCGCCCTTCTGAACCTGGCGCGTTGTGACCGGGTTGTGCGCGCCGTCGGTGTTGATGCCGCTCTGGAACCAGGTCCAGGTGTCCATCAGTTCGGTGTGCGGGTAGCGTTTCGCGATTTCGCGCACCATGGCCTGGGTGGAGGCCAGTGCCACTTCGTGCTCTGGCACGCCCTCTTTGACGGCCGCCACCAGCGCCGCACCGCCGATGTCGCAGACCTGCGCGCCGTTGGCGATGAAGTCGATTTCCTCGGCGCTCTTGATCATGCGCATCTTCATGCAGGCCGGGGCGATATCGACAAAGGTGGCCTGCGGCAGTGTCTGTTCCAGCGCCTTCAGGCGGTCCACGGGCAGGTGGTCGAACTCCAGCCCGATGCGGCCGCGTGCGGGCAGGCATTCGGCGACGGCCCGGAAGTAGTTACCGCGCTGCCAGTCGGTGTAGGTCAGCGCGTCGTCGGCCACGCCTTTGCGCCAGGGTTGGGCGCCGTCGATGTTGGCGGCGATGACGGTGGTTTTGTCGTGCGTGACGGCCAGGCCGTAAAAGCGGCCAAACGAGCAGAACAGGAAATCGCTGTAGTAATTGATGCAGTGGTAGGACGTGAACAGCACCGCGTCAATCTGCTGTTCGGCCATGTGGCGGCGCAGTTTCTCCAGGCGGCGGGCATATTCGGCAGCGGAGAACGTGTTCTGGACTTTTTCTCCGTTACGCAGGCGGATCAGGGCAGGCATATTGTCGATCATCGGGACACTCCGGTTTGAAATCCGATGGCGAATCATGGCCAGACCAAGGAATGGACGCCATTCATTTTGCGACAGAGAATGTCACGTTTGCGTCATGACCCGCCCCGTGTTTTCCCTTGGGTTTTCCGCTTGAAGGGAAAGCTTGTTGAAACCCTTAAGGGTTTATCCGCGCTGATTATTCCGGGCGGCTGGCCCGGTCAGCCGCCGGAGTTTTGCCATAAGCCTGGCGATATCGCGCGATGAAGTGGCTGGTCGAGGCAAACCCCGCCGACTGCGCCACCTCGTCCACCGGGCGGTTGCCGCGCAGCAGCGCCAGCCGCGCGCGCTCCAGGCGGATCTGCAGGTATTTCTGCCCGGGCGACTGGCCGGTCTGGCGCTGGAAGAGGCGCTCCAGCGTGCGCCGCGCCAGGCCCAGATGGTGGGAGATTTCGGCCAGGCTCAGGGGTTCTTCGACGTTGTTTTCCATCATTTCCAGCGCGTCGATCAAAAGGCCGGGCGATTGCGCCTGACGCTGCAGGCGGCACAGGGCCTGGCGCTCGTCCGGGCGTCGCTGCTGGGCCAGCAGCAGGTCGGCCACCTGCGCGGCCATGGCCGGATGACCGGGCGGGCGGCTGAGCAGCCGGATCATCAGATCAATCGGGCTGACGCCGCCGCTGCAGGTGTAGCGGTCGCGGTCGATTTCGGCCAGACAGGTCGAGACGATGAGCTGCGGAAAGGCCTCCAGCAGCAGATCGCGGTCTTCCCAGTGGATGGTGCAGCGGTAGCCGTCCAGCAGCCCGGCCTGGGCCAGGTAGTAGCTGCCGGTGTCCACGCCGCCCAGCGCCGCGCCGCGTGCGGCCTGACGGCGCAGCCAACCGGTGATCTCTCCCAGGCCGTTGCGCTGGATCGGGTTGGGGCCGATCACGAACACAGCATCCAGCCGGCCGCTGTCGGCCATGGCGCAGTCGGGCACGACGCGGATGCCGTCGCTGGACGCCACGGCCTCGGGCCCCAGGCCCAGCGTCACGTACTCGTACACCCGGCGGCCCAGCACGCCGTTGGCCAGCCGCAGGGGGTCAACGACCGCGCCCAGCGCGATCAGCGAAAACTGCGGCACCAGCAGCAGGCCGTAGCGCTGGGGCTCGGTGGGCGGTGGGGCGGTGGTTTTCAAGGCGAGAGGTCACCGAAGAAGTCAAAGCCGATGCATTATCACGGGGCTTCGGCCACACTCCGCCCATTTCAAAAGCCTGCTTTCATGACCCCAAGCCCCATCCGCCCCCTGCGGGTTGGTTTCATCCTGGCGCCGCGCTTCACGCTGACGGCGTTTTCGGGCTTTGTCGATGCCCTGCGCCTGGCCGCCGACGAGGGCGACCGCAGCCAGCGCGTGCACTGCGACTGGGAGGTGCTGGGCCCGCCGCAGTCGCCCATTGTGTCCAGCAGCGGAGTGGCTGTGCTGGCCACAGCGGAGCTGGACGACCCCAGCCGCTTTGATCTGATCGCCGTGGTGGGCGGCCTGCTGGACGGGCACCGCCAGGTCAGCGCGCAGACCTGGCGCGACCTGCAGCGCGCCGCGCAGGCGGGCGTGACGTTGGCGGGGCTGTGCACGGGCTCTTTCCTGCTGGCGCGGGCGGGGTTGCTGGAGGGCTATCTGACTTGCGTGAGCTGGTTTCACCGCGAGGAGTTCGAGGCCGAATTCCCGAACTGCCGCGTCACTTCCAACCAGATGTATGTGCTGGACCGCGACCGCATGACCTGCGCCGGGGGCACCAGCGTGGTCCACCTGGCCGCGCACCTGATCGCGCAGCGCATGGGCCGCTCGGCCTCGGTCAAGGCGCTGCGCATCCTGCTGGAAGACCAACCCCTGCCGTCGCGGGCGCTGCAGCCCGAGGGGGTGCTGACGCACAAGTCGCGCGACCCCATCGTGCACCGCGCCATGCTGCTGATCGAGCAGCACATGCAAAAGCCCGGCCCGGTCAGCCAGTGCTTCGGCAGCATGGCCGTGGGCATGCGCCAGCTGGAGCGCCGCTTCCTGGCCGACATCGGCATGAGCCCGGCGCGGTACCGCACCCTGCTGCGTCTGCAGCGCGCGCAGTGGCTGTTGAAGAACACCCGCATGGGGGTGGCGGCGGCAGCGCTGGAGTGCGGCTTTCAGGAGGCTTCGTCGCTGTCGCGGGCGCTCAGGCAACACCAGGGTAATCCCGAAATGTCGTAAAAATCAGGAAATCTGTCGTGATTGGTCTGGCTGCGGCGGGGGCAACAGGACACCATGAGCGACATTTCCCGCTTTGCAGGAGCGACACATGTTCAGCCACACGTCCGACAGTCTTCCCAACAGTGACCCTGACCTGTGGGCCGTGATCCAGCAGGAGCACCAGCGCCAGGAGGATCACATCGAGCTGATCGCCTCCGAGAACTACACCAGCCCCGCCGTGATGATGGCGCAGGGCAGCCAGCTGACCAACAAGTACGCCGAAGGCTACCCCGGTCGCCGCTACTACGGCGGCTGCGAGTTTGTCGATATCGCCGAGCAGATGGCCATTGACCGCGTCAAGCGCCTTTTTGCTGCCGACGTGCACGGCTGGGGCGCCAACGTGCAGCCTCACTCGGGGGCGCAGGCCAACGAGGCCGTTTTCATGGCCTTCATGAAGCCTGGCGACACCTTCATGGGCATGAACCTGGCCGAAGGCGGGCACCTGAGTCACGGCATGGCGCTGAACATGTCGGGCAAGTGGTTTAACGTCGTGCCGTATGGCCTGAACGAGCGCGAAGAAATCGATTACGACGCCATGGAGCGCCTGGCGCATGAATCGCGTCCGAAAATCATCATCGCGGGCGCGTCGGCCTATGCCTTGCGGATTGATTTCGAGCGCTTTGCCCGGGTCGCCAAAGACGTCGGCGCGCTGTTGATGGTGGATATGGCGCACTACGCGGGCCTGATCGCGGCGGGCGAGTATCCCAGCCCGATTCCGCACGCCGACATCGTCACCAGCACCACGCACAAAAGTCTGCGCGGCCCGCGCGGCGGCATCATCCTGATGAAGCCGGAGCACGAAAAAGCCATCAACAGCGCCATTTTCCCTGGTCTGCAGGGCGGCCCGCTGATGCACGTCATCGCGGCCAAAGCGGCGGCTTTTCACGAGGCGCTGCAGCCGGGTTTCAGGATCTACCAGCAGCAGGTGGTGAAGAACGCCGCCGCGCTGGCCGAAACGCTGGTGCAGCGCGGTCTGCGCATCGTGTCGGGCCGCACCGAAAGCCATGTGATGCTGGTCGATCTGCGCGCCAAAGGCCTGACGGGCAAGGCCGCCGAAGCGCTGCTGGGCGCGGCGCACATCACCGTCAACAAGAACGCCATTCCCAACGACCCGGAAAAACCCATGGTGACCAGCGGCGTGCGTCTGGGCTCGCCCGCCATGACCACACGCGGCTTCAAAGAGGAGCAGGCCCGCCAGGTGGGCCACTGGATCGCCGACCTGCTCGACGCACCGCAGGACGCCGCAGTGCTTGCGCAGGTGCGCGCGGCGGTGGGCGATCTGACCCGCGCTTTTCCCGTCTACGGCTGACCGGGCTGGACGCCACCATGGCCATCAGCACATTCGACATTTTCAAGGTGGGCATCGGGCCCAGCAGCTCGCACACCGTGGGCCCGATGCGGGCGGCGGCGATGTTCGTGCGCGATCTGCGCGCCAGTTGCTGGCTCAAGGCCACGACGCGTGTCTGCTGCGAGCTGTATGGCTCGCTGGGCGCGACGGGCAAGGGCCACGGCAGCGACAAGGCCGTGCTGCTGGGCCTGGAAGGCCACGAGCCGGACCGCATCGACCCCGACGAGATCGCGCCGCGCATGGCGGACATCCGCGCCAGTGGCCAGCTGCGCCTGGGCGGACGCCAGAGCATCGCCTTCGACGAGAAGACCGACCTGATCTTCCTGCGTCGGGAGACGCTGCCGTTTCACTCCAACGGCCTGCGCATCACGGCCTGGGACGCTGCGGGCCACCCGCTGCTGCAAAAGACCTACTACTCGGTGGGGGGCGGCTTTGTCGTCCAGCCCGATGCGGCCGGTTCGCCCGCCCTGGTGCCTGACGATCGCGTGCTTCCGCACCCTTTTCGCACCGGCGCCGAGCTGCTGGCGCAGTGCCGCACCACCGGCCTGAGCATCGCGGGCGTGATGATGCGCAACGAGCAGGCCTGGCGGCGCAAGGATGCCGTGCGCAGCGGCCTGCTGGAAATCTGGGCGGTGATGCAGGCCTGCGTGCGGCGCGGCTGCGCCACGGAGGGCGTGCTGCCCGGCGGCTTCAAGGTGCGCCGCCGCGCCGCCGAGCTGCACCGCCAGCTCTGCGCTCACCCCGAGGCCGCGCTGCGCGATCCGCTGCAGGTGCTGGATTGGGTCAACCTCTACGCCCTGGCGGTCAACGAGGAAAACGCGGCGGGCGGGCGCGTGGTCACGGCGCCAACCAACGGCGCGGCTGGCATCGTCCCGGCGGTGCTGCATTACGCCACGCGCTTTGGCCCGATGATCAACGAGGCGCAGGTGGTCGATTTCCTGCTGACGGCGGCGGCAATCGCGCTGCTCTACAAGGAAAACGCCAGCATCAGCGGTGCCGAAGTCGGCTGCCAGGGCGAAGTGGGCGTGGCCTGCTCCATGGCGGCCGGAGCGCTGTGCGCGGTCATGGGCGGCACGCCGGAGCAGGTCGAGAACGCCGCCGAGATCGGTATGGAGCACCACCTGGGCCTGACCTGCGACCCGGTCGGCGGACTGGTGCAGATTCCGTGCATCGAGCGCAACGCGATTGCGGCGGTGAAGGCGCTCAACGCGGCGCGCATGGCGATGCGCGGCGACGGCGTTCACCACGTCAGTCTGGACAAGGTCATCAAAACCATGCGCGAGACCGGCGCGGACATGAAAACCAAATACAAGGAAACCGCCCGGGGCGGTCTGGCTGTCAACATCGTCGAGTGCTAGGAGCACCAGCATGCAACATTTTTCGATCTGGTCCCTGCTGCGCAATGCCGTGAGCTATCACGAGGGCTGGCAGCGCCAGTGGCGCTCGCCGCAGCCGCGCAGCGAATACGACGCCGTCATCGTGGGCGGCGGCGGCCACGGCCTGGCCACGGCCTACTATCTGGCCAAGGAGCACGGAATGCGCCGCATCGCGGTGCTGGAGCGCGGCTACCTGGGCGGCGGCAACACGGCGCGCAACACCACCATCGTGCGCTCCAATTACCTCTGGGACGAATCCACCCAGCTCTACGAAAAGGCGATGAAGCTGTGGGAGGGGCTCTCGCAGGACATCAACTACAACGTGATGTTCAGCCAGCGCGGCGTGATGAACCTGGGTCACACCCTGCAGGACATGCGCGACATCGAACGGCGCGTGGGCGCCAACCGGCTCAACGGCGTGGACGCCGAGGTGCTCAGCCCGGCGCAGATCAAGGCCATCGTCCCCTTCATCAACCTGCAGACGCGCTACCCGGTGCTGGGCGCGTCCTGGCAGCCGCGTGCAGGCGTGGCGCGACACGACGCCGTCGCCTGGGGCTTTGCCCGCGCCGCCGATGCGCGTGGCGTGGACATCATCCAGAACTGCGAGGTGACGGGCATCCGGCGCGAGAACGGCGCGGTGGTGGGGCTGGAGACAGCGCAGGGCTTCATCAAGACGCCCAAGGTCGCGCTGGTCGCCGCCGGGCACAGCAGCGTGCTGGCGGCCATGGCCGACATCCGCCTGCCCATCGAAAGCCACCCGCTGCAGGCGCTGGTGTCCGAGCCGCTCAAGCCGATTTTCCCGACGGTGGTCATGAGCAACGCCATTCACGCTTACATCAGCCAGTCCGACAAGGGCGATCTGGTCATCGGCGCGGGCATCGACCAGTACAGCGGCTACGGCCAGCGCGGCAGCTATCACACCATCGAGCACACGCTGCAGGCCATCGTGGAGATGTTCCCGATTTTCTCGCGCGTGCGCATGAACCGGCAGTGGGGCGGCATTGTCGATGTCTCGCCCGACGCCTGTCCCATCATCAGCCGCACGCCGGTGAAGGGGCTGTACATCAACTGCGGCTGGGGCACGGGCGGTTTCAAGGCCACGCCCGGATCGGGCTGGGTCATGGCGCACACCGTGGCCACCGACCAGCCGCACGCGCTCAACGCGGCTTTTGCGCTGGACCGCTTTTACAGCGGCCATCTGATCGACGAACACGGCGCTGCAGCCGTGGCCCACTGAAGGAGTCGCCATGCTGGAAATTCCCTGCCCCTGGTGCGGACGCCGGGCCGAAATCGAGTTCATCTGCGGCGGCGAAGGCAGCATCGTGCGCCCGCTGGACACCGACGCGATGACGGACGAGGCCTGGGGCGATTACGTCTTCATGCGCCACAACCCCAAAGGCCTGCACCACGAACAGTGGCGCCACGCCAGCGGCTGCGGGCGCTGGTTCAACGCCCTGCGCGATACCGTCAGCTACCGCATCCACGCCACCTGGAAGATCGGCGAAACTGCGCCCGACCTGTCCGCCGGAGAACAGCCATGAGCCAGCGCCTGAACCAGGGCGGCCGCCTGGACCGCAGCCGAACCATCCAGTTCACCTTCAACGGCAAAGCCTGCACCGGCTATCGGGGCGACACACTGGCTTCGGCGCTGCTGGCCAGCGGCACACGCCTCGTGGCGCGCAGCTGGAAATACCACCGCCCGCGCGGCCTGCTGGGCAGCGGCGTCGAGGAGCCCAATGCCCTGGTCCAGCTGTTTGGCGGCAACCGCACCGTGCCGAACGCCCGCATGACCGAGGTCGAACTGGTCGATGGCCTGATCGCCCAGTCGGTTCACGCCCGGCCCAGCCTGGAGTTTGACGTGGGCGCGGTCAACGGCTGGTTTTCGCGCCTGATTCCGGCGGGCTTCTATTACAAGACCTTCATGGCCTCGCAGGCGGCATGGCAGTTTTTCGAGAAACACATCCGCGCCGCCAGTGGCCTGGGGTCTTCGCCGACCGAGGCCGACCCGGCGCACTACGACAAGCAGTTCGCGCACTGCGACGTGCTGGTTGTCGGCGGCGGTGTGGCCGGACTGTGCGCTGCGCTGGCGGCGGGCGAGGCGGGGGCGCGCGTCATCCTGTGCGACGAGCAGTCCGAGCCCGGCGGCTGGCTGCTGTCCAGCGACGAGACGCTGGACGGCCAGCCCGCCGCACAGTGGGTGGCGCAGGCGCTGCAGCGTCTGTCGGCCCTGCCCGAGGTGCGTGTGCTGCGCCGCACCACCGCGTTTGGCTTCCACGATCACCACTTTGTGACGCTGGCCGAGCGCCGCGCCGACCACCTGGAGCCCGAACAGCAGCCGCACTGCCGCGAGCGCCTGTGGCGCGTGCGCGCCCGCGAAGTCGTGCTGTGCACCGGCGCGCACGAGCGCACCCTGGTTTTTGCCAACAACGATCTGCCCGGCATCCTGCTGGCGTCGGCAGTCAGCACCTACATCCGGCGCTACGCCGTGCTGCCGGGGCAGCAGGCGCTGGTCTTCACCAACAACGACCACGGCTATGACGCCGCGCTGGCGCTCAAGGCCGCCGGGGCCAGCGTGCAGGTGCTCGATGCGCGTCCGCGATCCAGCGGCACGCTGCCCGCCCGGGCCGTCCAGGCCGGGATCGCGGTGCAGTGGTCCAGCGTGGTCACCGAGGCCGTGGGGCGGCGCCAGGTGCAGTCAGTGCGCGTCCAGAACCTGGACGCCACGGGCGCGCTGACCGGCCCGCAGCGCACCCTAGGCTGCGACCTGCTGGCCATGTCGGGCGGCATGAATCCCGTCATCCACCTGCACAGCCAGGCGGGCAACAAGGCGGTCTGGAACGAGTCGCTGCAGGCCTTCACGCCCGGCAAGCCTTTTCAGGGCGAGCGCTGGGCGGGCGCCTGTGGCGGTGGCGAGGGCCTGCTGGCCTGCGCACGCCAGGGGCTGGAGCAGGGTCTGGCCGCAGCGCAGGCGGCGGGCTTCGAGCCCGGTTCCGCGCCTGCCGAGCCCGTCATCGAGGCGCAGCAGCTCGATCCCATCCGCCCGCTGTGGCTGGTGCCCCACCCGCGCAAGCCCAGCCGCGCGCCCAAGCAGTTTGTCGATTTCCAGAACGATGTGGCCGCGTCCGACATCCTGCTGGCGGTGCGCGAGGGCTTTGAATCCATCGAGCACATCAAGCGCTACACCGCCATGGGCTTTGGCACCGACCAGGGCAAGACGGGCAACATCAACGGCATGGGCATTGCGGCGCAGGCCATGGGCAAGCCCATTCCGCAGGTGGGCACCACCACCTTCCGGCCCAACTACACGCCGGTCACTTTTGGCGCCGTGGCCGGGGTCGAGCTGGGCGCGGTTTTCGATCCCATGCGCTTCACCGCCATGCACGAGTGGCATGTGCAGCACGGCGCCCTGTTCGAGGATGTCGGCCAGTGGAAGCGGCCCTGGTACTATCCGAAGCAGGGCGAGGATCTGCACGCCGCCGTTCACCGCGAGGTGCTGGCCGTGCGCAACGCGGTGGGCACGCTGGACGCGTCCACGCTGGGCAAAATCGACATTCAGGGCCCGGATTCGGCCACCTTCCTCAACTGGCTTTACTGCAACGCTTGGAGCAAGCTGGAGGTCGGCAAGTGCCGTTACGGCTTCATGCTGGACGAGAACGGCATGGTCTTTGACGATGGCGTGACGGTGCGCATTGCCGAGAACCACTTCCTCATGCACACCACCACCGGCGGCGCGGCGCGCGTGCTGGCCTGGATGGAGCGCTGGCTGCAGACCGAATGGCCGCATCTCAAGGTCTACCTCACTTCGGTGACCGACCACTGGACGACGACCGCCGTGGTCGGGCCGAAAAGCCGCGACGTGATCCGCGCGCTGTGCCCGGATGTTGATTTTGACGATGCCGCCTTCCCCTTCATGTCCTACCGCGAAGGCACGGTGGCCGGGGTGGCGGCGCGCATCATGCGCATCAGCTTCTCGGGCGAGCGCAGCTACGAAATCAGCGTGCCCTGGCAGCACGGCCTGCACGTCTGGAAGGCGATTCACGCCGAAGGCCGGGCTTACGGGATCACGCCCTACGGCACCGAAACCATGCACGTGCTGCGCGCCGAGAAGGGCTTTGTCATCGTCGGCCAGGACACCGATGGGTCGGTCACGCCGGTCGATCTGGGTATGGGCGGCATGGTCTCGAAGACCAAGGATTTTCTGGGACGGCGTTCGCTGACCCGCAGCGATACCGCGCGCAGCGACCGCAAGCAGCTGGTCGGCCTGCTGACCGAAGACCCGGCGCTGGTGCTGCCCGAAGGCGCGCAGATTCTGGCCGGGCCCTTCCAGCCGCCGCCCGCGCTCACGCCCATGCAAGGCCATGTCACGTCCAGCTACGCCAGCCCGACACTGGGCCGATCCATCGCCATGGCGCTGCTCAAGGCCGGCCTGGGTCGCATGGGCGAAACCGTGCAGGTCGCCCTGCGCGATGGGCGCAATGTGACCGCCACGGTGGTCAGCCCCGTCTTTTTTGATCCGAAATCGGAGCGCCAGAATGCCTGATCCCACTGATTTGACCGCCGCTTGGCAGACCTGTGCCGCCATCCTCAACCTGCGCGGCAACCCCGATGACGCGGCCTTTCGCGATGGCGTGCGCCAGGCGCTGGGCGCTGATCTGCCTGTGGCCGCGTGCAGCGCCAATCTGGACGCTGGGGCGCAGGCCGGACTGCGCCTGATCTGGGCCGGGCCGGACGACTGGTTTGTGCTCAGCCGCTATGACACCGCCGCTGCGCTGGAACTGCGCCTGCGCCAGGCGCTGGCCGGGCAGCACGTGGCCGTCACGGATGTCAGCGGCGGCTACACCGTGCTGGAGCTGGCGGGCGCAGGAGCGCGCGAACTGCTGGCCCAGGGCTGTCCACTCGATCTGCACCCGCGCCAGTTTCGTGTGGGCCAAAGCGCCGGGTCGGTGTTCTTCAAGGCCTCGGTCTGGCTCTGGCAGACGCAGGACGAGCCGCGTTTCGAGGTGCTGGTGCGCAACAGCTTCCGGGGCTATGTCGCGCTGCTGATCGAGCGTTGCAGCGCAGGCGCGGTGCGCGTCCGCCCACCAGCGATCACTCCCGCCGCTGCGCTGGAGACCCTGCCATGAGCGCCTCTTCGGCCGCGCAGGCCTGCGCCGACCCGCGCTTCATCCTGACCCTGGAAGGGCCCAGCGCGCGGGGCCAGGTCGCCGCCGTCACGGCCCTGCTGGAAGAGCTTGGCGCCTACATCGAAGAATTCTCGGTGTTCGATGACGTGCTGACCACGCGCTTTTACCTGCGCACGCAGGTGCGGCTGCCACCCAGCCCCACGCCCGACATTCAGGCGCTGGAAGCGACGCTCAACCAGCGCCTGGCGCCGTTTGCCGGATCGTGCGGGCGGGTCTACAGCAAGGACACGCCGGTGCCGGTGCTGATCATGGTGTCCAGAACCGATCACTGCCTGAAAGAGCTGTTCACCCAGATCAGCAGCGCCGGGCTGAACATGCGTGTGGTGGGTGTGGTGTCCAACCACACGCTGCTGCAGCCGCTGGTGCAGGCCGAAGGCGTGCCCTTTCACCACCTGCCCATCACCCCCGAAACCAAGCCCGCGCAGGAGGCCGCGCTGTTGGCGCTGATCGAGCAGACGGGCGCCGAGTTCGTGCTGCTGGCGCGCTACATGCAGGTGCTCAGCGATGGCCTGTGCCGCACGCTGCAGGGCCGGGCCATCAACATCCACCACTCCTTCCTGCCGGGATTCAAGGGCGCGCGCCCTTACGAGCAGGCGCACGCGCGCGGCGTCAAGCTGATCGGCGCGACGGCGCACTTCGTCACGCCCGATCTGGACGAAGGCCCCATCATCGAACAGGCGCTGGAGCGCGTGGACCACACCTGCCTGCCCGAACAGTTTCTGCACGTCGGCCGCCACACCGAAAGTCTGGTGCTGGAGCGCGCCGTGCGCCTGGTGGTCGAGCGGCGCGTGTTCGTCAACGGCCAGCGCACGGTCATCCTGCGCTGAGGCTTTGCCCCCACGGCCCAGGCTGCTTTGTGGCCGGGCTATGCTACGCACATGAACCCCAAACTCCCCACCCCCGATCACGACATCCTGCCGGTGCTCAGCCAGCGCTGGAGCCCCTACGCCTGGGCCAGCACGCCCGTAGCGGACGCCGATCTGTACGCGCTGTTTGAGGCCGCACGCTGGGCGCCCTCCGCGTTCAACGAGCAGCCCTGGCAGTTTGTCGTCGCCCGCCAGGGGGACGATCTGCACGCGACGCTGCTGGATTGCCTGGTCGAACCCAACCGCGTCTGGGCCCAGAATGCGCCGGTGCTGGTGCTCAACCTGGTGCGCCAGAGCCTGGCCGCCACGGGCCAACCCAACCGCTGCGCCGAGCACGACCTGGGCCTGGCTGTGGGCAACCTGCTGGCGCAGGCCACGCACCTGGGGCTGTCGGCGCACCAGATGGCCGGCATCCTGCCCGACGTGGCGCGCGAGCGCCTGGCCCTGCCCGAAGGCACGGTGGCGGTCACCGCCATGGTCATTGGCTACGCGGGTCAGGCCAGCAGCCTGCCCGAGGCCCTGGCCGCGCGCGACACCGCGCCGCGCCAGCGCAAGCCGATCGACCAGTTCGTGTCCGGCGCAGTGGGCGCGGCACGCTGATCCGGACAGATCACGCCAGATCGGCGATGAAGCGCAGGCGCACGTAGTCGGCGACCCACTGCTGGCCGTCCCAGAGCTGCGGGCGCAGGCGCTCGCAGACTTCGTCCTGGAAGCGCGTTTTTTGCGCCTCGTCCAGGCGGCGCGTGATGCCCGCGCTGAAGGTGACCAGCCATTCGCGCAGCCCCGACGCCAGCGGCGTGGGCCGCGGGATCAGCGCGATGCGGCGCACATTCAGGCCGTGCGCCTGCAGCCGCGCGGCGTAATCGTCCGGGCTGGGGAAGAACCAGGGGTTGTCGAAGGCCCCAAACTCCGGGTGCTGCGCAAAGGTCTCCTGCATGGCCTGCAGCAGCGCGGCGATGTTGCCCGCACCGCCCATTTCAGCGACAAAGCGCCCGCCGGGTTTGAGCGCCCGCACCACGCCTGCGATGACGGCGTCCGGCTTCAGCATCCAGTGCAGCGCGGCGTTGCTGAAGACGGCGTCAAAGCGCGGCTCAAAGTTCAGCGCAGCGCCATCCATCACTTGCGCGTCCAGCCCCCGGGCCTGTGCGGTGGCGATCATGTCGGGGCTGGCGTCCACGCCCACCACCTGCGCACCCGCCTGCTGCAGGCGCAGCGTCAGAGCCCCGTCGCCGCAGCCCACATCCAGAATCTGTTCGCCGGGTTTCGGGGCCAGCCAGTCCAGCACGGGCTGGCCCAGTTCGGGGACAAAGGCCGCGTGGGTGGTGTACTGCTGGGCGTTCCAGGGCTGGTTCATGCATTCTCCCGGTGATCAGACGAAGAAAAGGAGTACCGCGCAGGCCGAGGCCACGGCCCACAGGACCGAGCGCAGCGTGGCGCGGTCGCTGATATAGGCCCAGATGTAGGCCACGCGCAGCGCCACAAAAGCCAGCGCCAGCGCGTTGACCGCCCCTTGCGCAGCACCATGCTGCTGCGCCACCAGCACGGCGGCGATGAAGAGGGGCAGGGCCTCGAAGCTGTTCATCTGCGCCGCGTTGGCGCGGGCGGCGGCGCCTTGCTGGCGGGCCGTCCATTCGCGCGGGTTGCTGTTGTCGTAGCCCCCGTCCGCCGGCGGGCGACCAAAACCCTGGCGCTTGGCCAGGCCCGCGCAGACGATGGGCAGGAAACAGGCGACAAGGAGGCAGATTTCAGCAAGCGTCATGGTGGGCTTTCGGGGGTGGGGGATCAAAAAGAAGGAAAGGCGCCGTGGCTCACCGCCGCATCAGCGTCGATTTGCCAAACAGCGATTCGACCAGATCAACGGCGACTTCGGCGGTCTGGTTGCGCACGTCCAGCGCGGGGTTGAGCTCGACAATGTCCAGCGAGCCCAGGCGCCCGCTGCCGTGGATCATCTCCATGCACAGGTGCGCCTCGCGGTAATCGGGCCCGCCGCGCACCGTGGTGCCGACGCCGGGCGCCATCGACGGATCGAGGAAATCGACATCGAAACTCACGTGCAGGTGGGTGCTGTCGTCCATGCCGTCCAGTGCGCGTTCCATCACGGCGCGCATGCCCAGCTCGTCGATGGCGCGCATGTCGTAGACATCCAGCCCCTGCTCGTGGACGAAGCGCTTCTCGCCCGCATCCACGCTGCGGATGCCGATCTGGCGCACCTCGTGCGGCGCGATGGCCGGTGCCGCGCCCGCCAGCGTGGTCAACCCGTCGGGGCCAAAACCGCACAGGCAGGCGACCGGCATGCCGTGGACGTTGCCTGATGGCGTCAGCGCGCTGGTGTTGAAATCGGCGTGGGCGTCCAGCCACAGCACGCGCAGTTTGCGGCCGGTGTCGCGGCAGTGGCGGGCCACCGCGCTGATCGATCCGATGGCCAGGCAGTGATCGCCGCCCAGCATGATGGGCAGATGTCCCAGGCGCAGCTGTGCCAGCGTGGCGTCATACAGGCTGCGGTTCCAGGCGATGTTTTCGGCCAGGTGCCGGTAGCCATCCTGCGGCGGCAGGCAGGGGTTGGCCGGGCCGGACAGGTTGCCGGTGTCGATGACACGCAGGCCCTGATGCTCCAGCGCGGTCTGCAGTCCGGCCACGCGCAGGGCCTCGGGGCCCATCGAGGCGCCGCGCACGCCAGCGCCCACGTCGGTGGGCACGCCAATCAGGGCGGCGGTGGTCACAGGGGCAGAAGTCATGATCGGGCTCCGGTCGGGTCAGGTCTTGCGCGCATTGTGCTGCATGGGAAGGGACGCTGAGGCATACTCCCCGCACCTTTGCGCCCTTGCCACCATGACCGACCCCACCGACCTGACTGCCGCGTTCAAATCGTGCATGCGCACCCTGTTCAGCGGGGTGTGCATCGTCACCATGGACGACGGCCCGGAGCGCGGTGGCTTCACCGCCACCTCGGTGACCTCGCTCAGCGCCGAGCCGCCCGCGCTGCTGGTGGCGTGCAACGCCAGCTCGTCCTCGGGGCAGATGGTGGCGCGCACGCGGCGCTTCGCCGTCAATGTGCTGCGCGACGACCAGCGCGACATCGCTGACCGCTTCGCGGGCCTCGGCGGTCACCGGGGCGCAGCGCGTTTCCAGGAGGGCCTGTGGCGCCAGAACAGCGCCGATTCGCCGCCCATCCTGTCTGGCGCTCTGGCCTGGCTGGATTGCGAGGTGGAAGAGCTGCTGACCCGGCACTCCCACCACATCCTGATCGGCCGCGTCACCGCCTGCCACAGCCACAGCGGAGAGCCTTTGCTCTACGGCCACGGCGGTTACCACCGGGGCGTCGGCCTGTAGGCTGACCTGCAGGCCGGACGATTTTCACTGAAGGACGATTCATGATTCTTGCCAGCATCAACCTGGGCCAGGCGCAGCCGCTGCCTGGACACAAAAGCCCCAGCGGCATCGCCAAAAAGCCGGTTGCCGGGCCGGTTCTCCTCGACGCGCAGGGCCTGATGGGCGATGCGGTGTGCAACCGGAGCGTCCATGGCGGCCCCGATCAGGCGGTTTATGTCTATGGCGAACCCGATTACGCCGCGTGGTCCGAACTGCTGGGCCGCACCCTGCCGCCCGGGACCTTGGGCGAGAACCTGACCGTGTCCGGGCTGGACAGCCGCGATCTGGCCGTGGGCGACCGCCTGCAGATCCAGGAGGTGCTGCTGGAGGTGACCGCGCCGCGCTTCCCCTGCGCCACGCTGGCGCAGCACATGGACGACCCCGGTTTTGTGAAGCGCTTTCGCGACGTGGGGCGCCCGGGCGTGTACTGCCGCGTGCTGGAGGGTGGCTTTCTGACGCCGGGCGACGCCGTGCAGATGACGCCGTTTGCGGGCGACCGCATCGGCATGACCGACCTGTTCAGCGACCACTTCCACGCCTCCCGCGACCCAGCCCTGCTTCGCCGCTGGCTGGCCGCGCCGCTGGCCCAGCGCCTGCGGCAGGAGCTGGGGGAGCGGTTGGAGAAGCTGCTTACTGCTTGACGCCGCAGTTGGCCTTTGTGATGTCCTGCGGGGTGCCCAAATTGCTCAAGCGTGCACACAGTTTGCCGTCTGCCGCAAACCCTGCCACAAACTGCAGTTGCGCTCCATTTTTGCTGGGTGCATCCTGTAGCGCAATACCACTTCCACCATCCCTGCCATAGGTAATGCCGGTGTTGGTCGCTATTCCGGTTCGGACGTCCGTATATCCGCTGGCCGAACTTGGCTTGACTTCACTGAGAGCATCAGTGAAGGTGGCCAAGCCAGCTTTGCTGGCGCAGGTGTTGTCGCTGTAGATGACCTCTTTGGTGGTCAATGTATTTGCAGTGCTATCAATCGTGATGGCGTTGCCATTGCCGTAGTAATAGCTGTCGCCGTTCGCTGCGACGGTGCTTCGCTTGTATGTCGATTCACAAGGGACGGTGTACACCCACGTGCCATCAAATGAGGCCGGGATAGCGTTTGAGCTGGCGGTCGATGTCGAGTCACTGCTTCCACCGCCCCCACAGGCGGCCAGCAGCACAGACAGGCATGCGGCGCTGAGCAGCGCAAGGGTGTTGTTTTTCATGGGGTTTCCTTGCTGTTCTGATTTTGAGTCAGTGGGTTATTGCTTGGTGTAGCAGATGGTCTGCGTGCCCGTCCCACTGGGGTTGACGGGAGTCACGCACAGCGTTCCGTTGGGTTTGATCCCTGCGAGAATCGACGGGCTCCCGGCGGTCACCGGTGACTTCAAATCCAGCGAACTGTCGGAAGTGGCTGTGGTTTCTGTCAAGGTGCCTCTGCGTGCAATGACATAGCCTTCCTGAGTGACTTGTTGAAGCTGGCTGGTATCGGCGACATAACGGATTGAGCCCGCTTTGCTGGTGCATTGATTGTCGCTGTACAGAATATCTTCCACGCTAACTGTGTTGTCTGTGCTATTGAAAGTCAGATTGGCTTGGTTTTCATAATAGGAACCATAGCCGGAGTCACTCCGGCGATCATAGGTTCTGTGGCAGGCCATGGGGGCCACCCATTTGCCCGACCAGAAGGCTGGAACGGCTGCCCCTGTATCGACCGGCTTGGAAAAATTCCCATCATCACGAATAGCACAATCGGCGGTACTCAGATCATCCGTCGTGTTCGTGCGGCTGTCTGCAAGGCAGAGTGAACCTTTGCTGTTCAATCCTGCGGTGAATTTACGCTGAATTCCCGTGTGATCGGTTGGCGCTGCTGCAGGAAAAAATCCGACGCCACTCCCATCATCGCCAGAGGTTTGGCTGATCACCGTTGATACTCCGGTCTGGACATCCTGGTAGCTTTCCACAGTGGGAGATTGAAGTTGCTGGAGTGAAATTGTGGTGACTATCGCCCCAGCTTTTTGCGTGCACTGATCATCACTGTATTGAATATCTTTTCCGGCGATAGTCTGTGCCTTGACATCAACTGTGAGCAAAGTGCCGTCACCATAATAAGTGCCCCCGCCGCTCTTGCTGAATGAGGGCTCGCAGGTCGAAGTGAAAATATAGCTTCCCGCCCATGAAGCAGGAAGGCCTGGAGGGTGTGCAGCTGGTTGGTCCGGTGTTCCACTGCTTGAATCGGTGGAAGTGCCTGTGCCGGTTGTCC
Source organism: Amphibiibacter pelophylacis (assembly GCF_037688875.1). Lineage (NCBI taxonomy): Bacteria > Pseudomonadati > Pseudomonadota > Betaproteobacteria > Burkholderiales > Sphaerotilaceae > Amphibiibacter > Amphibiibacter pelophylacis. The sequence continues at coordinate 42,345 of NZ_JAWDIE010000023.1, forward strand.
CCGTCGTGCCAGTTGCTATCCCGGTATCAGCCACGCCAGTATTCGTGCTAGGGGTGCTTGTGCTTCCTACGTCAGCTGTTGTTGTTCCGGTGCTGGTTGTGGCCGTACTACTGCCCCCGCCCCCGCAAGCCGCCAGCAACACAGACAGAGAGACTGCACTCAACAAGGCCAATGTATTCGTTTTCATGAGATTTTCTTGAGCTTGAAAGAGTTGATTACTTCTGTTTGTTTCCGCAACCAGCTTTGGCCATATTGGGAGCCACTTTAAGGTCGCCGTTGCTGGAAGCTCCGCACAGTTGCCCGCTGGCATTGATGCCGAAACTTTGGTTGTTTTGTGCGCCCTTGTAAATGGGTTCTGGATTCAGCGTAAATCCGCTGCCATCGCCATCAGAACTGATTTTTACATTGCTGACGGTTATTACGCCGGTTCGTGCGTTCTGATAGCCATCGAACGAGGCCTGCTTGAACTGGCTGCCATCGAAGGTGACTTCGAGGGCGCCTGCTTTTTGAGTGCATTTATCATCCGTGTAAGCAATTTCTTTGAGTATCAAAGTTTGATCTGTGCTATTGCTGATGAACATTGCGCCCGCATCATAATAATCCCCCGAAGAATCGGTTCGAGGGTAGCTTGGGGTGCAAGGTTCGGGGCTCGCCCACGTCCCGTCCCAAGCGGCGGGGACTGCCCGGGTGTCTTCGGAGGAGCCTCCGCCCCCACAAGCTGCCAGCATCACAGACAGAGAGAGGCTGCTAAACAGCGCCAGCGTGTTCTTTTTCATGGGGTTTCCTTGTGAATGTCAGGTTTGAATGTCTCGCATCAGACGGAAATATCCAAGCCCTGCAAGCCCTTGCCCGAGTCAAAAGCCAGGTCTTTTGTTGGAAAAAAATCACACCTTAGGATGTGAAAAAAGTGTTTGCCAACCCGCCACCCCCAACCCTCGCAGATGACGGATATTCTGTTCATAAATACGATCCGTATCGCCGCGGCGTGCGGCATAGGATTCAATCGCTTCGGCCAGGCTGTCTTCGCGCAGCAGATGCAGCGTGGGATAGGGCGAGCGGTTGGTGCAGTGGCTCATATCGTCTTCGGGCTCGCCCGCGAAGACAAAGCCGGGGTGAAACGGCGCAATCTGGAAAATGCCGTCCAGCTCCAGCGCTTCAAGCAGCGCATCGGTTGCGTCGAGAAACTGGTTGAAATCCAGAAAATCCGGCCACAGGTGCGGCAGCACCAGCAGCGTGGTGTCGCGCGTGCTGGCGGGCAGGTCCGCCAGGGCCTGCAGCTCGGTCTGGAGATCGGCCAGCGCAGCGTCTTCGTCGCGGGCGGCCGACACTGTCAGGTGCAGGCGTCCCGCGTCGAGCACCGGCTTGGCGAAGGGGCACAGGCCCAGGCCCACGACGGCGGCCTCCAGCCAGCGGCG